>DATAVV010000072.1:0-77880 GCA_036267555.1 Streptosporangiaceae bacterium | reverse complement strand
GGCGTGCATCGCGCGCAGCGCCGACGTCGTCCTGGCCAGCTCCTCCGAGGAACTGGCCGATCTCGCCCGGCTGGGTGTGTCCCGGCCCAAGCTGCGGATGGTGCCGTGCGGCGTTGACACCACCGAGTTCTCCCCGGACGGCCCGGCGGCCGAGCGCACCGGGCGGCCCCGGCTGCTGGCGGCCGAGCCGCTGACCGACCCGCGCAGCCTCGGCATCGCGGTGCGGGCGCTGGCCGAGATCCCCGAGGCCGAGCTCGTGATCATGGGCGGCCCGGACCAGGAACTGGGCGAGGATCCCGCCTACCGGAGCCTGCTGCGCATGGCCAAGAAGCTGGGGGTCGAGGATCGCATCGCGTGGACAGGGCACGTTGCGCCGGCTGACCTGCCCGCGCTGCTGCGCTCGGCCGACCTGCTGGTCAGCACCGCGGCGTACGAGCCCGTCGGCACGATGGCGATCCAGGCCATGGCCTCAGGAACGCCCGTGGTCACCTCCGCCGTCGGCGCCGAGCAGGACGCGGTCGTCGACATGACCACGGGCCTGCTCACCCCGTCCGCGCAGCCCTCGCCACTGGCCCTGCGGATCCGCAAGCTGCTGGCCAACTCCCTGCGGCTGGAGGCCTACGGGATCGCGGCCGCCGACCGCGCGAAGTCCCGGTACGCCTGGGAGCGCGTCGGCCGCGAGACGCTGACCGCCTACGAGTCGGCTCCGCGCCGGGCCGCGACGGCCGCCACGGCCGATAGTGCCACCCCGGCCCGCGCCGCCGAGCCACGCCGCAGCGCGCCGCAGGAGCAGGCTCAGGCGCGCCCGGCCCGCGCGGCCCGCGCGCGGGCCCGCGCCTGAGCAGGCGCCTGCAGCACAAACCTGGCGAGCGGCCCGGGCCTCAGGTCCGGGCCGCCTCAGGTCCGGGCCGCTAGTCACGGGCGTCGGGCCGGCCAGAGCCGTCCGTAACCGAGCCGACGATCACCAGGGCCGGCGGAAGCAGGATCACCGCGGGCAGCCAGGCGTAAGCCGACCTGGTCAGGATGCCGCCGGCGACCGCCCCGACGACGAGGGCAGCCAGCGCCCCGAGGCTGCGGGCGAGCCCGTCCGGCCTGGTCCGGGTGACGAGCCCGGCCAGCACGCCAGTTAGCGTGCTCGTCAGGTAGGTGCTCGACATCTGGCCGAGCCGGCGCACCGCGGCGCTCTGCATGCCCATGGCCGCCGCGAGCACGATCAGCAGCGCCATCTGCGCCCCGCCCCTCGGATGGCCATCTGACAGCTCCCAGCCCACGCTGAATCCGGCCATCACGCAAAGTTCCGCGGCCAGCGTGGTCGTTACGCTCGGAGGCCAGGCACCGGGGTCATCGCCGCCCCTGGCCGCGAGCGGGGCGCCCGCCAGGACGCCAGCCGCGTACCCGGCCAGGGCCACGCCGCTGTGGATCGCCTCGCTGGAGACGTGCGTGGTCGCGGCCACCCCGAGCAGCACCAGGTTTCCGGTGATCACACTGCTGAACACCTTGCCCAGGGCCAGGAACGACACGGCGTTCACCGCGCCCGCGGTGA
Source organism: Streptosporangiaceae bacterium (assembly GCA_036267555.1). Taxonomy (GTDB): domain Bacteria; phylum Actinomycetota; class Actinomycetes; order Streptosporangiales; family Streptosporangiaceae; genus JASHPR01. Next base: position 76,337 of record DATAVV010000072.1, on the reverse strand, counting down.
CGGTCAGCAGCACGACGCGCGAGTCCCGGATGCCGCGGTGGCCGCGGCCGTCCGGGACCTGCGCGATTTTCCCGCCAGTCACACCGCCATTTAAGTGGCTGGGCTGGCGCCGGGACTATCGTTATGGCTCTCAAAGAAGTGGAGTATCTGATTTCCTGCACCCTGGTTGAGGCCCGAGGTGGTGCAGTTCCAGCTCTTGGTATAGATATGCGTCGGGTCGGTGAAGCTGGATGACTCCAGCAGGACGCCCGGCACGAGCTTCCACGCGGTCATGCCGATGCCATGATTGCCGAGGTACTTCAGGAACGCGGGGACCGCGGTGGGCGCGTCGTTCCAGCACTCCGACTTGCCGGGCAGCGCGTAGTTGGTCCACTCGCCGTCCACGACCGGGGCGATGCCCTGCTTGACCAGGTAGCCGAAGTCGGCCCACCAGACCGAGGAGTTGTGCGCGCCGGACGGGTGGTGGATGGCGTACATCAGCGGACCGCCGGTGACCGGGTAGGACTTCACCCGGGCCAGGGTGCTGGCGGTGAACGGTCCCTCGATCCAGACCAGGTTGGTGGCACGTTCGCCGCGCACCTGGTTGAGCAGCCCCTGCATGCCCGGGTAGTAGGTGCCGTTGACGGTGCCGCCGGCCTGCCACACCTTCCAGTCCGCAACGGTACTGCCCGCGTTCACGTGCGGCTCGTTGAACAGGTCGAAGACCACCTGCGGGTCGTGGCCGTAGACGCTGTCGATGTCGGTCCAGAACACGTGCGTAGCGTGCGTCGGCCCCGGCTCGTGGCCCACGTCCTGGGTCTGGGCATTGATGACCACAACCAGGTGGAAGCTCTCGGCCAGACTGACCTCAGCCTCGATCGCGGCCATGAAGGCCGTGTTGTCCTGCGTGCCGCCGGCCCCGACCAGGGTGTCCTGGGACACCTGGAGCCGGACGGTGTTGGCGCACCAGTCCTGGGCGGCGGCCTGTATCTGGGCGTCGTCGGCGCTGGTGAAGTCCTGGTAGTCAGCGTGGGCCAGGCCGGGCACCGTGACCCCGTACGGGATAAAGGTGGAACCGTCGGCGGCCAGCACCTTGGTCCCGTCGTCGTGGAACGGCCCCTGAGCGGTAGCGCAGGTCGCGGCCGCGGCAGCCGTGGCTGCCCCGCTGGCTGCGGTCGCGGTCGCGGGGGCAGCGAGCGTCACGGACGCGGCGAGCAGCGCCGACCCGGCCGCGGCCGCGCATCGAATACCCGGGGCACGCCCGGTCAAGTACGCCATATGACGATCATTACTCATATGGGATGAAGTCGGCTAACTGTTCGCTAGCACCTGCTCGGCCCGTTCAGCCGATCGGCCTGGTGAGCCTGGTGGCCGGGAACTTCTGGCTGATCTCGTGGTCGGAGAGCATCAGATCGGCGAGCCGCTGGAGTTCGACCGGGTCGACGTTGGCGGGAAAGGTCCCCAGGGCCGCGAGCGCGGCCACCGCCGGGCTCACGTGCGCGGCCTGCGCAATGGCGCGCTCGACCGCCGCGCGATTGGTGGAAGCGATCGCCTGAGCTTCACCGAGCACCCTCGCCAGCGCCGCGGTCGTCTTGGGGTACTTGGTCGCGAACTGGTCGGTCACCGTGTATCCCGCCACGGGGAAACCGAGCATGGATCCCTGATCCATGTCGAACAGCGTGGTCGCGCCCGGGCCGTTCTCCAGCGTGGTCACGAACGGCTCGGCGGGCTCGACCGCGGCCACCTGGTGGCCGGCCAGCGCCTGCTGCATCTCCTGGAACGGGACCGGGACCAGGCGCACCTGGGCGGGCGTGATGCCGTAAAGCGCGAGGGCCGAGTCCACGAGCAGGGTGTCCAGGCCGTTGAGCGACTGGACCCCGATGGTCTTGCCCCTGAGCTGAGCCGGGCTGGTGATACCGGAGTGCGGCGGGACCACGATCTCGTGCGAGCCCGGCCCGAGGGCCTGAGCCGAGGCGATCGCGTGCAGCTTCGCGGAGCCGCCCGCCATGGACTCGATGAGCGTCGTCCACTCGTACTCGAGGACGTCGATGGCACCGCGCTCGAGTTCGGGCACCACGGTCTGCGGCGCGCCGAGCGACACGACCTTCACGTTGAGGCCGGCCTGCTTGAACAGGCCCTCATCCTGCGCGATGTAGATGGCGGCGCTGCCGATGGCCGGCATGGCGCCGATCACGATGTCGGGCTTCTCCAGCGGGCCCGTGCTCGTCGCGGACGAGGCCCGGCCGGAGCACCCGGCGGCCGCGACCGCCAGCGCCGCGGCGGCCCCGGCGGCCGCGAGGGCCCGCAACCGTCGGGGGCGGCGTGCACCCGCAACAGTAATTGACGGCATACTGAGTTCACCTCTCTGGGAACAGGGGGCAGCGAGGGCCCGGTCAGGTGTGGCGTCTGACGCCGGGCCTTCGTGCTGAAAAGGGATAAATAAGAAACGCGGGAATGATGATAAACCTGGCGTTCGGCCGGTAAGCGTGAAATGTTTACCGGCCATTGCGGCCACGCAGGACCTGCCTGGCAAAGGCCAGGGGGCGACGTAAGCCCGCTGCTCGAGCCCGCACAAGCCGTCACGCTACCATCGCGGCGGGTAACTAGATAGGTTCCCGTTGCGGCTCGGATTGGTACTCCAGCGACACTTCGTTACCAGCCTGGTCGGATCCTTCGATCCCACCGTGGCACAATGAGGTTCATGTCGATCAGAAAGGGCGATGCCGCGTAGGCGCCCGAAGGCCGTCCGTGATGAGTGCTGGCGGCCGCCCAGGTATGTCCGGGTGCGCAGGATCCCGGCGGTGTCGGCCCGTACCCGCGCGGCTGTGCGCCGGGCAGAGGACGAGCTGAACCGTCCGGGCATGGTGGCTGTGGCCCTTGCCAGGTTCGAGAATGTGTTCAGGCAGCCGGGCCGCTATCTCAATGGCCCCCAGGATATGTCTCCGGGCATAGAGATCGAGGACGTCCGCGACGACCTTGAAATGGTCCTGGAACGCCTCCCCCCGGGAGCCCGCGTAGACCTCGGCCGCCTCGTCCAGCGGATTGACGAGGAGTTCGAGCGCCGTACTCTTCCCAATCCAGGGCCGGTGACTACTCGGTGGAATTCGGGTCGCTGGTGGTGGTGGCGTATCCGCGAGCTATAACGCCAGCGCCGTGGCCTTCGCGCGCCGTCCGGCCATGGCCCCGCCCTCTGACTTGCGCACTAACGTGGCCCGCCTCGGGTCATCTTGGTGATGTCCTGGCAGCTGGCGACGCGCCGGTGACGGGCGGGTAAGAGCGCGGGCACGGCCCTTGGGGTGATCATGGCGGTTCTCATGCCAGCCAGATCGCTCCAGAGGAGCCATGCCCGCGCCGCGCTACTACGACTGGGCCTGGATCGCCATCGACGCTGGTGCCGGCCCGGCCGGGCAGCGGTCCTTGCTGATCCGCCGCAATAACACGACCGGCGAGCTGGCCTATTACCGCTGCTACGCGCCCGCGCCGGTGTCCCTGGCGACGCTGGTCCGCGTCGCGGGCCGCCGCTGGACCGTGGAGGAATCGTTCCAGGCCGGAAGAGGCTGGCCGGACTGGACCAGCACCAGGTCCGCCTGGAACTCCTGGCACCGCTGGACCACCCTGGCCATGCTCGCCAGCGCGCTCCTGGCCATCCTCGCCGCGACCGAGCGCGCTCGCCAGCCCCCGCCCGGCGGCATGATCCCGCTGACCAGCAGCGAGATCCACCACCTGCTTAACGTCCTTCCCGGCCAGCCGCCCCGCAGCATCCGCCACCGCCTGCACTGGTCAGCATGGCGGCGACGCCACAGCATCGCGCCCGTACCAGCCACTGCCAAAAGCGCGCCCGAACATGAAGATCACGAAGTCAGCCTACGGTACTAGTCTTCCGGTGTGGATACCACTGGCCTGACTGCCCGATGGGCCGAGGCATGGGGTGATTGGCGGCCAGTCAGCCACGAGCTGCCCGTCCGCGGCAACGAGCGCTGGGTCCGCTTCCACAGCCTGCCCGGCTCGAAGCGCTACGCCGACAACGAGGACGAGTATGCCGAGATCATGCGCAGGCACCTGAGCGTGCTCGCTGAACTCCTATCCCACGACAACGCCGACGCCGAACGCGAGCTTATGGTCGTGACGGTCTCCTGGTCCGATGCCCCCGGGCCGGTGCCGCGCACGGCGGAACTTTCCAGGGCGCTGCCCACTGCGGCCTACTGGACCCGCGTTCTGACAGGCATCAACGCCCCGGACGACACCTGGTGGCACCTGTGGGTGTCCGCAGCCCGGCTGCACAGCCAGGAACTCTCGCAGCTCCTGCGGCTGGCCGCAGACGACGGAACAGCGGGCGTCATCATCACCACAGCCGACATGGGCTGGCTCTACGCACCCTACGACGGCGGCGCCGACGTCATCGCCGCCACCGCAGACCACCGGAACCAACTCCACCGCGCGCACAAGGACTGGCTGTCCGATCACCCGGCAGGGCTCTGACACCAGCAGCCTGTCCGTGACCAGTCACAATAACGATCTGCAACTGCCGTACTAGCCCAGGCCGAGTTCCCCGGTCCACTGGATGATCTGGTGCTCGCCTACATGCGCCAGGCGCGTGACCCGAGCCCAGCGCGCCGGTCGGAATTGGGGGTGGTGTCGTGATCCGATTCGCCTGGCTCCAGTTTCGCGTGCAAGGCGCCGTAGCCGCTGGCGCATTGGCGGTTGTCGCCATCGTGCTCGCGGTTACCGGACCGAACCTCGTCCACCTCTACGACACGACGGTCGCCACCTGCGCTGCCCAGCACGACTGCTCGACAGCCACCACCAACTTCACCAACTCCGACGGCCCCTTGCAGGTCTTCTTGGACTTTCTCCTGCTCGTCGCCCCTCTCCTCATCGCGATGTTCTGGGGCGCGCCGCTGGTTTCCCGCGAGTTTGAGACCGGCACCTTCCGTCTGGCGTGGACCCAGGGCGTCAGCCGCACCAGGTGGCTGGCGGTGAAGCTCGGTCTCGGCGCCTTGATGAGCATGGCGGCCGCCGGGCTACTCAGCCTCATGGTGAGCTGGTGGTCGAGTCAGCTCGATCAGGTAAATGCGAACCCATTTGACTCCCTGCGCTTCGGGGCTCGCGACGTCGTCCCGGTCGGCTACGCCGCCTTCGCTTTCGCGCTCGGGGTCACTGCTGGGCTGCTCTTCCGTCGCTTGCTGCCGGCGATGCTGACGGCGCTCATCGGCTTCGTTGCAGGCCGTGAGATCGTGACCGCTTGGCTGCGTCCGAACCTCATTGCTCCCTTCCATAAGAGCCTGCCGATCACCCCGGCCACGCCTGTGAGCGTCGATCAGTTCCCGACGGGTATCCGCGCCTTCGAGAGCACCCGAGGGGTCAGTCTTCCGAACGCGTGGGTCTATTCGGTCAAGATCACCGACAACGCCGGCCATGTCCCCACGTCCTCGTTCCTCAACCGAGCGTGCCCCTTGGGCAACTATGGTCCGCTGAATCCACGGGACTGCACCGCCAGGCTCGCCGCCAAGTTCCACCAGGTGGTCACCTATCAGCCGGGCAGTCATTATTGGCCCATGCAGTAGTACGAACTGGCAATCGTCCTAGCTCTCGCCATCGTCCTGGGCGGCTTCTGCTTCTGGTGGATACGTCGGCCCATTTCGTAAAGCGGAAGTGCCAGTTGCCGGCCTCCTCGTCCCCAGAACAGCTCAACCCGCAACGCACTCAGACTGCCTGATCATGGACGCGGCGTCGCGGGGGCGGGACGGGGATGGATGCGTTTAGGGGAAGGGCGGCCGTGGGCCGCGGCCAGGGAGACCAGGCCCATGGCCGCCGCCACCGCCGCGCTGATGCCGAACACGGCGGGCAGGTGCAGGCCAGCGCTGAGCAGGGGCCCGACGCCGAACGCGGCGATGCCGTAGCCAAGCTGGTAGCAGGCGATCACGCCGCCGGCCACGAGGGTCTGGTGGCCGGTGAGCTTCTCCTGGCCGATGCTGATCGTCAGCGGAAGCAGGGCCGAGCAGCCCAGGCCGGCCAGGCCGAAGGCGGCGACCGAGGCCAGTGGCGCGTTCCTGGGCAGCACGGCGATGACCAGGAACGCGCCGGCGAGCAGGAACGGCAGCACGTGGTAGGCGACCCGGCTGGGCAGCCAGCGACCAACCGCGGCGAACAGCACCCGGCCGACGGTGACGAACGCCCAGAACGCGGTCAGCCCCAGCGCGGCCGTCGACGTCTTAACCCCGAGCGAGGTCATGTCCAGTTGCGACCAGTTCCCGTTCATGGTCTCGCAGACCCCGTACAGCAGCGCGAACGCCCCGAACAGCCAGAACGCGCCCGGCACCCGGGCACCAGACGCGGCTCCTGGCTCCGGCAGCGGAGCCGACGGTGCAGCCGGGCGCAGGGGCAGTCGGAGGCTGACCGCGATCAGGGCGAGCAGCAGCACGGCGGCGAGCACCGGGAGCCCGGTCCAGAAGCCGAGGCCGACGAATATCGCCACGAAGACCGGGGCGAGGGCGGTGCCGAGGCCGAGCAGGGCGTTGAGGACGAGCACGGAACGGTCGACCGCTTGCGGGTGGAACGCGGCGGTCAGGGTGTTCAGCGCGGGCACGGCCAGGCCGAAGCCCGCGCCCAGGCAGGCGGTCGCGACCAGCAGCAGGCCGTAGGCCAGGCCGTGCTGATGGACCGCGAGCCAGCTAACGATCAGCAGCCCCATCGCTAACAGGTCCGCGACCAGCCCGGCCAGGTAGATGGTCCGCTCGCCCAGGCGGCGGGCCAGGCCGGGGCCGACCAGGCCCGCGCCGAGCAGGGCCGCGGTGACGGCGGTGATCACCTGTGGCACGAACATCAGCCCGTACTGGCTGCTCGACAGGTCGTACGAGCCGCGGGCGGTGAAGATCGTGCTCGCCGCCGGGAACGTGACCAGCGCGATGCCCTGGACCAGGGCGGCCGCGTTGACCGTGATGTTTTCCGCCCGACTGGCCCCTCGGGCCCGCGCGCGCCCACCCACTGCAGTCCCCATGGCATCACGACTACCACGCGCCCGCCCGCCGCCCGCACCCGCCACGCCCGGCCCTCGCACCTGTTGCTGTGGAGCGCCAGGTGCGCTATTCGCCCGCTACATCTCCACAGCAACGGGATCTTGTGTTGCTGGCGGGGCCGCCGGGCTGCACGTGACTGGTGGGGGTCAGCGTGGGCCGGGCCAGGCGGCGCGGGCGGGTCAGCGCAGACGGGCCAGGCGGCGCGGGCGGGCCAGGCGGCGCGGGCGGGCCAGCGCGGGCGGCCAGGGGGTCGAACGCGCCCGGCGCCACGACCGTGGCGCCGCAGGCCAGCAGCGCGCGCAGCCGGGCGGGCCCGCCGGGGCGCCGGGTCAGTCGGCCCGTCACCGGACCACCGCCTGCGGCCTCGGCAAATGTGACTGCACCCGACTGAGATTAGCCGTCGGCCACGGCCCGGCGATAGCGGGCCTTTCCCGGTGACTACGGTGAGAGTTGACGCCCCGGCTACGGCCCGGTTAGCGTCAGCCGTTCCGCGAGTAGAACAAGTTCTAGTGCCATAACGCGGCGCCGGGGCCGGCCCGCCAGCCCCGGAAGACATGTTTCGAAACAGTACGCTCGAAACATATGTTTCGAAAAGGCCGGCCGCCGCCTCGGCCCGCAACGGAAGGACTGGCCTATGCCGATCGCTGACCCGGCCGCGGCCGCCTCGTCCCTGTACCAGGCGCGCCGCACCGGGATCCCGGTCGAGCCGTTCACCGACAGCGACCCCACCCTCGGCCTGGCCGACGGCTACGCGGTGCAGGAGCATCTGGTGCGGATGCTGCTGGAGGACGGCGAGCAGATCGCGGGCTACAAGGTGGGGCTGACGTCCAAGCCCATGCAGCAGATGGTCGGCGTGAGCTCGCCCGACTACGGCCCGGTGCTGGCGTCGACGGTGTACGCCAGCGGCGCCGAGATCCCGCTGGGGAAGTTCATCCAGCCCCGGATCGAGGCCGAGATCGTGTTCGTGCTCGGTGAGCGGCTGGCCGGGCCCGGGGTCAGCGTGGCCGACGCGGCCCGGGCCACGGCCGGGGTGGCCGCGTCCGTGGAGATCATCGACTCGCGGATCGAGGGCTGGCGGATCAAGCTGGCCGACACCGTGGCCGACCTGGCGTCCAACGGCGCGGTCGCGATCTCGAGCCGGATCGTGCCGCTGGCCGGCCTGGACACCCGGCTGATCGGCATGGTGCTGACCCGCAACGGCGAACTGGCCGACACCGGCGCGGGCGCGGCCGCGCTCGGTGACCCGCTCCTGGTCGTGGCCTGGCTGGCCAACACCCTCGGGGAGCACGGGATCGCGCTGGAGCCGGGGCACCTGGTCATGACCGGATCGATGCACGCGGCGGTGCCGATGGCCGCGGGCGACGTGTTCCGGGCGGATTTCGACCGGCTCGGCCCGGTCACGGTGCGCGTGACGGAGGGCTCATGACAGCGCAGCCGCAGGCAGCGGACCTCATCGACCTGGCCGCCCGGCTGGCCAGGGCGGTCAGCGACGTCGCAGCGATCGCCCCGCTCTCCGATGAGCACCCGGACCTCGACGCGCAGGCCGGTTACGCGATCCAGGCGCTGGCTCGCCAGCAGGCCGGCCCGCTGGCGGGCTGGAAGCTCGGGCTCACCTCGCGGGCCAAGCAGGCCCAGGTCGGGATCGGTGCGCCGGTGCGGGGCTTCCTGGCCCGGGCGAACGCCCTGGACCTGGGCCAGCCGCTGGTCACCGGCGACCTGATCCAGCCGCGGGCCGAGCCGGAAATCGTGTTCCTCATGGGCCGGGACCTGGCCGGCCCGGACGTGACCGCAGCCGACGTGCTGGCCGCGACCGACGGCGTGGCCGCCGGGATCGAGGTGCTCGACTCCCGCTTCACCGACTACCGGTTCACGACGCCGGACGCGATCGCCGACAACACCTCGGCCGGCCGGTTCGTGGTCGGCACGCCGGTCTCGCCGCGGGGCATCGACCTGCGGCTGGCCGGGGTGGTCTTCGAGCACAACGGCCAGGTCAGCGCCACTGCGGCGGGCGCCGCGTCGCTGGGCCACCCGGCCGCGGCCGTGGCCTGGCTGGTCCGGGCGCTGGCCGCCGCGGGCGAGGGCGGCCTGCGCGCGGGCCAGGTCGTGCTGTCCGGCGGCCTGACTGCGGCGGTGCCGGTCCGGCCCGGCGATGTGGTCGTCGTGAGCATCGACCGGCTCGGGGTCGTCGAAATGGCCGTGACGTCGCGTTAAGGCTAAATGTCCGAGGTGCCGTAAACACTCGCACCTACGGCACAGGGCCGAACGAGACGATCGGAGACGCGAATGAGCCCATCTCAGGTGGACGATGCCTGGCTGCGGATCGAACGGTGGCTGGCGGCGAACGCCCCGGACACTCACGCAACGCTGCGGGCCGGCGCCGGCGCGGCCGCCGTGGCGGACGCGCAGCGGCGACTCGGCCTGCGTTTCCCCGACGACCTGGTGGCATCGCTGCAGCGGCACGACGGCTGTGAATGGGTGCGCGGCAACTTCACGCTGGCCGGCCCGTTCCGGCCGGCCGTCGTGGCGGACATGGTGAAAAGCCACCTGGAGACCGAGGTGGTCCTCGCGGAGTTCGAGGGGTACTGGGATCGCCACCACCTGGAGTTCGCCGTGACCAACACCGACTGGAGGCTCGTCGTCGACTGCGAGCCAGGCAGCAGCCACGGCCGGGTGGGGACGTGGCACGGCGGCGGAGGAGTGACGTGGTCCGAGTGGCCGTCGATCGGCGCGTTGCTGTCGGACGTCGCCGACGCGATCGAGACGGGACGCCGGATCAACTACTGGGTTCCGGTCGCGTTCGGCCGTGAGCTGGACTGGAAGCTCGTCACCGCCCCGGCCGCTGCGGAGCCCCGGTCGGTGCTGGCCATGGCGGCGGCGACGACGGCACCGGTGGCCCGGCTGGTCCGGCAAGGGCCGGGCCAAACGGACCAAGGGTGGATCGACGAGTACCACAGTTCGTCCTGCCTGACGTTCGTCGAGGGCATCGAACCCGATGAACTGCTGCGCCGGTTCGGGGTCGGCGGCCCTGACGTCCCGGTCCGGCGGGAGACCACGCCGCTGACCGCGGACCAGGCGCGCGCCGCCGAGCACTCGTGGACGACCGGCCATCTCCCCGTGGTTCGGGTCGGCCGCGCCGGGAAGTGGTCATTCGCGTTTGAGGACGGGCACTACGAGGGGATCCGGCCGCCCGTACTGCCGCGGCTGTCCGCGGCCACCCGGGCCGCCGCCATCTACTTCTGGCCCCCGGAACTGGTCGTTATGGAAGACGGGGTGGTCACCGCCGCGTTCTGTGGCTTTGACCCCGAACGTCGCGGCGGGCAGGACCCGGCCATGCTGGACGGCCCGCTGATCCGCGAAGGCATCCGCCCGTGGGACCGGTTTCGCAGTCTCCAGGAACAAATATCCGGACTGCTCGCCATCTTGCGCAGCGAACTGGGCGTCGAGTTCGACCCCACGGTCCTCACCGGGGCGCTGCCGGGCGGCCCGTTCCTGGCCGACCTGCCGGACCGGGCGCTCATCACCCGCGGGCTCTCGCTCGACCACGGCGGCCAGGTCGCGGCGCTCACTGAGTTCGCCGCGCCGGACCGGCTGCGGTCGGCGCTGGTGATCCAGGCGCGTGAGGTCGCGGCCGAGACCGGGCTGACCGGGTACCCAGAAATTACCGACGCGCTCGATCGGCTGGCGGCGGGCGAGACCTGGCCGGTCAGCAGTGAATCACCGCTCGGCCTGCGCTTCCGGCTGCTCGCGGCCGAGAACACCGCCGCGGGTTGGGCCACGCCGTGGGATAACCCGTCCCAGGAACTCACCCAGGCGGACCGAGACGCCTGGAAGTACCGGTTCCGAGCGGCCGAAGCGATCATGGAGCTGATCGCCGGCCCGCCGAAGCGGGCTGCCCGGTTCGTACTCGGGGAACGCAAGGATCCGGGCTGGCCGCGCCGGTTCGCGGCCGACCTGGGTCCCGTCGACATCCCGGACGGCGCCGCGGCCGCGACCGCGGAACGCGAGGGGCAGGAGCACAACCGGGCACACGGGTCCGGTGGCGCTGGCTACCGCGTTCCGATCTGGCCGTCCCGCAGCACCTCCTGGACCGCCTGACTCAGCGACGGCGCTCATGTCGGGCGCCGGACGGCGATGATAGTGCCGGTACCCGACTCCGACCATGAGGAGCTTCCTGCGTGACTGACAAGATCGCTGTCCTGACCGGGGCGAGCCGCGGGCTCGGCCGGAACATCGCCGTGCACCTGGCCCGCCAGGGCGTGAACGTGATCGGCACGTACCGCAGCCGCGAGGACGAGGCCGCCGCCGCGGCGGCGGAGATCACCGCGGCGGGCGCCCGGGCGGCCATGCTCCCGTTCGACGCGAGCCGGACGGAGACCTTCGCCGGCTTCGCCGCCAGCGTGGCGGACGTGCTGCGGGACGAGTTCGGGCGGCCCGACTTCGACTTCCTCATCAACAACGCCGGCATCGGCATCAACGCGCCGTTCGCGCAGACGACCGAGGCGCAGTTCGACGAACTGGTCCAGGTCCAGCTCAAGGCGCCGTTCTTCCTGACCCAGCGGCTGCTCCCGCTGATCGCCGACGGCGGGCGGATCCTGAACGTCTCCTCGGGCCTCGCGCGCTTCACGCGGCCCGGCTTCGCCGCCTACGCCGCGACCAAGGGCGCGATCGAGGTGCTGACCCGGTACCAGGCCAAGGAACTCGGCCCGCGCCGGATCCGGGTCAACGTGGTCGCGCCCGGCGCGATCGAGACCGACTTCGGCGGCGGCCACATACGCGACAACGCCGACGCCAACCGCGCGATCGCCGACACCATCCCGCTCGGCCGGGTGGGGCTGCCCGACGACGTCGGCGGGGCCGTGGCCGCGCTGCTGTCGGACGGCTTCGCCTGGGCCAACGGCACGCGCATCGAGGTGTCGGGAGGCCAGAGCATCTAGGCTGGCCCGCGAGGTCACCGGGTCCGCGCAGCCAAGCTCTGACCGCTAGCCCAGGTCGTGCTGGCGGGCGTAGCGGATCGCTCCAACGCGGTCGGCCGACCCGGTCTTGGCGAAGATCCGGTTGATGTGGCTCTTGATCGTGTGCGAGCTGAGGTACAGCTCGCCGGCGATGTCGGAGTTGCTGAGGCCGCGCGCGATCAGGCCGAGGATCTCGGCCTCGCGGTGGGTCAGCCCGTCGGGCAGCTTGCGTTCGGGTGGCTTGCCCGGCCGGGCCGCGGCGGCCAGCAGCGCGGCGTGGACCGCCGGGTCGAGGACGGTCAGGCCGGTGGCCGCGCTGCGCAGCGCCTGGGCGATGTGACCGCGGTCGGCGTCCTTGGTGAGGTAGCTGCGCGCGCCCGCCTGCAGCGCGGCCAGGACCGAGATGTCGTCGGCGTAGGTGGTCAGCACCACGACCGCCACCTCGGGATGCCGCTCGGTCAGCCGGCGGGTGGCCTCGACGCCGTCCAGCACCGGCATGTGCAGATCGAGCAGGATCACGTCGGGATGCTGCTCGGCGACGGCCCGCAGAGCCTGCTCGCCGTCGGCCGCCGACGCGACCACCTCGATGTCGGGCAGCAAGCCGAGCAGCACGACAAGCCCCTCGCGCACGGTGGCCTGGTCGTCGGCGACGACGATCCGCAACGGCCCGGACGACTCGGGCAGCCCGGACGACGCGGGCGTCACTGCGGGACCCCGGCCACGACGACCCATTCTCGCCCGCTGGGCCCGGCACTCAGCGTGCCGTGGAGCAGCAGCAGCCGCTCGCGCATGCCGGCCAGCCCGTAACCGCCGTTTACCGTGGCGAGCCCGGTCTCGCCCTGGCCGGGGCCGTCCTCGCCCAGGCGGCTGCGCACCTCCAGGCTGGTGCCGGGGCCGGTGTAGTCGAGGCGGATCTCGACGGGCTGGCGCGGGGCGTGCTTGGCCGTGTTGACCAGCGCCTCCTGGGCCGTCCGGGTGAGGGCGAGCCCGGCGTCGGGCGGCAGCGGCCGCGGCACGCCCGTGACCTCGAAACTGACCCGGGCGCCATGACGGCGCTGGTGGTCGGCGCTGAGCTCGGCCAGCCCCTCGGCCAGCGGCAGGGTCTCGCCGCGCAGGGCGTGCACGGCCCGGCGGGTCTCGCCGAGCCCGCCGGTGACCATCCGGTGCGCCTGGTCCAGCAGGTCCACCGCCCGGGCGCTGTCGCCCTGGTCGGTGAGCACGGCCCGGACGAGCTGGATCTGCACGCCCAGGGCGCCCAGCGAGTGCGCCAGCACGTCGTGGATCTCGCGGGCGATCCTGGCCCGCTCTCCCAGCGCGGCCACCCGGGCCTGCTCCTCGCGCAGTAGCTCGGACTTGGCCAGCAGGGCCGCCGACTTATCGGCGGCGACCCGGTGCGAGTGCCGGTTGCGGCCCAGCAGCAGGCCGGCCAGCAGCACACCGGGGAACCCGAGCAGGACGTACAGGACCGCGCCGCCGGGCAGGCCGACCGCCTCGATGGCCACGATCCCCAGCCCGGCCACGATCCACCCGCCGGCCAGGCTCAGCTCGCCGCCGGCCTGCAGGACCGCGACCATGCCCAGGTCGATGAAGTTGCCCCCGGTCCGGGTGACGGACGCGACCGCGCAGGTCACCGTGATGATGCCGAAGACATAGGGCAGCGCGAACACGTAGCGGCCCCGCAGCGCGGGGAAGCAGTCGGCCCAGGACCACGCGGTGAACAGCACGGCCGCGATCACGAACGCGGCGATCTGGACGTCGGTCTGCGCGGCCACGTGAACGCTGCCCCGGGGCCAGGGCTGCAGGAACGTGACGAGGGCCACGAACACAAGCAGCCCGGCCCGGGTCGCCAGGTTCGCTACGCGCAGCATGCTCCCATTGTCCCGGGCCGATGCCGCACGTCACCGGTCCGCAAGCTGATTCGCGGTATGAGATTGCGGCCGCGGCCTAATGCCAGGTTCATACCGCGCGGCGCGCAAAGCGCACCGGCGGGCTGACGCGTCCGGTGCCCGCCCCGGATGAGGCTGCGGGGGTAAGCAACCGAACTCCCGAAGGAATCCTCCGATGTCATCCCCTCCGCAAGGCGGCCGTCGCCGGGGCCGGCCCGCTCCGCGCGGCCGGCTCGCCAAGGCGCTGCGCTGGCTGCGCTGGCCCGTGGTGATCGCCTGGCTGGCCGTCTTCTTCCTCATCCACCCGTTCGCCAGCAGCCTGCCCAGCGTGACCAACGACAGCGCCTCGGCCTACCTGCCGGCCTCGGCCCAGTCCACGCGGGCGGCCGAGATTCAGCTAGCCGCCCTGCACGGCCCCGGCCAGCCGGAGTCCGACCAGGCGGCCGTGGTGTTCGTGCGCGATCGCGGCCTGAGCGCCGCCGACCGGGCCGCGGTCGCCTCGGCGCGTACCGCCGTGGCCGGGCTCGCCAGCCGGGTCACCGGGCTGCGGGCGCCAGATCCCGTGCGCCGGTCCGCGGACGGCCGGGCCATGGTGTTCTCGGCCAGCATCACTGCCCCGGTGGACAGCCTGACCGACCGCGACACGAACGCGGTGAAGGCGATCCGCGCCGCGGTCGGCGTGGCGGCCCGGCAGGCCGGCGACGGGCTGCACGTCGAAGTCACCGGATCTGCCGCGATCAACGCCGACAGCGGGACCGGGTCGCAGAACACCCTGCTGCTCACCGCGGTGCTGATCGTGGCGGTGGTGTTCTTCGTCGTGTACCGCAGCCCGCTGCTGTGGGTCTTCCCGCTGTTCGGGGCGATCGCGGCCATCGACGTGGCCCAGGCCAGCGCGCACGGCCTGGCCAGCGCCGGGCTGACCGTCAGTTCGCTGTCCACGGGAATCCTGATCGTGCTGGTCTTCGGCGCGGCCAGCGACTACGCGCTGCTGCTCGTGCACCGCTACCGGGAGGAATTGCAGTACGGCGGCGCGGCCGAGGACGCGATGGCCACGGCGCTGCGCCGCACGCTGCCCACCCTGCTGGCCTCGGCCGGCACCGTCACCTGCGCCATGGTCTGCCTGCTGGCCGCGCAGTCGGCCTCGCTGCACGGGCTCGGTCCGGTCGGCGCGGTCGGTATCGTCTCGGCCCTGCTGGCCCAGACCACATTCCTGCCCGCGTTGCTGCTGGTCGTGGGCCGGGCCGCGTTCTGGCCCCGGGCGCCGAAGGCCGGCCAGCCCGGGCGCGAGGAGTCGCGGCTGTGGTCGGGCGTCGGCCGCCGGGTGGCGCGCCACCCGGCCCGGGTCGCGATCGCGGCCGTGGTGCTGCTGGGCGTGGCCTGCGTCGGGCTCACCTCGCTGCGCTCCGACAACAGCCCCCTGGGCGAGGTGAAGGGGCACCCCGGCAGCGTGGTCGGCGCGCAACTGCTCGAAGACCACTTCCCGGTCGGCATCATCGACCCGGTCACGCTGCTGGCCCGGCCGGGCCAGGCCAGCGCCGCGGCCACGGCCGCCGCCGCCACGCCCCACGTCAGCATGGTGACCCCGGCCGCGCCGGCCGGCCGCTACTCGGCGTACTCGGTTGTGATGTCCGTTCCGCCCTACGGGGCGAGCGGCCAGGCCGTCATCGTCGCGCTGCGCCAGCGCCTGGACCGGGACGCGCCGGGTTCGCTGGTCGGCGGCGACCCGGCCATCCAGTACGACGTCGGCCAGGCCGCGGGCCGCGACGACGTCGTGCTGATCCCGCTGATCCTGGTCGTGATCCTCGTCGTGATCGCGCTGTTGCTGCAGGCGGTCATCGCGCCGCTGGTGCTGGTGGCGACGACCGCGCTCAGCTTCGGCGCCTCGTTCGGGCTGTCGAGCCTGCTGTGGCGCTACGGCCTGGGGTACGGCGGGGTCGAGTCGCAGATCCCGTTGTACATCTTCGTGTTCCTGGTCGCGCTCGGTGTCGACTACAACATCTTCCTCAGCGCCCGGATCCGGGAGGAATCCGCAGGCCGCGGCCTGCGGGCGGGCACCCTGCGCGGGCTCAGCGTCACCGGCGGCGTCATCACCGCCGCGGGTGCCGTGCTGGCCGCCACGTTCCTCGCCCTCGCGCTGCTGCCCTCGGTGACCCGGGCCGAGGTCGGCACGGCCGTCGCGATCGGCGTCCTGCTCGACACCCTGGTCGTCCGCACGGTGCTCGTCCCGGCGGTCCTGCTCGCGATCGGGGAACGCGTCTGGTGGCCTGGCCGCCGGCCGGGAACGCGGCAGCCCCCGGCGACGCGGCAGCCCCCGGCGACGCGGCAGCCGCCGGGGATGCCGGAGCCGCCGCGGACGCTGCGGCCCGCCCCGGGCCCCGCCGACCGGTAGCCATAATGGCTCCCATGACGCTGATGTTCCGCCCAGCCGCCGCGGCCGACGTGCCGGATCTGGTGGCCCTGATCGAGTCCGCATACCGGGGCGACTCCAGCCGGGCCGGCTGGACCACCGAGGCGGACCTGCTCGGCGGCCAGCGCACCGACGCCGCGGCGGTGGGCGCGGTCATGCGCGGCGAGCACAGCGTCATGCTCGCGGCCGAGGACGGCGGGCAACTCGTGGGCTGCTGCCAGATCGAGCGGCGCGGCGCGGGCCAGGCGTACTTCGGCATGTTCTCGGTCCGGCCCGGCCTGCAGGGCCGCGGCTGGGGCCGGGAGATCCTGGCCGAGGCCGAGCGCCGGGCCCGTGACGACTGGGGCGCGACGACCATGGTGATGACCGTGCTGGCCCAGCGGCCCGACCTGATCGCCTGGTACGAGCGGCGCGGCTACCGGCCGACCGGCGAGAGCCGTCCTTTCCCGTACGGCAACGTGCGCTACGGCCTCCCCAAGGTCCCCGACCTGCATTTCGTCACCCTGGCCAAGCCCCTGACCGACGCGCTCGCCCCGGTCCCCGACGACGGCACCGCGGCATCCTAGGCCGCCCGGCCATGCGGCCAGATGAGGGCGTTTGACCGAAGACCGGCGGGTAGGTCATGGGCATGACGGCCGGCGTGGTCCCGTTTCGGGTCGAGATCCCGGAAGAGGAACTGGCGGATCTGCGGCGGCGCCTTCGCCGCACTCGCTGGCCGGAGCCCGCGACCGCCGCTGGCTGGGTGCAGGGTGTCCCCCTGGCCTACCTGCAGGATTTGTGTGGCTACTGGGCCGAGGGCTACGACTGGCGCATTGCCGAAGCGCGGCTGAACGCACTGGGCCTGTTCAGCACCGAGATCGACGGGCTGCAGATCCGCTTCATCCACGTCCGCTCGGCGCACAAGGGCGCGCTGCCGCTGATCATGAGCCACGGCTGGCCAGGCTCGGTTGCGGAGTTCCTGAAGGTGATCGGGCCCCTGACCGACCCGCCTTCCTACGGTTGTAACGCGGCGGACGCGTTTGATGTGGTGTGCCCTTCGCTGCCCGGGTTCGGGTTCAGCGGGAAACCCGCCCGGCCGGGCTGGGGCGTCGAGCGGATCGCCGCCGCCTGGGCGCAATTGATGGCCCGGCTGGGCTATCAGCGCTACGGCGCCGAGGGCAGCGACTGGGGAACCAGCATCAGCACCAGCATCGGCCAGCAAGACCCGGGCCATGTCGCGGGCATTCACCTGGTCCCTCCGCTGGCGCCGCCGGACCCGGCCACGTTCGGGAACCTCACCGAGGCCGAGCGCGCGGCCCTGGCCTCGCTCACCCGCAGCGCCGAGCACGACTCCGGTTACTCCGCCGAGCACGCCACCCGCCCGCAGACGATCGGCTACGCGCTGACGGACTCGCCCGCGGCGCTCTGCGCCTGGATCATCGAGAAGTTCTGGGCCTGGACCGACTGCGACGGCCATCCCGAGAACGTGCTGACCCGAGACGAACTGCTGGACAATCTCATGCTGTACTGGCTGCCCCGCGCCGGGGCATCCTCGGCCCGGCTGTACTGGGAGAGCATGGCGCAAGTGAACGAGTGGATCTCCGGGCACGTCACCGACACGGTGACGGTTCCGGTCGGCTGCTCGGTCTTCCCGAAAGAACTCCAGCGCCCCTCGCGCCGGTGGGCCGAGAAACGCTTCACCGATATCCGGTACTGGAACGAGCCGGAGAAGGGCGGCCACTTCGCCGCCTTCGAACAGCCCGACCTGTTCATCAACGAAGTCAGGTCCTTCTTCCGCCACGTGCGGTAAGCCTGAGTCATGATCACCTGCGTGGTTGAGTACGTCATCGTTCCCGCGAAGATCGACGCCTTCGAACGCTTCGCCCGCCGGTGGATGGAACTGGTCGACGCCCATGGCGGCACGCACCACGGCTACTTCCTGCCGGGCGAGGGCGCGAGCGACAAGGCCCTGGCGCTGTTCAGCTTCCCCAGCCTGGCCGCCTATGAGCAGTACCGCGCCCGGTTCGGCACCGACCCGGACTTCATCGAAGCGGACCGCATCAGGGACGACAGCGGCTGCGTGCTGCGCTACGAACGGACCTTCATGCGGCCGTTGCTGCCCGGATGAAGTGGTGCGGTTACGAACTGGCCGGGCGCAGGCCGGCGAGCCAGCGGCGGGTGGCGCGGGCCGAGGTGAGGCGGACCACCTCGAAGCCGGGCGGGTCGGCGGCCCAGGCCCGGATGCGGTCTCGCTTCCTGCGGAACGACCGGAAGTGCCAGACCAGGATCGAGTCGCGGGACAGCGCCAGGCGGAGACTCTCGGTGTTGCCGTTGCAGACCCGGCGGCGGCTCACCGCGCGCAGCACCGTCCGCCGGGCCAGCCGGCTCAGGGACACCCAGCGCGGGTAGTCCAGCGCCACGACCAGTTCGACCCGGGCCATCGGCACGTCGATCCACCGGCTGTAGGCCGAGTCCAGGATCCAGCGCGGCCCGGAGCAGATGGCCGCGATGCGCCGCCGTTGTTCGTCGGCGGGGACCTCCGTCCAGCCTGGCTCCCAGGTCAGGTCGTCCACGCTGTGATAGGGCAAACCGGTGCGCTGCGCTATCCGCGCGGCGATCGTGGACTTGCCCGATCCGGTGACGCCATAGACCAGGACCCGGTCAGCCACCACGACCCGGTCGGTCACCGCGAATCTGCCGGCCACCACGCGATCGTACGTTCCGCCGCCGCGGGCGCGCGCCCCGATATTTCGCGGCGCCCCGCCGTCAGCGCGCCTGCTCCCGGGGCGTGGCCGGCGCGGTTGGCCGTCGTGAGATGCTGCCGGGGTGACGGACGCCCGCCCGGACGACGCGGTCCCGGACGACGCGGCTCCAGATGGCGCGGTTCTGGCCCGCGGTGCCCTGGACTGGCTGCTGGCCGTGGCGCGGGCCGACGGGACGGCCCTGACCTGGGCGACCACCCCGGATGACGACGAACCCGACCCGACGCTCTACGGCGGCACGGCGGGAATCGTGCTGGCTCTCCTGGAGGGGTACCGGCATTTCGGGGACGACCGGTTCGCCGTGGCGGCGCTGCGAGGCACCCGCGCGGTCGCGGCGGCGGCGGACCGGGAGTGGGAGTCCTCGTCCCTGTACACGGGGCTGGCCGGGATGGCGTTCGCGCTGCGGTCGGCCGCGCAGATGCTGGGCGAACCCGCCGCGGACCTGGCCGCGGGCCGCGCGCTGGACCTGGTCCGCGGCCGTTTCGACGGGCAGCGGTGGTCCAGTCAGTTCGAGTTGCTCGGCGGCAACGCCGGGATAGCGCTCGGGGCCGCCGCCGCGGGCGACCTCGACCTGGCGGTCCTGGCGGTAACGCCCTACCTGGCCACGGCGGAGCCGACGCCCGGCGGGGTGCACTGGGAGGTGCGGGCCGGCCTGGCGTCCCGGTTCCATCACATCTCGCACGGCACCCTCGGCATCGTCTATGCCCTGGCCGCGATCGGACACGCGACAGGTCGCGGCGACCTGGGCGAACTGGCCCTGGCCGGCGCGGCCGACGTCATATCCCGCAACGAGGCGGGCCCGGACGGCTTCCTGGTCCCGCACTCCGACCCCCAGAGCACGAGCGGGCGGACCGCGCGTTACAACTACGGCTGGTGTCACGGGCCGGCCGGCGACGCCCAGGTGTTCCGCCTGCTGGCGAGCGTCACCGGCGACCCGGCCTGGACCAGCCTGGCCGACCGTTGCTGGCATACCGTCACCCACTCGGGCCTGCCCACCCGGCTCTATCCCGGGTTCTGGGACAACAGCGGGCGCTGCTGCGGGACCGCCGGGGTCCTTGCTCTGGCCTGCGACCGCGAGGTCGAGCAGGCCGGCGGGCTGGCCTTCGCCGACGTTCTCGCCGCCGACCTCGCCGCCCGCGCCACCGTTGACGCCCAGGGTGCGCGCTGGAGCAACTGCGAGCACCGGGCCACCCCGCCCACGCTGGTCCCGCGGCCGGGCTGGGCCATGGGCAACGCCGGCATCATCCGGGAACTGCTGCACTACGCCCGCATCCACGACGGGCGAGACCCTGGCTACGCCGTCACCTGGCCCGACCACCTGCCCGCGGCCGCCCGGGAGCGCCGGGCCGAAGAGGCTGGCGGCCAGGCCGGGTCTACTTCCTGACATTTCTTGTACCCCTCACGGGGACAACCGGACTCTGGCCCTTACCGCCAGGCCGGCCAGCCTCGGCCACCGTAGGCCAGACCTGGCCGCGGATCGACCGGTTTATCCGGGTGGCGGCTGGAATGCTAGGGGCATGGCAGGTGACCCGGTTCGGGGCAGGCTGCTGGACGATGCGGCGCTGGAGGCGTCGGCGGTTGTGGCCAACTGCACGATGAACCGCGAACGGCAACTGGACGGCGTCAACAGCTACGCCAGGGAACTGGGCTTCAACCCGCTCGACGTGATCACGGCCAGGCTGGCCGGGGCCGGCGGGCGGCCGGGGGCGGCCACGGCGGGATGGCTGGATCTGTGCTGCGGGAACGGGCGGGCCCTGATCCAGGCCGGGGACCGGCTCCGCCGGGCCGGGCTGGCCGGGCGGAGCGTGCTGGCCGGGGTCGACCTGGCGGGCGTGTTCGACCCGGTGCCGGTCGCGGCACGGGATGTGGACCTGCGGTGCGCCTCCGTTACCTCATGGACCCCGGACCGGGCGTTCGACCTGATCACCTGCGTGCACGGGCTGCACTACGTCGGGGACAAGCTCGCGGTGCTGACCCGCGCCGCCGGGTGGCTGACCGACGAGGGGCGGCTCGTGGCCGACCTGGACCTGTCCGGCATCCGGCTGGCCGACGGGCGCCCCGCCGGGCGGCGCCTGACGGCCCGGCTGCGCGCGGCCGGGTTCGCCTACGACTACCGGCGCCGCCGGATCCGGTGCACCGGGCGCCGCGACGTCCGCCTGCCCTACGACTACCTCGGCGCCGACGACCGGGCCGGCGCCAACTACACCGGCCAGCCGGTCGTGCACGGCTACTACGACGAAGGCTAGGGCGACGGGTTCACGACGAGCGCGCTGCCGCCGCCGAGGCGGACCGGTTCGGCGATCGGCTCGACGCGGCCGTGGCCCAGGATCTGCAGCGCGGTCGCGTCGCCGGGATAGTTGTCCAGCGGCAGGATCGGCCCGGTGGCCAGGCTGAACTGCTCGCCGAACTGGCTGGTCAGCTGCTTGGCCAGCGCGCTGTTGTAGAACAGCGGCTCGGCCAGCGAGGTCGCCGAGTTGGTGTTGCTCACCCGGGGCGCGGCCAGGGCGGCGGGCAGCGACATGCCGAAGTCGACGTGGTTGAGAATGATCTGCGCGATCGTGGTGATGATCGTGGAACCGCCGGCCGCGCCCACGCTGAACACCGGCTGGCCGCTGCGCAGCGCGATGACCGGGCCCATGCTGGAGCGGGGCTGCTTGCCCCCGGCCGGCAGGTTCGGGTCGTAGGCCCCGGCCGACGGCGGCGCGAAGTCGAAGTCGGTCATCTCGTTGTTGAGCAGGAACCCGTAGCCGGGCACGGTCTGGCCGCTGCCGCCGAAGAAGTTGATCGTGTTGGTGTAGGCGACGATGTTGCCCCACTTGTCTGTGGTCACGATGTTGTTGGTGTGCATCCCCTCCTGCCCGGCCGGCGCGGCCGACGCCGAACTCGAGCAGCCGGTGTACGGCGGGTTCGGGTTACCGGGCGCCACCGGGGACGTCGCCGCCTTGTCACCGATCAGGCAGCGCCGGGTCGCGGCGAACGCCGGGCTGAGCAGCCCGGACAGGGGGACGTTCTCGTAGCGGGGGTCGCCGACGTAGGCGTTGCGGTCGGCGTAGGCCAGCCGGGAGGCCTCCAGGTAGTGGAACAGCGCCGTGGCCCGCGGCTCGGCCGAGAGGTTGTAGCCGGACAGGATGTTGAGGATCTCGCCCACCGTGGACCCGCCGCTCGACGGCGGCGCCATGCTGTAGAGGTCCAGGCCGCGGTAGCGGACGTGCGTGGGCGCGTACACCCGGGCCTGATAGGCGCGCAGGTCGCTGGTGGTCATGATGCCCGGCAACTGGACCACGTCCTGGCCCGGCGTCAGGACCGGGTGGTCGTCGGCCTGGACGACGGCCCGGCCCAGCGGCCCGTCGTACAGGTACGACGGGCCGTGCGCGGCCAGTAGCTGGTAGGTCTTGGCCAGATCGGGGTTGCGGAGCAGGGTGCCCACGGGAAGCGGGTTGCCCTGCTTGGTCAGCAGCCAGTTACTGGCCGGGTACGCCTGCAGTTCCGGCAGGTCGGACTCGGTGAGCTGCTGGAAGTCCGAGTTGACCCGGAAGCCGCGGTCGGCGACGCCGATCGCGGGCTGCAGGTCCTGGCCCAGGCTCTGGCGGCCGTACAGGCTGAGCGCCTTGGCCCAGGTGGCCACCATCGACGGGACGCCGGTGGCCAGCGGCTGGTCCGAGGCGTAGTCATAGCCGAGCGGCTGGCTGGTCTTCGGGTCGGTGAACATCGTCGGCGTGCACGCCTGCGGGCAGTTCTCGCGGCCGTCGACGGTCACGACCTGGTGGGTCTTGGCCAGGTAGATCACCATGAAGCCGCCGCCGCCCGGGCCCGCGACGAACGGGATCGTCACGCCCAGGGCGGCCTCGGTGGCCACGGCCGCGTCGATCGCGTTCCCGCCATGCTCCAGCACATCGATGCCGGCCTGGCTCGCTCCCTTGTCCATGGACGCGACACCGCCTCCGGTGCCGACCGCGAGCGACCCCTGGCCCCCCGCCGCCGCGGCGGACGTTGGCGTGGCGCTGGCCAGCGGAGCGAGGGCGACCAGCCCGGCAGCCAGTGCTGACGTGACGGAAACCGCGAGCAAGCGACGCATGAGCACCTCGGCATCAGACCGCACGGATGAGACAGCCTCGTTCGTCGTGCTCTCCCGTGGCCCGGCTAAACCCCTTCAGGGGGCCCAATTTCCAGTTTTAGGCCCTGTTGTCACCCGTTGTCGCCCGCCATCGCACCTGCTCCGCCGACGAGGCCGCCCGCTGGTTTGCCCCGCTCGCCCCGTTTCCGAGGTCGGAAACAAGGAAGAGCTAAACCTCCGGCCCCCAACTCGGGCAGCGATCCACGAGAGCCGGAAAGGCCACCCATTGGCTGCGCGTAACCGACGATGGCTCGCCCTGGTCCCTTCTTAGCCGCGCTGCTGACCGGGATATCTTTCGCCGCGACGAATAAAGCGAGTGATTTAGTATTCTGGGCCGGGATCCTTGGCGCCACAGGGGGATTCCTGGCGATATTGATCCTATGCCTGACCCAGAAGCGAGAGGGGCAATGAACACGCCGCTGGATGTGGTGGAGGGCGGTCAGGCTGACGTCGGCCCCACGCCTGTCTGCGTCGCCAGGCAGGGATCGCTGGCCAGGATCTTGCGGTGCAAATCCTTTAGCTCAGCGGCCGGGTCGAGACCGAAGCGGGCCGCGAGTTCGGCGCGGTAACTCGCGTAAGCGGCCAGCGCTTCGTTCTGGCGGCCCGAGCGGTACAGCGCGATCATGAGCAAGCTGGTGAGCCGCTGCCGTGGACCATGCTGCTGGGCCA
This sequence comes from Streptosporangiaceae bacterium, assembly GCA_036267555.1. GTDB lineage: Bacteria > Actinomycetota > Actinomycetes > Streptosporangiales > Streptosporangiaceae > JASHPR01. Next base: position 52,573 of record DATAVV010000072.1, on the reverse strand, counting down.
GCCAAGCCAGGTCAGCCACTATCTCACGGTGTCTCCCGACGGCCAGGTCGACTTCCGCCTGCTCTTCGAAGGCCATGAGCCGCTGTTCGTCAAGCCTCGCCGCTTGTGCGCCAAGCCAACTGCTCATGGCGGCTACATCGGCCAGTGCGGGCCCGCGCCACTGCGATAGAGCAGCCTGATAGAGACGGCCCGCTGCGGCCAGGTCGCCATCACGGCCGAGGACTCTGGCGCGAGCCGTCAGGCGGTCAAACTCCTGCCAATCCGCCCGGGATCCGGCCAGGTCCAGCCGGTATCCGGACGGCTGGGTCACAATCCGCGGTTCCGGTCGCGCGGGCTCGATGGCGCGCAACTGCCCGCGCAGCTTACTCATGTGGAAATGCAGGTTGTGTACCCGGCGGTTTGACGCGTCCTCCTGCCAGACCGCCCAGATCAACTGTCCGTACGAGGTAATGCGGCCCCCGGCGAGGGCGAGAGCAGCGACGAGCGCGCGCTGAGTCGCCGACACCAGTGGCCGTTCCGGTAACGCGGCCACCAGCCGGACTGGACCGAGCAAGCCAATCTCCAGGTCAGTGGATCCCATTTCTCCCCGCCACCCTATTGATACGTGTTTGCGTTGATGAGTCGACTTACCCGAAATATCCATGATAATACGCAGCCATCCCAAGTGTCCGGCGGGACGGTTGGGCGCTGTACGGCGCCGAGGCGATAGAGCGGCACCCGGCTCACGGCTTGCGGCACGAACCTGCTGGCGAGAAGCGCGCAAATCGCCAGCAATGTGATCGCAATGCGCACCGTGGGATAACTGATCCCGGCCGGGTCGCGAGGGCAGACGGGCGCGAGCCAAGGCCGGCTGACACGTGAGCACGGGGGTGCCTACTGTGATTCGCTACCGGAATTGGCGGCGCCGCATCATCTCAGCGGTGACGGCACTGTCACTGGCCACGGCTTTCCTGGCCACGGCGCAGGACGGTGCGCAGGCCGGGGCCTCCGCTCCGATGGCCTCCAAGCCGACGGCCGGCCGGCCGGTGGTCAAGGTAAAGCGGGTAGCGGCGGAGGCTACCGTAGCGTCCGCGCAGCTACACGCCCGGGAACAGGGCTCGCGCGTGCTGATCAACGCGGATCAGACCGCTAACTCGCAGACGTTCGCCAATCCGAACGGCAGCCTGACCTACGTCGCCTCGGCCTTACCCCGCTGGGTGAGGCACGGCAACTCCTGGGTGAAGGCCAGCGCGACCCTCGTGCCGGGCGCCGGTGGATCGTGGTCACCGGCCGCCGCCGAGGCCGGGCTGAGGCTGTCCGGCGGCGGTGACGGGCCGTTGGCGACGGTCAGCGACGGCCAGTACCGGATGTCGGTGTCGTGGCCGGCGCGGCTTCCCGTTCCGGAGGTGTCGGGTGCCACCGCCACCTACGCCAGCGTGTTCCCCGGCGTCGACCTGGCGGTGACCGCCATGGTCACCGGTGGTTTCAGCGAAACGCTGATCATCGAGAACGCCGCGGCGGCCAGGGATCCCGGGCTGGCGAACCTGCGCCTGGGCCTCGCGCTGAGCGGCGGCCTGTCCGAGCGAGTGCAGAAGTCCGGGACCCTTCTGGTGCAAGACCAGGCAGGCGCGACCGTGTTTTCCGCCGCGGCTCCTGTCGCCTGGGACTCGGCTCATGCTCGCGGCGGACCGGATTCTGGCGCGGCATCCGCGGCATCCCTGGCCACGAGGACGACGGGACCGCCGCCGGGCGCGCACCTGGCCACCGTGGCGGCCCGTTACACGGCCGGGTCGATCCGGATCGCGATGCCGGCCTCGCTGCTCGCATCCCCCTCAACCCGGTATCCGGTCGACATCGACCCCTCGTTCAACACGTCCCTGGCGCTGCAGGCCTACGGCGAGATCCAGAACAACTACCCCACGACGAACGAGTACAACAACACCTACGACAGCGAGGTATTCGTCGGGTACGACGGGGCCAACATCGACCGGGGCGAGTACCTGTTCGGCCTGCCGTCGGATGCCGATGGTCCGAGCGTGAACGTGCTGTCGGCCACGCTGACCGGCGAAGTGGTCGGCGACTTCGACGGCACCACGAGCACCTCGCACACCGTCGACGCCTACTACACGTCCCCGTACTCGACGTCGACGACGTGGGACAACCCGCCCACCGAGATCGACGGCCCGAGCGCGGCGACCTTCACCACCACCAGCGGCACGCCGGATCAGAACGTCTCCTGGTCGCTGGCGAGCTGGGTGCAGAGCGACCTGCGAGGCAACGGCTCGCAATTCTCCGTGCAGCTCGTCAACAGCCAGGAGGGCACGGACGGGTCGGCGTTCGTCGAGTTCGGCAACGACCCGACGATGACGGTCAGCTACGTGCCGAGCGTCCCGGCCGGGACCGGGCCGGTGGCGGAAGGCACGTTCGTCAAGTTCCCGGTGTCAGACAAGGTGTCGCTGCAGGTCAACGTCGGCTCCGGCAACGCGCTGCTGACCACGTCCGACATCACGCTGCCGCAGATCGCCGGGCCGTCGGCGCTCGGAGCCGCCTACAACAGCCTCGACGCCGGGTGGGGCCCGCTGTCGATGGGCGCCAACGGCTGGTCGCAGCGCCAGGGCATCGACATCCGTCTCTACCAGGAATCGAACAGCAACCTGCTGTTCCTGGGCCCCGATGGCCTGTCAGGAACGTTCGCGGCGACGGTGTCTGGGTCGACCACGACCTACAGCAGCCCCGGCAACTTCCACGTCACCCTGGAACAGTCGCCTTCGGGGACCTGCGGCGGCACGGGCTGGACGATGTACTGGCACGACACCGGGCGGAAGATGTGCTTCAACTCCTCCGGCTACCTGACCAGCGAGGCCGATCGCAACGGCAACACCGCCGCGTTCGCCTACAACAGCAGCAACCAGGAAACGCAGATCACGTACACGCCGGCGGGCTTGTCGTCGCCGACCGAGACCGTCAACGTGACCTACTCCAGTTGCGGCTGCACGCTGACCAGCCTCTCGGAGTCGGGCGGCTCAGCCGGCACCAAGACCGTGACCTACACCTGGAACAGCAGCGGGAACATCTCCTCGGTCAAGCAGCCGGACGGCACCACGACCAGCTTCGGGTACGACGGCTCGCACGACCTGACGTCGATCACCAACGGCGACGACAGCACCACGACGCTGTTGTACAACTCCTCGCACCAGGTCACCTCGGTCAGCCAGCCCACCACCAGCGGCAATACCGCGACGACCCGGTTCGACTACGTGTCGTCCACCGAAACGCTGCTCGCCGATCCCAACACCAACCAGTCCGACCCGGTGACCTCGGTACCGAACGTGACCTACACAATCGCCCCGTCGACCTCCCTGGTCACCAAGGCGGTCGACCAGGCCGGCGACACCGTGTCAACCAGCTACACCTCGTTCGACGACGTGGCCACGTACACCAACGGCGTCGGCGGCGAGACCAAGAACACCCACGGGACGAACGGCGGCGAGTCGCTGACCAGCTCCCAGTCGCCCACCGGGTCGACGAACTCGCTGGCGTACGGCAACGCCAACTCCGGTTCGGACCCGACCGCCGAGTACCAGCCCAGTTCCGACACTGACGCGCAGGGCAACAAGAGCACCTACACCTACAACGGCGCCGGTAACACAGAGCAGGCCGTGAACGCGCTGGCCGCCACGGCCAAGGTGAGCTACAACTCCGACGGCACCCCGGCGACGTCGACCGACCCGACCGGCGGGGTGACCAGCTACAGCTACAACTCCTCTGACCAGCTCAGCAAGATCACCCCGCCGTCGGGCGGCAGCCTGAAGCCGGTGACGATCGCCTACGACGGCTTCGGGCGGGTGTCCACGGTCACCGACGGGGACGGCAACACCGTCAGCTATACCTACGACCTTGAAGACCGGATCACCAAGGCCGCCTACGCCGGCAGCGCCAGCCCGGTCACCGTCACCTACACCTACGACGGCGCCGGCAATCTGCAGACCCAGACCGACCCGTCGGGCACCACGAGCTACACCTACGACGGGCTCAACCTGGTCCTGACCAAGACCGCGACATCGGGCGGTGGCACCCTCTCCTATTCCTACGACGCGGACGGCAACCTGGCCTCGGCCAGCGACGCGGGCGGGACCACGACCTACTCCTACAACTCGCGCAACCTGCTGACCTCGATGACCGACTCGACCGGCAAGCTGTGGGAGTTCGCCTACAACGCCGACAACCAGCGCACCACGACGTGGTTCGACACCAACTCCTCCGAGTCGACCTGGGCCGGGAAGATCGTCACCAGCTACGACCCGAGTGGCCGGCTCTCCCGGATCCAGACCTACAGCGCCGACTCGACCTCGAACGTGGTCTCCGACGTGTCGTACTGCTACGGCAAGTACGTCTCCGGCCAGTCCTGTCCCACCGCATCGGCGAGCACGGACACCTCGCTCGTCCAGTACTCCACCAACAACCAGACCGCCGCGGTGTCCCAGTACAGTTATGACACCGGGAACCGGGTCACCTCCGTCACCAACGACGGCGGGAAGACCTACAGCTACGGCTACGACTCCGACGGCAACCTGACCTCCGGTGCCGCCTACGGATCGCTCGGCTACAACTCGGCCAACCAGATCACCAGCACCGGGTTCAGCTACGACGGCGCCGGAAACATGAACGTCAGCAACATCAACGGATCGCAGGCATACAACGACGCCGGCCAGATGACGTCGGCCGGCGACGCGAACGGGAACGGCAGCGAGAACTTCACCTATGCCGGCGACACCCAGGACGAGGTCCTGTCCGACGGATCCGCCGCCGCCATCACCTACGGCCTGGCCGGCCAGGACGGCCAGCCCTGGGTCCAGTCCTACACTCCCGCCGCGTCCACCTCACCGGTGTACGTCCTGCATGACCAGCTAGGCACTCCGCTCGGCTACGTCCAGGGCGGCCATTCCTACATGTACGTCACCGACAACCTGGGCTCGGTGACCGCCGTCGTGGAAGACTGCGGGTGCGTCGAGGCGAGCTACGCCTACGACCCGTACGGCAACCTCACCAGCAAGAGCGGCGCCGACGCCAACGACAACCTGATCTTGTACACCGGCGCTATTACCGACACCGGCGCCAGCAACACCACCGGCTACGTCCACGACGGCGACCGCTGGTACGAAGCCGGCACCGGCAACTTCACCACCCAGGACGCCAACAGCTACCTGGCCAACCCCGCCACCGGCAACCGCTACGCCTACGCCGCCGGCAACCCCGCCAACTACGTAGACCCCACCGGCCACCAAAGTGCTTGCGATTGGTTCGTGGGAGGCCTCTTCGGCGCCATCGGCATAGCCGCAGGTTTCGCGCTCGCCGCTGTCCCGCCGGTAGCGGTAGTGGTGGGCATACTGATAGTGGTCGGAGGCATCTGGGATACGACACAAGTTTGTGGTCCCTAGGACCGCCGAGACCAAGATCTCTTGCTAGCCAGGAGCAGCTCCGTGGACGTAGCCATTGCACTCATTGTCGCCGGCGTCGTAATTGGCCTGGTGGGAGGCCAGTTACTGCGGCGGAGACACAGGCAGCGCTAGAAGACGACCAGGCGGCCGCGGTCGATGAAGCTGAGGTCGCTGGACAGGCGGCCGTAGAACTCGGCCAGGCGGCGCCGCCCGCTGCGCCGGGTGGTGTCGGTCATGCAGCTCACCGCGGTCTGCGGGAACAGCCCGAGCAGTTCGATGGCCAGCCGCCGCTTGACCGGGTACGACGCGTTCCGCACGTTTTCCAGTGCCGCCCTCACAGGAGGCCGCAACGCGGCATGGTCGCCGGTGTCGAGCTTCTCCGCGACCGGTCCGGTATTGGCGAACTGACAGACGATCTCGGCCATGACCTGGCCGACTTCCTCGCTCTGCATGGCGCGGACCAGTGACAGCAGCGACGAGGAGACGTTGGCGCCGCCCCGGGCGATGAGCTGGCCATCGGGCGCGGTGATGTCGATGACGTCGCCCGCGGCGAAGTTGCCGTGCACCCGCTTGATCCCGGAGGCGAACAGGCTGGACCCGCGGCGGATGCTCGCCTCGGCCTCGCGGTTGATGACCAGGCGGCCGTGGCTGCGCGCGATGCCGGCGATCCACCGCTTGTCGGGCGGGCGGGCCTGGGCGGCGGGCAGCACCCGGGTCCCGATGGCCTGGCCCTTGACGCAGGACAGGATCGCGCCCGCGGAGCGTGCGTTCGCAATAACCGTTTCGATGCCGTTGTGGCTGGCCAGTTCGGCGGCGCGGAGCTTGGAGCGCATGCCGCCGCGGCCGGTGCCCGAGGCCGAGAGCCGGACCTGGCGCAACTCGGCCACGTCCAGTGTCTCGTAGCGCGCCGAGCGGCCCGGCACGCCCTGGTACACCCCCTGCACGTCGGTGAGCAGCAGCAGCCTGTCCGCGCCCACGCTGACCGCGATCCCGGCGGCTACCGAGTCGTTGTCCGAGCCGTCCGGGTCGGTGACGTCGTTGCCGTTGACGATCGGCACGATGCCGGCCCGGAAGCACTCGGCCAGGACGTCGGCCACCACGCGCATCTGGGCCGCGGACCGCAGGTCAGCATGGGAAATCAGGATCTGGGCCAGGACGTGGGTCCGGCCGCCGATCGGCGCGCTGTAGTAGTTCATCAGCAGGGGCTGCCCCACGGCCGCGGCCAGCCGCTCCGATGACCGGTGCCCGAGCGTGGCGGACAGGTGCGCCAGGCCCGAGGACACCGCCCCTGAGGACACGATCACCACGTGCCAGCCCAGGCGCTGCGCCTCGATCGCGTCGCTGAGCGCGCCGGACAGCAGTTCGTGGTCGGGGCCGGTCGCCTTGGTCACCGACGACGAGCCGAGCTTGACCACCAGGACGTCGGTCATCGCTCAGGTCCCCGGCGTGACCACGTACTGGCGCAGGCACAGGTCGTGGAAGGTCACCGGGCCGCGCGGGCCGGGCACGTGGTCCACGTTGATTCCGGTCTCGGGCACGCCGCGCAGCTTGAAGCCGTCGAGCAGCCGGGTGCTGGCGTTCCAGAACGCGCCGGTGCCCGCGTAGGCGGCCAGGAACTGCGCCGCCGCGCCGGCGTCGGCGGTCACCACGGCCGCCGCGAGCCCGGAGGTTTCGTCGTTGGCCATGACCGCGGCCTGCGCCGGGCCCGCCGCTGGCGCCACGGTCACCGTGGCCTCGCGGCCGGTGTCCAGGGCCCACTCGTGCCCCAGCGGGTGGCCGTGCGGCGGCAGCGACGCGGCGACACCCGCCTTCTCCAGCGCCGCCTGGGCCACCGGCAGCAGCCGCGGCCAGGCCTCGTCGTGGATCAGCAGCAGGTTCAGCCGGTTGCAGACGCCGAGGCGGTCGAGGCTGTCGGTGATGAGCTGTGCGGCCAGCGCGGGATCGGCGGCGCGGTCGAGGTAGAGCACACCCCCGCCGTCGGCGTGGGCCAGCGTGCGGACCCCGTGCCGGGCCGCGTCCGCGGCCAGGTTCCGGGTCGTCTCGCCGCTGCCGCGCAGGATCACCAGCGGGATCAGGCCGGGATGGCGCACGAGTTCGGTGGCGGCCTCCCGGTCGGCCGACCGCACCAGGTTCAGCGCCCGGGCGTCAAGCCCGGCCCGCCCCAGGGCCGGCGTGATGACCTCGTCGAACAGGGTGGTCGCGGAGCCCAGCGCCGCGCCCCCGGTGCGCAGCACGCCCGCGTTGCGCGACTTCAGCAACTGGGAGGCGACGTCCACGGTCACGTTCGGCCGCGCCTCGTAGTTCGCGCCGATCACGCCGACCGGGACCCGCCGCTCGGCCAGGCGCAGCCCGCCGGGCAGGTCCCGCACCGGCACCTGCGCGGGCGGGAACGGCGCGTCGGCCAGCCGCCCGATCTGGCCGGCCATGTCGGTCATCCGCGCGTCGTCGAGCTTCAGGCGGTCGACGAGCCCGCGGCCCAGGCCGGCCTGCTCCCCCGCGGCCATGTCGGCGGCGTTGGCCCGCAGCACGGCCGGGGCCCGCTCGGCCAGCAGGGCCGCCATCGCGCGCAGCGCCTCGTTGATCGCGTCGTCAGCCGCGCCCGCCAGGCCGCGCGACCCGGCCCTCGCCGCCTCGCCGCACGCGATCACCTCGTTGGCGATGTTGGACATGGCAGGAGCATACCGAGGCCGGCGAGCGAGTTTCCGCCGCGAAATCGCGGCGGGTCAGGCGGTCGCGGCGGCGGTCTCCTCGCGCTCGCGGGCCAGTTGCAGGGCCACGTCGATCAGCATGTCTTCCTGGCCGCCGACGTAGCCGTGCTCGGCCACGCGCTGCAGGATGTCGTGGACCGGGACGTCGTAACGCTCCGCCGCGTGCTCGGCGTGCAGCAGGAAGCTGGAGTACACCCCGGCGTAACCCTGGACGATCGAGGCGCGGTCGGTCCACGGCAGCCGGGGCAGGAACGGCTTGACGATCTCGTCCGCGGCGGCCAGCGTCTGCTGCACGTCCACGCCGGTCTCGATGCCCAGCCGGTCGAACGTCGCGGCCAGCACCTCGGTCGGCGAGTTCCCGGCGCCCGCGCCGAGCCCGCACAGGGACCCGTCGATCTGCAGCGCCCCCTTCTGGAACGCGAGCACCGAGTTGGCCACGCCCAGGGCCAGGTTCTGGTGCCCGTGGAAGCCGACCTGGGCCTCGCCGCCGATCTCGTCGATCAGCGCCTGGATGCGTTCCTGGGCGTCGCCGAGCAGCAGCGCGCCCGCCGAGTCCACGCAGTACACGCACTGCGCCCCGGCGTCGACCATGATCCGTGCCTGCCGGGCCAGGTCCGCGGCGTCGGTGCGGTGCGCCATCATCAGGAACCCGACCGTCTCCATGCCCAGGTCGCGGGCGATGCCGAAGTGCTGGATGGAGACGTCGGCCTCGGTGCAGTGGGTCGCGATGCGCGCGACCGAGGCCCCGGCGTCGCGCGAGCGCTGCAGGTCGCGCATGGTGCCGATGCCGGGCACCAGCAGCACCGCGATCTTGGCCTGGGCCGCCTCCTCCTGCGCGGCGGTGATCAGCTTGATCTCGTCGGTCAGCGAGAACCCGTAGTTGAACGACGACCCGCCAAGCCCGTCGCCGTGGGTGACCTCGATGACCTCGACGCCCGCCGCGTCCAGCGCGTGCACCGTGGCCCGCACCTGCTCCTCGGTGAACTGGTGCGACATCGCGTGGCTGCCGTCCCGCAGCGTGGTGTCGGTGATCCTTATCTGCCGCGTGGTGCCGCCGGCCTGGCCGGCCTGGCCGTTCTCGATGCTGGTCATGCGCCCACCGCCGTTGCCTTGGCCACGAGTTCGCCTACGCGGGCGGCGGAGGCGGTCATGATGTCGAGGTTGCCCGCGTACTCGGGCAGGTAGTCGCCGTTGCCGCGGACCTGGAGGAACACCGCCACCCGGCCGTTGCCCTGCCAGCCCGGGGCCGGCGGGTCGAACTGCGGGTCGGCCCGCAGCGTGTACCCCGGCACGTACTGCTGGACCTCCTCGACCATCGCGTGCACCGAGGCGGCGATCGCGTCGGTGTCGGCGTCGGCCGGGATCGCGCAGAAGATGGTGTCGCGCATGATCATCGGCGGCTCGACCGGGTTGAGGATGATGATCGCCTTGCCGCGGGCCGCGCCGCCCACCGACTCGACCGCCCCGGCCGTCGTGTGGGTGAACTCGTCGATGTTGGCCCGCGTGCCCGGGCCCGCCGACCGGGACGCCACCGACGCCACGATCTCGGCGTACGGCACCGGCACCACCCGGGCCACCGCGTGCACGATCGGGATCGTGGCCTGGCCGCCGCAGGTGATCATGCTGACGTTCGGCGCGTCCAGGTGCTCGGGCATGTTGACCGGCGGGCACACCATGGGCCCGACGTGCGCCGGGGTCAGGTCGATCGCCTTGATGCCCGCCTCGGCGTAGCGGGGCGCGTTCGCCAGGTGCGCCCGCGCCGACGTCGCCTCGAACACGATGTCCGGCAGCGGGTCCTGGCGCAGCAGCCAGTCCACGCCCTCGGCCGACGCGGCCACGCCGAGCTTCCTGGCCCGCGCCAGGCCCTCGGACTCCACCACGCCGACCATGTACCTCACGTCCACGGCGTCCATCCGCCGCAGCTTGGCCAGCAGGTCGGTCCCGATGTTCCCCGGCCCGACGATCGCCGCTGTCGCTGTCCCGCTCACCGCTGGAATCCCTTGATCATGTCTTCCTCCAACCGCGCCTAGGAGAAACGGTGCCGGGCGGTGAGCAGGGCAGGCAAGGGCGGTGTTCCGCTGAGCGGAACGAGGTGCGACGATCGAAACATGTGTTCCGATCACCGTGGCCACGGTGCGACGTCGGCCGCGAGCCGGATCGCCTCGGTGCTGGACGCGTTCCGCGACGACCGCGACGCGCTGACCCTGTCCGAGCTGGCCCGGCGGGCCGGGCTGCCGAAGACCACCACGCACCGGCTGACCGGGGAACTGGTCCGCTGCGGGCTGCTGGAGCGGGCCGGCGGCGAACTGCGGCTCGGGCTCAAGCTGTTCGAACTGGGCCAGCTTGTGCCGCAGCAGCGCAGCCTGCGGGACGCGGCCCGGCCGGTCATGGCCGACCTGCGCGAGGCCACCCGGCACTCGGTGAACCTCGGCATCCTGGAGGGCGGCGACGTCCTGTACGTGGACATCCTGGCCGGACCGGACTCGCCCCGGCTGCCGACCCGCGTCGGCGGCCGCTGGCCCGCGCACGCGACCGCGATCGGCAAGGCGATCCTGGCCTTTTCCGACGAGCCGGTCGCGGCGGCCGTGCTCGGCGCCGGGCTGAGCCGGGTCAGCGAACGGACGGTCACCTCGGCCGAACTGCTCCGCTCCGAACTCGACCGGATCCGCGACTGCGGTCTCGCCTACGACCTCGAAGAGTCCCGGCCGGGCCTGGCTTGCGTGGCCAGCCCGGTGCACGGCCCGGACGGGACCGCCGCGGGCGCGCTCTCGGTGTCCGGCTGGTCGACGACGTTCAAGACCGACCGGGCCGGCCCCGCCGTGCGCACCGCCGCCCTTACGATCTCGCGCGCGCTGGGCGCCCGCGTGGTCCCGGCCGCCGGGCCGTCCCGGCCGGCGGGGGGCCGGCTGAGTTCCCCGGTGCCGCGTTAAGGCCGATCCCGGGTCCGGGGACGCGCAGGGACGCTGGAGATAATGACCCAGTGGCCACGACCGCTGCGGACGCAGTGCGACGGATCGGCATCAAGCTCGCCGCGCTCGCCCAGGACGGGCTGACCTTCGCCGACAACCCGTACGACCTGGACCGGTACCAGCAGCTCGGGCGGCTGGGCGCCGAACTGCTCGCGGCGCTCAGCGGGCGGCCGGCCGACGAACTGGCCATCGAACTCGGCCGCGACTCCGGTTACGCCACGCCCAAGATCGACGTGCGCGGGGCGATCTTCGACGAGGCCGAGCGCGTGCTGCTGATGCGGGAGAGAACCGACGGCCGCTGGTCGCTGCCGGGCGGCTGGGCCGATCCCGGGGACTCCCCTTCGTCGGCGGTCACCAGGGAGATCCTCGAGGAGACCGGGTACCACAGCACGGCGGTCAGGCTGATCGCCTGCTGGGACCGTGAGGTGCAGGGCAACCCGCCGCCGCTGCCGGTCCACGTCTACAAGCTATTCTTCCTGTGCCGCCGGGACGGCGACGTGCAGCCGCCCGCGGCGCTCGAGACCCTCGACGTCGGCTGGTTCGACGTCGCGGACCCGCCGCCGCTGTCCCTGGGCCGGGTCAATCACCACCAGCTAGAGCGGGCCCTGGCCCATCACCGCGACCCCTCGCTGCCCAGCGAGTTCGACTAGGAGACTCCGTGCCCGTGCCGCTGCCTGATGGGCTGCTCGACCTGCTGCGCCAGCCCAGCCTGTGCTTCGTCGCCACCGTCATGCCCGACGGCTCGCCCCAGCTCACCGAGACGTGGGTGACCACCGACGGCGAGCACGTCCAGATCAACATCGTGGACGGCATGCAGAAGGCCAGGAACCTCGCCCGCGACCCCCGGATGGCGGTGAACGTCGCCGACCCGGCCAACCCCAGGCGCTACTACGCCGTGCGCGGCCGGGCGATCGAGGTCACCGCCGAGGGCGGGGTCGAGAGCATCAACGCGATTTCCCGCAAGTACCTGGGCCGGGACTATCCCGGCTTCGGGAGCGGGCCGCAGACCCGGCTGCTGGTCACCATCGAAGCCCACTCGGTCCGGCTCGCCGGCGGCTAGCCCGCCTTCACAAAGCGCTCGGGGGTGAACGGCGCCAGCAGCGGCGCGTCGCCGGTCTGGACCAGTCGGGCCACGGCCTCGCCGACCGCCGGCCCGAGCTTGAACCCGTGGCCGCTGCTGCCCGCGATCATGTACAGGTTGTCGACGCCGGGCACGGCCCCGATGACCGGCAGGTCGTCGGGGCTCATGTCGTACAGGCCGGCGTAGCCGCGGCGGATGCCGTGACTGGCGATGTCGGGGATGCGCGGCGTGACGTGCTGCAGGATGTCGGCGCTCTCGGCCGAGTCGCTTTCCTCGCGGTAGACGTCGGGGTTGGTGATGGCGTCGGGCTCGGGCGCGTCCGGGTTGCGGAAGGTCATCCCGCCGCCGGACCAGGTCCCGAACAGCACGAGGTCGGGTCCCTCCGGGCGCCCGTAGTTCATGTAGACGTCGTCGCACCAGCAGAACGGGACGACCTTGCGGGCGGCGCCGGGGGTGTCCAGGATCGCGATGATGTGGCGTTCGACGCCCAGCGGCAGGTCCACGCCGACGCCGGCCAGCAGCGGCCGGGTCCAGGGGCCCGCCGCGAGCACGACCGTGTCGCCGAGGATGCGCTCGCCGTCTTCGGTCTCGACGCCGATCGCACGCTGCCCCTCGGTCAGCACCCGCCTGACCCTGGTGTTCATCCGCGAGCGGGCGCCAAGCTCGCCGGCGCGCTTGGCCAGCGCGCTGGTGGCGCTGGCCGGGTCGGCGTAGCCGCTGCGCGGTTCCCAGACGGCCACCTCGATCCCGTCGGTGGTGAACCCGGGCGCCATCTCCTGGTACTCGTCCAGGGACAGCACGCGGATGTCGCCGCCTTCGGAGTCGTGGATCCGGTTCGCCGTGGCCTCGTAGTTCGCCGCGTTGGCCGCTCCCCCGACCGTGAGCATGCCGACCTCGCGGAAGTCGGAGGGGTAACCGGTCAGCTCGGGCATGTTGCGCAGGATGTCGATGCCCCGGCCCGCGAGCTGGGACAACTCGGGCTCCATGTAGAACAGGTGCAGCAGCGCGCTGGACCGGCCGCTCGGGCCGCCCGCGGGGAACCGCTTCTCGACGTGCGTGACGCTCACGCCCTCGGCGGCCAGGTGGTACGCGGCGCTGGAACCGGCGATGCCGGCCCCGACGACGATGACCTCAGCATTGTCGGACATGGGTCACTCCCCCTCTGCTGTGGCCTGGACGGCGGCCGGAGTCGCGGCCACGGCCCGCTGCCGGGCGCCGCGCAGGATGGCCCAGACCGCACCGATCACGGCCCAGGCCAGGGACAGGATGACGATGCTCTTGCCGAGCTGGAACGACTCGGCCATGTAGGCGACGAAAAACGCCTTGTACAGGATGTAGCCGTCGATCGCGATGCCCAGGACCGGGATCAGGCCGTTCATGATCCAGTTGAACTCGGCCCGGGCGTGCCGCCAGTGGTAGACGATGTTGGCCAGGTTCACCATCATGTAGGCCACCAGCGCGAAGAACACGAACACCCCGCCCAGCCAGCCGGCCGCGTTGGAGGAGTTGTGGTCCTGCCAGATCGCGACGACCACCGGCGCGATGAACGCGAACACGATCGCGACCAGCGAGGCGTTCCACGGGATGTCGTGCTTGCGATGGACCCGGCTCATCCGGCGCGACTCGCCGGCGCTGGTGCGGCTGATCGAGTAGATGAGCCGGCTCGCGCAGACCACCGAGGCCCCGAAGCTCGCGATCGTCGCGGTCATGCCGGTGATCGGGACCAGGATCTTCCAGCCGCCGATGTACTGGGCGGCGATGCCGTAGACCGGGGTGACCAGGCCCTGGCTGACGTACTTTTCCACGGTGCCGACCGGGACCGCGGTCGCGAACCCGTACGAGCTGATCGTCCAGAACAGCCCGGCGCCCAGGGTGACCAGGATCGTGGCCAGCGGGATCATCTTCTTCGGGGCCTTGGCCTCCTCGGCGACCGGCGCCACGCTGTCCACCCCGGCGATCGACAGGATGCCGAACACGACCGCCAGGCTCAGCCCGCTGAACCCGGCCCCGGCGGCGTGCGGGTTCAGCGGCGCCCCGGGATGGGCGATGCCCTTGTTGGCCACCTGGAAGAAGATCGTGTAAAGCGCGAACACCAGCACGAAGGCGGCCTCGAACGCCATGAACAGGGCGATCGACCGGGCCGAAAGCTGGATGTTGCGGGCCATCATCCAGGTGACCAGGATGCACACCGCGATGCCGCCGGCCAGGCCGGTCAGGAACGTGGCGTCCACGTGGAAGTACTCGAGCAGCGGGTTGAAGAAGATGGCGAAGTACGCGGGGTAGATCGTGCACGCGCACACGTACAGCGTCGCGAGCAGGAAGCCCGACCACAGCCCGGCCCGCCGCCCCATGGACTCGGTGACCCAGGTCAGCGCGCTGCCCGCGGACGGGCGCCGCCGGTTCAGCGCGGCGAAGCTCAGCGCGGTCGGCAGGATGGCGATCGTGACGAAGATGAAGATCAGGGGCATGACGGGGCCGTTGGCGTCGGCCTCCATGAAGCCCATGTTGAAGTAGACCGCCGGGGCCAGGCTCATGTAGGCCAGGCCCAGCGCCACGACGGTACCCAGCGTCAGGCTGTTCGCCCGCAACCCCCCGCCGCTCGCCGGGGCGTCCCCGGCGCCGGACGGGCGTACTGGAACATGCTCGGCCATGCTGCGCCACCTCTTACCCAGTCTGGCGGCCGCACGGGCCGCGCGGTTTCCGGTGGTGAGCCTGCGCTCGAGGTCTGTATATCTTTGTTACAACATGAACGTCAATAGCTCATCATGAAACAAAATTAAGATTGCGTTAAGCGGATGCCCACGGACATGCAGACGCGTCACCAGGCCAGACGTGCCCGAACCGGGCCGAATCGGCGGGCCGGCATGGCATGGCCGATACTGGCAGTGCGCGGCGGCGGGCCCGATTTGCCCGTCGGCGCCGGCGCTCATATCGCGGACCGGACGCAGCGGCGGTGACGGTAGGGATGACGGCAGAGGCGAACGGCGATGTGACCGTGGCGGAGCGGCTGCAACTGCTCCGCGATCAGCTGACGCCGGCCGAGCGCCGGGTGGTGCGGGCGCTGATGGCCGACTACCCCGTCGCCGGCCTGGGCCCGGTGGCCAAGCTGGCCGCCGCCGCCGGGGTCAGCGCCCCGACCGTGGTGCGGCTGGTCACGAAGCTCTCGTTCGAGGGCTACGCCGACTTCCAGCAGTCGCTGAAGTCCGAGGTGTCGGCCCGCCTCTCCTCCCCGCTGGAGATGCACGCCCAGCGCCTGGGCACGGCGGGTGACGACGTGCTCGGCCGGACCGAGCAGGTCATGTGCGACGCGATCCGGTCCAGCTTCGCCACCCTGCCCGCGGCCGAGTTCGACCACGCCGTCCGCCTGCTCTGCGAACCCCGCCGGCCGGTCACGCTGATCGGCGGCCGGTTCAGCACCACCCTGGCCGAATACCTCGGCGGCCACCTGGAGATGCTCAGGCCCGGGGTGAAGATCGTCTCCGCCGCCAGCGCCGACCGCACCAACGCGATGCTCGACCTGACCAAGCGGGACGTTCTGGCCGTGTTCGACTACCGGCGCTACCAGCACGACACGATCCGCCTGGCGGGCATCGCCAAGCAGCAGGGCGCGACCGTGATCGCGTTCACCGACCCGTACCTGTCGCCGATCGCGGCCCAGGCCGACGTCATCCTGACCTCGAGCCTGCGCTCTCCGTCGGCGTTCGGCGCCATGACCCCGTCCCTGGCCCTGGTCGAGGCCGTCATCGCCGCCGCGATCGTCCGCCTCGGCGAATCGGCCCGCGCCCGCATGGCCCGCTACGACCGCCTCCACGCCGGCACGGTAGACGGCACCGAGGCCACCCGCTGGGCCTTACCCCACCCCAGCCCCTAACTCCTCGGCCCCGGCGCTCAGTCCGCGCGCCATCACGAAGTGCGCCCCACGTCAGGGTACTATTACGTAGTATAAGTATTACGTGTCGGGAGGCGGCATGCGGTTGAACAGCAAGGGTCAGGTGACGATCCCGGCCGCCCTGCGCAAAAGGCACGGCCTGCACGAGGGGGATGAGGTCGACGTCATCGAGAACGGCGACAAGCTGTGCATCGTTCGTGTCGAGATGAGCCCGACCCGGGGAGAACGGCTCGTACACGGGATGCGCGGCCGGGCCACCACCGATCTGAGCACGGATCAACTCATGGAGCTGCTACGTGGCGAATGAGCCAGACCTCCACGCGCCGGCGAGTGTTACGACGTTAGCGACCCTGGTCGACTCCAGCGTCCTGCTCGACATCCTGACCGATGACCAGGCTTGGGCGCAGTGGTCGGGCTACGCCCTGGCCCAGGCTCGGGACGTTGGCCGGCTGGTGATCAACCCGATTGTCTATGCAGAGGTCTCCACGGGGTTCACCCGCGTAGAAGACCTCGACGACGCCGTTCCCCGGAGCGACTTCGAGCGCGAGCCGCTGCCGTACCCGGCGGGCTTTCTGGCCGCAAAGGCGTTCCTCGCTTACCGCAAGCGCGGCGGGGAGCGGCGATCGCCGCTGCCGGACTTTTACATCGGCGCCCATGCGGCGGTGGCCAGGTACCGGCTCCTGACCCGGGACGCCACCCGCTACCGCACCTACTTCCCGTCCATCGAGGTGCTCGCGCCGTGAGCTACCAGCGGCCGTAGTGGACGACGTCGCTGAAGGGGCGGCGGTCGGGGTTGCGGATCGGCTTGAGCGGGCGGTCGGCCGGGTAGCCGAGCGAGAGCAGGAAGGCCCAGTCGCGGTCCTCGGGGAACCCGAGCAGTTCCCGGGCCAGCGCCACGTCCTCAACGCCCGCGTGGCAACTGCCGACGCCGAGGTCGGCGGCGGCCAGGGTCATCGACATGATCGCCTGGCCCAGGTCGAGCTGGGCCCGGCGGAAGGGGTTGTCGGCAGGCGGTCCGAGGACCACGATCGTCGCCGCCGACCCGGCCACGTGCCCGGCCCCGCGCCACACCGTGGCCAGCTTGCGCAACTGCTCGCGGTCGGTGACCAGGATGAAGTTCCACGGCTGCCAGTTCTGCGACGACGGCGACCGCCGCCCGGCCTCCAGGATCTGGTCCAGGTCCTCCGCCGGAATCGGCTGGTCGGTAAACGACCGCACGTTCCGCCGCGACGTGATCGCATCCCAGGTCTCCATGCCGCTCCCAACGCCGTAGGCTCCGCGTTCACGATGAAGTCTCAGAGGACGGACAGGCGCTCGACTGCCTGTCCGGTGACCTTAGCGATGACGTCAAAGTCCTTGTCAAGGTGCAGGACAGTGAGCCCGGCAAGTTCCGCCGTCGCGGCGATAATCAGGTCCGGCAGGGACGGTGCGCGATGCTGACCGCGGTCAGCGAGCAAGGCGAGGACCTCAACCGCCCGGTCCTCGATGGCCGGCGTGAGGTACTCAACGGGCATAGACGCCAGCGGCGGCTGCCGGAGCCCAGACCGCAGTTCCGATCCGGACCGAGCAGAGTAGCCGACTTCCAGCCGCGTCACGGTAGTGATCCGCACCAGACCCCGCTCGATTCGGCTAGCCCATTCGGCCGCCTCGGGGCTGGCGGCGAGGCGGACGAGCGCGGACTTATCGATCAGCCAAGTTGTCACCGCCACGCCTGGGACATGACCTCGGGATCCGCGAGATCGCCAAACGCGTCAGAGAATCGAGTTAGGTCTTCCACGCTTACTGAGGTGTTCTGAGTTGCGGCGTCCTGAGCCAGGCGACGACGCACGTACTCGCTTCTCGACAGCCCGAGTTTGCTCGCGTGCGCGTCCACCGCCGCAATGACGTCATCAGGGATATCGCGAATCAGCATGTCCGTCATGAGCACCTCCGTGATATCCCATGATATCGAACTCAGCCGGAGGGTGCTATCCGGGCCTGCTCGCCACGCCGAAGGCTCCGCCATCATTCTCGCGAACACTGGCCGGTTTGTCCCTGAGATAACCCCTTGGACAGCGTCGCGGGGCCGGCCGTACGGTCGGGTCGCCGGCGCCGGCCGGCGCCGGCAGGACGGGGACGTGGTGCTGCTCGTGCACGGTTTCGGCGGCGACCGCAACTCGTCGCTGTTCCTGCAGGAGCCGCTGGCCGCCCGGTTCCGGGTGTACGCGCTGGACCTGCCCGGGCACGGCACGTCGGCCAAGGACGTCGGGGACGTCGGGGAGGTCGGCGACGGCCCGGCCGGCGTGCTGGCCGACGCGGTGACCGGCGTGCTGGACGCGCTCGGCGCCGGCCGGGCGCACCTGGTCGGCCATTCGATGGGCGGCGCGCAGACCCGGCGCGAGCTCAAGCCGGTCGTCGGCCAGATCTTCGCGGACGAGAGCCTGGTCACCCGCCAGCTCGTCGACGACCTGCTCGCCTACAAGCGACTGGACGGCGTGGACGAGGCCCTGCACGCGCTGCTGGACACGGTCCTGCTCGACGGCGACGCGCAGCGCCAGGACTCCCCCGCCGCCCTGGCCGCCGTCGGCGGCGCGGTGCCGGTCACCGTGATCTGGGGCCGCGAGGACCGGATCATCCCGCCCGCGCAGGCCGACGCGGTGACCGGTGCCGCCCGTCACCTGATCGACGGCGCCGGCCACATGCCCCACATGGAGAAACCAGCCGAAGTCCAGCACACCATCGAACAAGCTCTCTGCAGCTAGCGTCCAGGCCCGACCCGACGGCTGTGTTGCCTAAAGCTGCGATCCTGGTACGGCCGGGACGGGTGTGACTCGCGGGGTTGGTCTTCCCGGGCGGCTGTCCTCGCGGGGGTCAGGCGGCCTGGCTATCGGCCCGGTGGTCGGCGCCGCGGTTGGTGCGGCGGTCGGCGCCGCGGTCGGTGCGGCGGTCGGCCAGGCGGGACGGGTGGGGCAGGGCGGTGCGGACCGCGCGGCGCAGGGACGGGGCGGTCCCGGGGTCGCGGGGCCGGCCGAGGTCCTCGGCCTGCAACTGGTTGGTCAGGCGGTCCAGGTGCGTGAGGATCTCCCCGCGCAGCCGCCAGCCGACCAGGCCCATGCCGGGCGCGTGCCGCAGCACGCCGGCCAGGTGCTCGTGCTGCTCGCGGGCCGCGGCCAGGTGCTCCTCAAGCTCCTGGCCGTCCGGGACGGCGCCCGCGTCGAGGTCGGCGCGGATCAGAGCGCCGTAGGCGCGCACCGCCGCCGCGTGCTGTAGCAGCAGGCCGGCGACCTGCTCGCGGGCGCCGGTGCCGAGCACGGCGACGTCGCCGGCGGGCAGCCGGGCGTCGTCGGCCAGCGACCGGGCCAGGCCCCGGATCGTGACCATGGCGTGCTCGAGCGTCTCCAGGCCGTTGCGCAGCGGGACCGTCGTGCGCGTCGACCGCAGCGGCCGCGGCTTCAGCCGCAGGCTGTCCTCGGCCTCGCCGAGTGCGTCGTCCACGCGCTGCGCCTCGGTGGCGAGCGCGCGGGCCCGGGCCAGCCAGGCCTCGGTCTCGCGCGGGCCCGGTTCGCCGGGCAGCCCGGCGGCGATGTCGTCCAGCAGGCCGGCCATCCGTCGGCTGAGGTCCGCGATCGCGTCCTGCGCGGGCTGGGTCCTGGCCGGCGACAGGACCAGGCCGGCCACCAGCCCGGCGGCCGCGCCGATGAGCGTATCCACGACCCGCTCGGTCACGGCCGTCCTGGTGTCCAGGGACAGGATCAGCATGGCGCTGATCGGCACCTCGAGCACGTGCTCGCCGAGCTTC
Source organism: Streptosporangiaceae bacterium (assembly GCA_036267555.1). Taxonomy (GTDB): domain Bacteria; phylum Actinomycetota; class Actinomycetes; order Streptosporangiales; family Streptosporangiaceae; genus JASHPR01. The sequence continues at coordinate 32,731 of DATAVV010000072.1, read as the reverse complement.
AGCACGGTGCCGACGACCAGCGCCGCGGCCACCGTCAGGCCCAGGCTCCACCAGGTGAACCCGAGGGCGGCGGACAGCGCCAGCGCGACGAGCACGCCGGCGACGACGCTGGCCACGCGCTGCACCGCGTTGCGGATCGTCTGGTACAGGGTGGCCTGGACGACCAGCACCGCCGTGAGCGGCGCGAGCACCGGCCGCGGGCTGCCCGCCAGCAGCAGCGCCACCAGGTAGGCGAACAGCGCCGTGACGGTCAGGCGCGCGACGAACTGCGCGGTCGGCTGCCGGCGCAGCCGGACCAGCGTCACGGCCCGGGCCGCGGTCGCGACCGGCCCGCTGCGCGGGCGCGCGAAAGGAACAGGAATACGAGGCATGGCTATCGCAAGGGGGGCTAAGGGGGAGGTCACGGTCAGTGGGGGCGGCAACGCCCGGCGGCGGCCGCGCGGCGGCCCGCCATCCGTACCTCCAACACCAGCCGCCCACTCATATTCCAGCCGGGCAGGGCCACGATCCGTTTACGTGGAATGTTGTATGCGGAAATCCGCCTAAAAGTTTCCATCAAAAGGTGATCTTGCTCGGCCGGGGGGTGCCAGGCCGGCCCGGAGCGCCGCGTTATGGCGGAATCTACGGGCGCCGCAGGGTGGCGAAGCAGGCCAGAATCCTCTCGACGTCCTGCTCGTTGTTGAACGCGTGCAGGTCGAGGCGGATGTACTGGAGTTCGGGGAAGGTCGCGATGCGGTGCTCGGCGAGCGCGGCCACGGCCTGGTCCAGGTCGCCGACCTCGACCGAGCAGACCCCGGCCCGCTCATGAGCCGCGCGGGGGGTGACCGGGTCGAAGCCGAGGTCGTCCAGGCCGGCCAGGAGCAGGCCGGTGAGGTCGGCCACGCGGGCGGCGATCCGGTCGATCCCGGCCCGGTTGAGCAGCTTGAGCGCGGCCTGCGAGCCGGCCAGGGGGATGAAGCTCGGCATGCCGAAGCGGATCCCGGCGCCGCCGGGCATCGGCTTGAACTCGGTGACGTCGACCGGGAAGTCCTTGGCCACGGCCCAGCCGCTGACCGGGCTCGGCTCGCCGACCCAGCCGGTCCCGGTCACCAGGTAACCGGTGCCGGGCGGGCCGAGCAGCCACTTGTAGCCGGGGAAGCCGATGAAGTCGATGTGGTCCGCGTGCGGCCCGATCGGCACCGCGCCCGCCGACTGCGCGGCGTCGATCAGCAGCGCCCAGCGGGCGGCCGCGCGGCGGCGGCCCAGCGCGGCCAGGTCCAGGGCGGCGCCGGAGCGCCAGGCCACGTGCGTGGCGACCACGGCGATCGTCTCGTCGTCGGCCCGGGCCAGCAGGGCCTCGACCGGGTCGGGGTGATCGCCGGGCACGGCCCAGCGCACGGTCAGCGGCTCATGCAGGGCGGCGGCGACCAGCCACTGGTAGCTGCTGGCCGGGTGGCAGTCCCAGTGCAGCACCACGTTGGCCGGGGGCGCGCCCGAGCGCTGCCAGCGGGCCAGCACCATCGCGGTCGCCACGTACATGGCGCCCGAGGTGCTCTCCGTGACCGCGACCCGGTCGGGCGAGCAGTCGAACAGCGTGGCCACCTCCTGCCGCGCGCCGTCGAACACCGGCCACTCGGTGGTGGCCAGCGTGATCGGGTCGTCGTCCCAGGACGCCATCACCCGGCCGATCGCGGCCCGGACGCTGTTCGCGATCGGTACCTGCCCGCCGGACCAGGCGAAGACGTGGTCCTCCAGGTAAGGAAACTCGGCCCGTAGCTCCTGCCACCAGTTCGTGTCGGTGCCGCCCACGTCCCCTCCTTCGTGCCGTCGTGAGTGCCGTCGTGAGTTCCGTCGTGAGTGCCGCCGTAGCCCGCGCTGGCAAAGCCGCGCAAAAACGCATTTGCCCTGCTCTTGACGCCCACATCGGTCTAGTCCACCATGCTCATTTAAGCGCCTTTGCTCACATGAGCGCTAGAGAGGCAGGGGACGCGGTGGCGGGCTCGGAAAGCCAGCGGCTCATGCTGAAGGTCTGCTACCAGGCGTACCGGCGGCACCTGTCGCACAAGGAGATCGCCGCCAACCTCGGGATCAGCCGGTTCCAGGTCGCCCGGCTGCTGCGGGCCGCGCTCGACGCGGGCTACGTCAGCGTCAACATCCTCGAGCCTGAGCGCTGGCACTCCGGCCTCGAAACCGAACTCGAGGAGCGCCTCGGCCTCAAGGCGGTCATCATCGTGGACGGCGAGGAGGTCGACGAATCCGAACTGCGGTCACGGGTCGCGGACGCCGCGGGCCGGTTCCTGCTGGAGCAGGCGCTGGACGGCGCGGTGATCGGCATCTCGCTGGGCGAGACCATGCAGCGGCTGGTGGCGCAGCTTCCCGCGCGGGTGCCAGGCAAGGCCGAGGTCGTCCAGCTCATCGGCGGCCGGGGCCGGGCCAGCGCCGAGGTGTCATCGATCACGTTGGCCATCGACCTGGCCCGCCGGTTCGGCACCGAGCCGCACCTGCTGTTCGCGCCCGCGGTCGTCGACTCGGCCCAGCGCGAGGCGCTGCTGGCCCACGACGACCTGCGGGCCACGTTCGACACGTTCGCGCGGCTCGACATCGCGGTGCTCGGGATCGGGTCGCTGACCGAGGCGACCACCTCCCGGCTGCGCTACGGCGGCGTGATCGACGACGAGACGCACCGCGCGCTGCTGCGCCGGGGCGCCGTGGCGGACGTGCTGTCCTACGTGCTCACCGACGACGGCACGGTGCTGTCCTCCGGGCTTGAGGACCGGACGATCTCCATCGGTCTTGACGACCTGCGGCGCACCCCGCACCGGATCGGCGTGGCCAGCGGCTGGCGCAAGAGCCGGGCCGTCCGGGCCGCGATCGCCTCCGGCCTGGTCAACACGCTGGTCACCGACAGCCAGATCGCATCGGCCATCATCTCCGGGGAGCGGTAGATGCTGCACTTCTACGACACGTCCACCGAGCCGACCCCGGCGATGATCGAGGCCATGGCGCACGCCGAACTCGGCGATGACGTCTACCACTCCGATCCCACGGTCAACGAGCTGGAGCGGCTGGGCGCGGAACTGCTCGGCCACGAAGACGCCATCTTCATGCCGAGCGGCACCATGTCCAACCTCAGCGCCGTGCTGGCCGCCGCGCCAAGGGGCACAGAGGTGATCGCCGAGGCCAACTCACACATCATTTTTTACGAGGCTGGGGGGCTGGCCGCCGTCGCCGGGGGCATGCCGCGCACGGTGGCGACCGAGGACGGCGTGCTGACCGCCGACCTGGTCGCCGCGCACCTGCGCAAGCCCGACGAGCACTACCCGGTGACCTCGATGGTGTGCGTGGAGAACACACACAACCGGGCGGGCGGCACCGTGACCGACGTCGCCACCATGGCCGGGCTGCGCGCCCTGTGCGACTCCCGCCGCCTGCACCTGCACGTGGACGGGGCCCGGATCTTCAACGCCGCCGTGGCGCTCGGCGTCAACGCGGCCGACCTGGCCGGGCCGGCCGACTCGGTGTCGGTCTGCCTGAGCAAGGGGCTCAGCGCCCCGGTCGGCGGCCTGCTCGCCGGGCCGGAAGCGTTCGTGGCCAGGGCAAGGCGCGCCCGCAAGCTGCTCGGCGGCGCGATGCGCCAGGCCGGGGTGGTGGCCGCGGCCGGGATCGTGGCCCTGCAGACCGGCATCGGCCGGCTGGCCGAGGACCACGCCCGGGCCCGCCAGATCGCGGACGGCCTGCGGTCGCTGCCCGGGCTGCGGGTGCTGACCCCGGACCCGGTCACCAACTTCGTCCTGGTCGACACGGCCCCGTCCGGCCGCAGCGCCGAGGATGTGGTCGCCGACCTGAAGCGGCACGGCATCAACGCGTCGTCGCGGCCGCCGACGACGATCCGGTTCGTCACCCACCGCCAGATCGGTGACGACGAGGTGACCACCCTGATCAAGACGTTCGGCGAGGTCATGGGGAGACCTCAGCCGTGACCGGGATCCGCGCCGACGCCACCGTGCTGGGTATCGACCTGGGCACCGGGAGCGTCCGCGCGGGGCTCTACTCGGGGTCGGGCACGCCGCTGGCGGCCCGCGAGGAGCCGGTCGCCACCGCGCACCCGCGTCCGGGCTGGGCCGAGCAGTCCCCGGCCGAGGTCCTGGCGGCGACGTTCCGGGCCGTGGCCGCCGTGGCCGACGTGGCCGCGGTGCCCGCGGGCCGGGCTGCCCCGGACGCGGTGTCGGTGGCCTCGACGGCGGTGACCGCGATCGCGGTCGGCGGCGACGACCAGCCGGTCGGGCCGTCCCTGCTCTGGATGGACACCCGGGCCGCGGCCGAGGCGGCCGAGATCACGCGCACGCGGCACCCGGTCCTGCGCCACACCGGCGGCCAGGTGTCACCGGAGTGGATGCTGCCCAAGGCGTTGTGGCTCGCCCGGCATGACCCGGAGCGCTACGCCGCGGCCCGCCGTATCGTCGACGTCCACGACTGGGTGCTGTTCCAGCTCACCGGCGTATGGAGCCTGGCGCGCGCGACGGTCACCGCCGAGTGGTGCTACGACCCGCTGGCCGGCGGCTGGCCCGGCGATCTGCTGGACCGGCTCGGCCTGTCAGACCTGCTGCGCGGCTGGTCGGTGCCGAAGCTCCCGGCCGGGGCCGTGGCCGGGACGCTGACCCGTGACGCCGCCCGGCTCACCGGGCTGCCCGCGGGGCTCCCGGTCGTGCAGGGCCTGATGGACAGCTACGCCGCTGCGCTGGCCGCCGACGTGTACCGGCCGGGCCGGGTCGCGGTGTCGATCGGGACCTCCTCGGCCTACCTCGGGCTTTCGCCGCGGCCGGGTTTTGACCCGCGCCTGCTCGGGCCGGTGCCGGAGGCGTTCGGGCCGGGCACGATCGTGCAGCAGGGCGGCCAGACCTCCGCGGCGGCCGTGGCCGGCTGGTTCTCCCGCCACCTCGCGCCGGGCGTGCCCCTGCCCGTGCTGGACGCCGAGGCCGCGGCCGTCGGGCCGGGCGCCGACGGCCTGTGGGGCATCGACACCTGGCAGGGCTGCCGCACCCCGTACCGCAACCCCGCGGCCCGCGGCCTGTGGGGCGGCCTGACGCTCGCGCACACGCGCGGGCACCTGTTCCGGGCCACGCTGGAGTCGGTGGCGTTCGGCGGCCGCGCCGTGCTGGAAACGCTGCGGCAGGCCGGCGTGGACGGCCGCGAACTGGTCGTGACCGGGGGCGCCGCCCGCAGCGATCTGTGGATGCAGATCCACGCCGACGTGCTCGGCCGCCCGCTGCTGCGGCTGTGTCCCGCGGCGTCTTCCGCGGGGCTTTCCGCGGGGCTTTCCGCGGGGCTTTCCGCGGAGCCGGTGACGCTGGGGGCGGCCATGTGCGCCGCGGTGGGCGCGGGCGCCTACCCCGACCTGCCCGCCGCGGCCGCGGGCATGACCCGCGCCGTCCCGGGCTGGGCCCCCGATCCGGACCGTCGCCAGGTCTACGAGCCGCTGTACGCCAGCTACCTCCATCGGCTGGCCGCGGTCAGCTCCCTGGATGGAGTAAGCCTCGGCACGGACGATCAAGGCGCGGCCGTGCGGCGCGCCGGACAGGACGGACGATGACCGGCAAGACGACCTGGTGGTTCCCGGACGGCGACCTGCCCGAGCCGATGGCGGGCGACCGTTTTACCAGCCATGAATCGCTGATGGTGGTCAACCCCAACCCGGAGCCGGCGACGGTCTCGCTGGTCTTGTACTGGGAGGACAAGCCGCCGACGTCGGTCGGCGGCCTGATCGTCGACGGCGAGCGGGTGCGCTGCATCCGCCTGGACCGGCTCGACGGGGTCAAGATCCCGTACCGCACGCAGTACGCGATCAAGGTCGAGAGCGACGTCGGGGTGTTCGTCTCCTACGGCCGGCTGGATACCGCGCAGCCCAACTTCGCCCTGGTCGGGCTCATGGGGAGCGCCGAATGACCGCGGGCGGGTCCCCGGGCCGGTTCGCGGGCCGGTTCGCGGGCAAGGTCGTCGTGGTCACCGGGGCGGGCAGCGGGATCGGCGCCGCCGCCGCGGACCGGTTCGCGGCCGAGGGCGCCAGCGTGGTCTACGCCGACCGGGACGCCGGCCGGCTCGGCCGGATCACCGCCTCGCCCGCGGTGCTGCCGGTGGAGGCCGACGTGGCCGACCCCGCGTCGGTCGGGCACCTGGTCGCCGTGACCCTGGAGCGGTTCGGGCACGTCGACGTCCTGGTGTCCAACGCCGGAATCTGGCGCGGCAGCCATTTCCTCGACACCAGCGACGAGGAATGGGACACGGTACTCGGGGTCAACCTCCGGGGCACGTTCCTGACCTGCCGCGACTTCGCCCGGGCCATGGCGGCGGCCGGGAACGGCGGCTCGATCGTCGTCACGGCCTCCACCAACAGCTACCTGGCCGAGCCCGACAGCGCGGCCTACAACGCGTCCAAGGGCGGCGTGGTCATGCTGGTCAAGTCGATGGCGGTGGACCTGGCGACGGCCCGCATCCGGGTCAACGCGATCGCGCCGGGCACCATCCGCACCAACATCACCGACGTCGTCAAGAATCTGCCCGACCGCGGGAGCCCGCGTTTCGCGTTCCCGCCCGCCCGCCGGTGGGGGGACCCGGAGGATCTCGCCGGCCCCATCACGTTCCTCGCCTCGGACGACGCTGACTACATCACCGGCAGCGTCCTCGTCGTCGACGGCGGCCAGATATCGCTCAACGGTGTCGCGGAGTGAACGGCCGCCGTCCCGTCTCAGCCGCTTCCCTCAGACGGAGGACCTAACATGACTGACTCAGCGCAACGACCTGTGGTGACTTCCGGCCAGTCCGGCGCGGGCCTGGCCAAGGGCAAGCTCGGTCTCGGTGATGTCCTGTTCCAGGGCATCACCCACATCGGGCCCGCCGTGGCCGTGATCTTCACGCTCCCGTTCATCGTGTCCTACGCGGGCGCGGCGACCCCGATCGCGCTGATCGGGGCCGTGATCATCATGCTGTTCATCGCCAACACGGTCTCGGAGTTCAGCCGGTACATGCCGTCGACCGGCGGGTACTACTCGTTCGTCCGGCGCGGGCTCGGCCCGAGGTGGGGGTTCCTCACCGGGTGGAGCTACTTCGCCTACGACCCGCTGGGACCCCCGGCGGTGCTCGGGTTCATGGGGTACCTGGCCGAGAACGTGCTGAAGTCCGGCACCGGGGTGGACATCCCGTGGTGGGTGTTCGCCGTGGCCGGGCTGCTGCTGACCTGGGTGCTGATCTACCGGGGCGTCGCGATCTCGACCAGGACCGCGGTCCTGTTCGGCTCGCTGGAACTGCTGATCATGGTGGCGCTCTCGATCAGCCTCCTGGTCTCGCCCGGGCAGTCGAACTACGACTGGGCCGCGCCGTTCAACATCTCCAACTCGCTCCAGGGCATCCACGGCATCTGGTACGGCATCGTGTTCTCGCTGCTGGCCCTCAGCGGCTTCGAGTCCGTGGCGCCGCTGGCCCGCGAGACGCACGACCCGAAGCGCCTGCTCCCCCGGGCCATCTTCGGGTCGATCGCCCTGGTCGGCGTGTTCTTCGTGTTCGCCGGGTACGCGGGCATCGTCGGTTTCGGCGTCGGCCACATCAAGGACTTCGCCGCCAGCGCCAACCCGTACTACGACATGGCCCGGCGGGTGTGGGGGCTGGGCTGGATTTTCGTGTTCATCGCCATCATCAACAGCGCGGTCGCGATCGGAATCGCGTGCAGCAACGCGGTGACCCGGGTCTGGCACGGCATGGGCTCGGTCGGGGTGCTGCCCAAGGAACTGGCCAAGGTCCAGCCCCGGTTCAAGACCCCCAGCAACGCCATCCACCTGCAGATCGGCCTGTCCATCGTGCTGACGATCGCGGTCGGCCTGTGGGTCGGCTCGGCCGACATCTACGGGTTCCTTGGCGACATCATCACCGTGGCCATCGTCATCATGTACGGGCTGGCCAACGTCGCGCTGTTCTTCTACATGCGGCGCGAGCAGGCCGAGCACTTCCGGTGGTGGCGGCACGCGATCGTGCCGCTGATCGGGACGCTGCTGCTGCTGCCGGTCATTTATGTGACCTTCGTGCCGCTGCCGCCCTACCCGTTCGACCTGGTGCCTTACCTCGTCGTGGCCTGGATGATCATCGGGGCGCTGGTCATGTGGTGGCTCGAGCGGCGCAAGTCGTCCAGCATGATGGCCATGGACGAAGCCTTCAAGACCATGGACGCCGACTTCGACCCGACGGTCCTGTGACCGGCCTGGCGGGCGGTGCCGGCGGCCGGGCCGCGCACCCGCCGTTCGACCCCGAACTGGTGCCCGCGCTCGAAGAGGCGCACCAGCAGTCGCCCGTCACCGTGTCGGCGGACAACCTGGCGCAGTGCCGCGCCGCGGAACTCGACGACACGCCGAGCCTGGAGTCCCTGGCCCAGGGCGGCGCGGAGGTGATGGAAAGGGTTGTTCCGGGACCCGAAGGCGCCCCGGACATCTCCCTGCTGATCATCCGGCCGCCGGGCGCGCTCAGCCTGCCCGGCCTGCCGGGCCGCGGGGCGCTGCCGTGCCTGTACCACATGCACGGCGGCGGCATGATCATGGGCAACAACCGGACCGGGCTGGACGCGATGCTCGGCTGGGTCACCGACCCGGGCCTGGTCATCGTCTCGGCGGAGTACCGCCTGGCCCCGGAGCACCCGTTCCCGGCCGGGGTCGAGGACTGTTACGCGGGGCTGGCGTGGACGGCCTCGCACGCGGAGGAACTGGGCATCGACCCTGGACGGCTGATCGTCGGCGGCGGCAGCGCGGGCGGTGGCCTGGCCGCCGCCTGCGCCTTAATGGCCCGGGACCGCGGCGGCCCGCCGCTGGCCGGCCAGATGCTGATCTACCCGATGATCGACGACCGGCTCGCGACGGAGTCGACCTGGGAACTGGACGGCGACGGCATCTGGGACGGCTCGTCCAACGAGAACGCCTGGAACATGCTGCTCGGTGACCTGCGCGGCACCGAGGGCGTGTCCCCGTACGCGGCGCCCGCCCGGGCCGACGACCTGTCCGGGCTCCCGCCCGCCTACATCGAACTGGGCAGCGTGGAAACCTTCCGGGACGAGGACCTGGACTACGCCCGCCGCCTGTGGGCCGCCGGCGGGAACGCCGAGTTGCACGTGTGGCCCGGCGCCTACCACGGCTACGACCTGATCGCCCCCGGCTCGTCCCTTACCCGTTCCGCGCTGGCGGTCCGCCTGAACTGGCTGCGCCGCATCCTGTCCCGCTAGCCGGCCTGTCCCGCTAGCCGGCCTGTCCCGCTAGCCGGCCTGGGCCGGGCCGGCCCAGCGGGCGACGAAGCGGCGCTGGCCTGGTGTCTCGACGGCGCGGCTGTTGTAGTGCTCGCGCACGAACGCGACCGCCTCCCCGGCGGGCACGCCGTCGAGGATGGCCAGGCAGGCCAGGGCGGTGCCGGTGCGCCCGTGACCCCCGGCGCAGGCGATCTCGACCCGCTCCTCCGCGGCCCGCTGCCAGGCCTCGGCCAGCGTCCGCCGCAGGCCGGCCTCGTCCGCGGGCAGCCGGAAGTCCGGCCAGCGGATCCAGCGCGACTCCCAGGGCACGGCCGGAGGCGGCTTGCCGAGCAGGTAGACACCGAACGCCGGATCGGGGCGGTCGGGCCGCGCCCGCGCCCGCGGACCAGCCGGCCCGACGGCAGGCGCAGCACGCCAGGGGCTTCGGGGTCCCAGGGTTCGGTCACGGGCCGATCGTAGCCAGCCACGCCGGGTCGCGGGCCGGACGGCCACTCGCGGCGTATGACTAATTAATAGCACACTTTTAAGCGTTATGGCAAATCAAATTCAAGAATGGACAGAGCGCGCGATCGTCTTATAATGATGGGCATGAAAATATTGCTGGAGACTGATCGCCTTACGCTGCGCGCCGCCACCCCCAAGGATGTGGATAACCTCTACGAACTCAACAGCGACCCCGAGATCATGCGTTATATCAATGGCGGCAAGCCAACGCCCAGGCAGGAAATCAGCGACGGCATAATTCCGTTCTGGCTCAATTTTTACGAGCGCGGCGACGGCCTGGGTTACTGGATCGCGCAGGCCCGCGCAGGCCACGAGTTCCTGGGCTGGTTCCACTTCCGGCCTGGCATCTGCGAGGGCGTCGAACTGGGCTACCGCCTGCGGCAGGCGTGCTGGGACAGGGGCTACGCCACCGAAGGGTCGCGCGCCCTGGTCCGCAAGGGCTTCACCGACATGGGCGTAGACCGGGTATTCGGGCACACGATGACGGTCAATACCGCATCACGGCGGGTCATGGAGAAGTGCGGGATGGTGCTGACAGGCCCATTCCACACCGGGCTATTGCCGGATATCCCGGGCGCCGAGCACGGTGAGGTGGAATACGCCCTGACCCGCGACCAATGGCTGGCCAGCCCGGCCTGGGCGCACGAGCGCCAGGCCCGGCCAGCGCAGGGTTAGGCGCGCCCGCGGCTCGGCCGGGACGCGTTCGGCCCTGAACCTCACGCAAACCGTTCCGCGAGGGCCGGGTCGCCGAAGACGGTGATCCCCGCGATGCCGTCGCGACGCACATCGAGCACGGCGACGCCGAACGGTTGCCCGCGCAGGTACGCCGCGACCGCGGGGCTGGCCGTTCGCGACCGTGCGGTCCATACGCCAGTCACCGGGACTCCCAACGGCGCCGGCGAGGACACGCGAGCAGGCGACCTTGCCGGCGAACCACGCGCGACCTGGCAGCAGTTCCAAGGTCGCGTCGGCACGGAGTACCGCTGTCAGCACCTTGACGTCCCCGGTTTCGAACGCGGTCACATAGGCGTCGAGCAGCCGGCGCGCCTCAGGGGCAGTGGGCTCGACCACGTCGTCGGGGCTGGGCGCGGCATCGGCCATGCGGGCTCGCGCCCGCTGGAGGCTGCTCTTGACCGCCGCCACGGATGTGTCCAGCATGGCGCGCGACGGCCGCGGTCACGGACGGCGTTGAGGCAGACGTTGGTGGCGATCCGGTGTAGCCAGGTGCGTACCGAAGCGCGCTGATCGAAGCCGTCCCGGGCCCGCCAGCCACGCAGGTAGGTCTCCTGCACCGCGTCCTCGGCCTCGTCCCAGGAGCCGAGCATCCGGTAGCAGTGCGCCAGCAGTTCGCCGCGCAGTGGGACAGCCGATTCCTCGAATCCGATCATGAAATCAGGGTTGACCGCAGCCAAGATCCCGCCCGTCCGATCGCGTCGGCGGCCACCTGCGTGCGACCGGCCCCCATCTGGAAGGTGTGCACCTGATCCGCGAACTCGTCGAGGCGCGCGTCGACGCCAGCGCCCTGCAGCCGGTCCGCGAGCCGCTTGCTGTCGTCGAGTAGCGACTCCTCGGTACCTGCCTGCAGGTACGTCGGCGGCAACCGCCGCAGGTCAGCGTGCAGCGGCGCGGCGAACGGGTTGTACGGGTCGGCGCCAGCCAGGTAACGCGCAGCGAGCCCGCGCACCACCTCGCGAGTGAAGAACGGATCGCTGCCGCCATCGTACGACGCGCCGGTAGCCTCAAGATCGGTCCACGCTGACATCAACAGCAGCGACGCGGGCCGCGGCAGTCCCTCGTCCCGGACTCGCAGCGCCAGGGCCAGGGCCAGGGTGGCGCCACACGAATCGCCGACGACGGCGACCTGGATCGCACCCTGGTCCAGGAGCCACACGTAGGCCGCCACCATCGCGTCGAGCTGGCTTGGGAACACATGTTCCGGCACCAGCCCGTACTCGACCGCCAGCGTCGCCGCTCCCGCCGCCCGGGCCAGGTGGCCGAACATCCGGCGATGAGTCGCGACCGAGCCGCTCACGAAGCCGCCGCCGTGGATCGCCAGAACCACGGGTCCGGTTACGGCGTCAGACGGCCGCAGCCATAGCCCGGCCGGAACGCCCACGTTCTCCTGCTCGATACCGTCTGGCTCTGCGGACAGCGACTCCCAGGCGGGGGTTTCCTCGCCGCGCGCCCGCGCTTCCCACAGGGCGCGGTTCGGATCTGTTGTCGTGATCGTCATGAGGGGCAGACCCCGCACACCCCCAAAAGGAATCGGCCCGCGGCAATCGGCCCGCACCGTGACCGCAGGGACCCGGCTTCCGCGTTCGCCGCCGTGCGGACGCGAGAGAGTCACCCGGCTTGGAAGTACTCGCGTGCGCGGCCAGAAGAGCCCACGCCCGGAACCACGGTCAGATGACGGTCAAGCGATCTTGAGAGCCACGCTGCTAGCGGCCAGCAAGCCCCCCGTGAGCTGCTCTTTGGTCGGGATGGCGAGATTCGAACTCGCGGCCTCCTGCTCCCAAAGCAGGCGCGCTAACCAAGCTGCGCTACATCCCGGTGGCCAGGCGTAGCCTACCCTCTCGCCCTGCTCACGCGCCGCACACTGATCATGACGCCCGACTGGGGCAACACCCCGCAGATCGTCTCGCCCGCCCCGGTGCGCCCGCCGTGACCAGCCCGGTCCGCGAAGACGGTACGCTACCCGCGTACGGTCCAACCCGCTCACCTCGAGCGCGGCCGCCGTGCGGGCGTAGCTCAATGGTAGAGCCCCAGCCTTCCAAGCTGGTCATGAGGGTTCGATTCCCTTCGCCCGCTCCAAGAAGCCGCAGGTCAGGGGAGGTTTCTAAATACGATCTCAGCTGACCCGAGACGGGCGTGCCCGTTGCGTGCCCGAAGCCGCCGGGCTTCCCAGCAGATTGCCAGACCTCAGGTATCGAGGCTCACATGCTGGATGCTGATGACATCTCGACCTTCGTGCACGGTGACCGTGTACCAGATCGTCACGCTCTCAGCCGCCAGATGCAGCTCGTAGGCGCCAGGGAGCGGATCGTCACCGGGGAAAGGATCCGCCAAGGTCGGTACAGGCTCGTCCAGCAGATGGAAGATCACATGCTGAACCGTCCACCGCAGCGGCTGCGGCAGAGCCTCGATCTCTTGCCAGGACGCTCCGGGAAGCGGACGAGGCGGTCACTCACTAATTCCCCACGCATCGGCAAGCTGCTCTCGCGTGAACGCGGGCTCCTCATCCCCAGGGCCGGCGTCAGCCCGGATACGCCCTCTGGCCACGCCTCGCCCGACCTCACGCCGAAGCCGCCTCAGCTCAGCTTTCAGCGAATCCAGCTCAGCCCGCGGGATGCTGACCATCTCAGATGCCTCGACGCTCACACGCAGCTCCTCGCTTCGGCGCTTGCATGCCAGAGTCTAGGCGGCAGGCGACGAGAACAGGGTGAGCCATGCAGCGTGTGCTACTACGTCGGGTCCCGCAAGCTCGCGCCCTGCCCGGCGTATCTGAGGCGCGGTATGACCGACGCAACGGGGGACGGCCGCCAGCAGCGCGGCCACGGTACTGGAGATCGTGTGGGCCGGCGAGTTGCTGCCTCGCTCAGTGGTCCTGGACACCAACGTCGCTGAGCGCCATGCCCGCATCGTCCCGCCCGGAGAGATAGAACTGCTGGGGGGCGAGACCACCCGCGTTCTGGTCGAGCAGGTCGGCGCCATCGACGCCGGACAGCTTGACGCCCTTGTGGGGCGGGTCACCCCGGATCAGCAGTGGGGTATCGACGAAGCTCTGACGACTGTTCTGGGTCTCCGCTAGCAAGATCCGGAGCGGCTGCGGCAGCCCGCCGCTGCTGCCGAATCCACCTTTAGTACTTCATCAAGGCGGCGCGCCGCGGCCCGGCCGGCACCGGGTCGTGGCGGGCTCAGGGAGATGGGGTAGCGAAGTCGGTGGTGATCTGGCCGGGGTTAGCAGTCTCGGCCGGGCGCTGCGGCAGGTCACGCAGGTGCCGCATCGGAGTCAGCAGGAACGTGAGGCCGGACGCGGCGATCAGGGCAGTGAGTATCCACAGCGCCGCCCTGACCCCCAGTACGGTGGCGAGGACTCCGGCTAGCAGCGCGCCGACGGGCATCATCGCGAACCCTGCGGCCCAGGTCGCCGAGATGACCCGGCCGAATATGCCCGGCGGGACGTAGGCCTGCATGAAGCTGTCGACGATCACGTTCCCGATGACGACGACAGAACCGACGCACACCAGCGCCACGCTGGCGAACGCGAGCCGCGGTCCCTTGTCCGCGAGCGGGAGCAGCAGCGCGAAGCACAGGCCGCTCGGGACGGCGAAGATCATGGTCCGCGCTGTGCCGAACCGCCGTCCCAGCGGGCGGGCGGCAAGCGAGCCGACTACGCCGCCAGCGCCCAGGCTGGCCAGGACGAGCCCGGCCGCGGCCGAGGACAGCCCGAGGGTGCGGACGAGGAAGACAACCATGAGCGCGTCGACACCAGTGAGGGCCAGGTTGCCGAGCGACGAGAACGCCGTCATCGCACGCACGTAGGGATCCCGCCAGGCGAAGCGGAGACCGTCGAGCACGCCCCCGGCGGCCCGGTCATCCGACCGGCGATCCCGCGGTGGCGGCATGGCGGCCAGGCAGCAGAACGAGACGGCGAAACTCACCGCGTCGGCCAGCAGCCCGGTCACGGGACCGGCCGCCCGGGCGAGCAGCCCGCCGAGCCCTGGCCCGCCGATCTGGGCAACCTCGCGGCTGCCCAGCAGCTTGGCGTTCCCCTCGGTAAGGTCCGCCTCGTCAACCACCCCCGGCAGCAGGACCTGGTAAGCGCTGTTGAAGAACACTGCCGCCGAGCCAGCGATCAGCGTGACCGCGATGAGCTGCGCCACGGTCAGCACCCCGCACCAGGCCGCGACCGAGACACTCGCGTACACCGCCAGCGAGATCGCATCACAGGCCAGCATGACGCGCCGGAGCGGTAGCCGGTCGACCCATGCCCCGGCCGGAACGCCGATGATGACCCAGGGGATCCAGACCATCGCGGTCAGCAGCGTGACGACGAACGTGCTGGTGTGCAGGGTATCGATGGCCACCAGCGGGACGGCGAAGACGGCGACCGAGTTGCCGACCTCACTGATGCTCTCACCGGTCCAGAACAGCGCGAAGTTCCGCTGCCGCCACAGGCCGCCCCCTCGCCGGGTCATTGCCGGGCGCTGCTCTCACCCATGCACCGCTGCCACCGACAGATTCTCTGCTGCAGCCGATCCGGTCGTCAATCGCATTCGTTAGCGGCTCGCGGCCGCGGAGTTAACCGAGGCGGGGACCAGCGACCGGGAGGTGGCCCGGTGCTTGCGGGTGTCGCGGATGCCGGCGAACCGGTGGCGGCGGGCGCTGGCCGCCGGGGGCCGGGCGGCCCTGGCTTCCAGAGGCGCTGGTGGTGCGGAATGCAAGCTGAGCCCGGCCCGGCTGCGCGAGCTGGAGACCGTGCTGGACGCCGGGCCTGCCGTGCAGGGCTGGGATGAGGACCAGTGCTGGACGCTGGCCCGGGTCACCGAGGTGGTCCGCCGCCGGTTCGGGGTGGACTGCACCCTGGCCGGGATGGGCCTGCTGCTGCACCGGATCGGCTGGAGCGTGCACGTCCCGGCGCGGCGGGCCGCGGAGCGCGACGAGGCGGCTATTGCCGCCTGGCGGCAGGAGAGCTGGCCGGCGGTAAAAGGACCGCGGCGGACCTGGGCGCCGCCGGAAGGACGCACCTGGGGCCGGCGCGGCACCACCGCGGTGGTGACGGTGACCGGCGGCAGCAGCAAGCGCGTCTCGCTGGCCGCGCTGATCGCCATCAAGCCCGGCTGCCGGCCCCGGCTGATCTACCGCGTGCACCACAGCCGCCGGCGCGGCAAGGACCAGCGCAAGGGTTCACCGAGACCGGCTGCGCCAGCTCCTGGACGCCGCCCACCAGCAGCTCACCGGCCCCCCTGGTGGTCATCTGGGACAACCTCAATTCCCGCGTCAGCGCCGCGATGACCGAACTGGCCGCCGCCCGGGACTGGCTGACCATCTGCCAGCTCCCGCCCTGCGCGCACGAACTCAACCCGGCCGGGCTGGTCTGGTCACACCTCAAGCGCTCCCTCGCCAGCCTGGCCAAGCGCAATCTCGCCCAGCTAACCGCCCTGGTGAAGACCCGGCTGAAACGGATGCAGTACCGGCCCGCGCTCGGTGAAGGCTTCCTCGCCAGCACCGGCCTGGACCTCACGCCCTTCTGTAACCCCCACGATGAGAGCCCGGTTGGCTTAGTGGCTGTCCGCCTCGCACGGGCGCTGCCTTGCCTGAGGCCGGCGAAATCTGGTTGAGGGCGGGGCTGCTCACCCGGCATCATGCCGAGCGTGACAGCCGAGCTGCACGCGCCGGGGACTGACCGCAGGTCAGCTCTGCTGCTGAGGCCGTGGCTGGCGATGGACATGCCCGCGCTGGTGGCGGAGATGGGCCGCGAGTACCCGGCCCAGGGGCTGCCGAACGGCGTGAATCCTCACAGTTCACGGCACTGCGGTAGTCCATGGTGGACGGCACCGGGCCGATGAGTAACCGCAACTCCCGTCGTCTGCCTGCTATACGTGACCGTGCGGTGCGCAGTCCTGCTCCCGGACACAAACTCGGACAATGTGAGGAGGAGAGAGTGACCACTGGTGGCTTCTCGCCGAAACGGCTGGCCCGCGTGCGAGACGTGCTCTCTCGTCACCTGGACGCCGGCTACGTCCCAGGTGCGGTCGCTGTCGTCGCCCGCCACGGCGAGGTCCATATCGAGGCCATGGGCAATCTGGCCTTCGAGGGCGCGGGTTCGGAGACGCCGATGGCAGCCGACACGATCTGCCGCACCGGCTCGATGACCAAGCCGGTCGTCGCCGCCTGCGCGATGACGCTGGTGGAGGACTGCACGCTCCGCCTCGACGACCCGGTCGACGAGTTCCTCCCGGAACTGGCGGACATGACCGTGCTCGCCAACCCGGACGGTCCGCTCGACGAGACCGTCCCGGCGAAACGACCGGTAACCCTGCGGGATCTGCTCACCTTCACCCTCGGCACCGGCATCGTGGTGGCCGAACCGGGAACGGTCCCGATCGCCGACGCGCTGAATGCGCTCCAGAGCGAGGAGCCCGGGCCGCCGCCGGATGAGTGGATTCGCCGGCTCGGTACGCTTCCGCTGGTCTGCCAGCCGGGCGAGCGCTGGATGTACCACACTGCTGCCAACGTGACCGGCGTGCTCATCGCCCGGGCCACCGGCATGTCGTTCGGGGACGCCCTGCGCGAGCGGATCTGCCAGCCACTCGGAATGAAGGACACCGCGTTCAGCGTGGCCGGCGAGAACATCAGCCGGCTCGCGACCGCCTACGAGCGCGACGACGCCACCGGCGAGATCGTCGTCGAAGACGGCCCCGACGGGTATTGGAGCCGGCCGCCGGCGTTCGAAGACGGTGGCGGCGGGCTCGTCTCGACCGCCGCCGATTACCTCGCCTTCGCCTCGGCGCTGCTGGCCGGCGGTACCCGCCACGGCGAGCGGGTGCTCTCGCGGCCGTCGGTGACGCTGATGACCAGCGACCACCTGACGCCGGCGCAGAAGGTGGTTTCCGGGTTCAGTCCGGGGTACTTTGACGACATCGGCTGGGGTTTCGGGATGTCGGTCCGCACCCGCCGCGCCCACCTCGGACCCTGGCCGGTCTCGTACCCTCCGCCGGCCTCGGTCGGCAGCTACGGATGGCCCGGCATATACGGCACCGGCTGGTACAACGACCCTGCCGAGGACATGACGACAATCCTCATGATCCAGCGGGCGCCCGCGCCGCCCGGGCTGCCGATCTTGCTCGACTTCTGGACGGCCGCCTACCAGGCCATCGACGACTGAGGGCTCAGGCCGCGGGGATCCGACTTCGCCGACATCGCTGCCCCGGTCCTGCTGCACGGCAGGCAGGACATGTTCGTCCTGCCGGCCGCCGCGAATGGCTGCCCAGGCACTTCCCGGCGTCGAGACCCGGCTGCCCGACGACTACGGGCACAGCGCTGCCTGGTCCCTGATTCACGGGAGCGGAACAGTGGCCCGAGTCGAGGGACCCGGCACTGATCAGGGTCGCCTGACGCTGATAACTGCCGCGCTGCGGCTGGTGACCATCTCGGTCAGCTTCGGCCTGCTCTCGGGTGCCGTCTCAGTGAGAACCGGGCTGCAAGATCACAGCCTGGGCGTCTTCGCAATCGGGCTCGGCGTCCTGGCCGATGTGACCGGGTCGGCGGTCCTGATCTGGCGATTCCGGGCCGAGCAGCGCCAGCCGGTACAGTCCGGCGCGGCGGAAGCCCGCGCTGCCGTCATTGTCAGCATCGCGCTGACCGTCGTCAGCATCGTGCTCATCATCGAGTCCGCCGCCGCCCTGGCCACCGGATCTCACCCCGGCGCGTCGAGCGTGACCATAGCCGCCGCGGGCGTCTCGCTGGTCGTTCTCACGCCTCTGGCCTATGCCAAGCACCGCCTCGGCCGCCGGATCAGCAGCCGCGCTCTCCAGGGTGACGGCGTTCTCAGCGGCATCGGCGCGGCCGCCAGCCTGTTCGCCCTCACAGCCCTCGTGCTCTATCACGCCCTGGGATGGTGGTGGGCCGACCGGGTCGCCGCCTTGATCGTGGCAGCCGTTGCCGCCACCCAGGCATGGCGGACCGTCCCGGGACGCTCCTGACGCACACGGCAGGCTGTATTCGGAACCGCTGGCCTAGTCTTTCATCATGGCGGCATCCCTCGATGAGCTTCCCAAGATCGGCGCACCGGCGACCCGCGCTCTAAACGACGCGGGCTACACATCCTTGCGTCAGCTCGCGGGTGTCCCGCGCGCGGAACTGGCCAAACTCCATGGCATGGGCCCCAAAGCCCTTCGGATCATTGAAGACAACTTGGCCAAGCAAGGCCTTCGCCTCAGCTGACATCCCAGCGCCAAACACGTAACAAGATCGGCAGTCATGATGACTGGCTGCGAACCTGTCCGCACGGCTGCCGGCCGATGAGTCCTGTTTTGCCGCGTCGTCTACATCGTTGGGCACGACAGCACTTCTCCACGCAAAACCGTGAGGAACCAGAGGAATCGGGGACGAGCCACCATGACCGAGGAGACCGTCAGCGCGACGACCACGATCAGCACGTCGGCCGAAACCGTGTTCGCGGTGCTTGCCGATCCATCCCGGCACGCCGCCATTGACGGCACCGGCTGGGTTCGCGATTACGTCGATGGCCAACGGCTAACCGGCTCAGGTCAGATCTTCCGGATAGCCATGTACCACCCCGACCACCCGGACGGTAACTACGAGATGGCCAACCAGGTCCTCGCGTTCGAGCCGCCACGCGCCATCTCGTGGAAGCCGGGCTATGTGTCATCGGAAACAGGCGAGCTAGAGTTCGGCGGCTGGATCTGGCGTTACGACCTGACCCAGCTCGGTCCGGACGAGACCAAGGTCACACTCTCCTATGACTGGTCGGCGGTGGGGTCGGCTCCCCGCCAGCGCATTCAGTTCCCGCCGTTCACTCCCGACCATCTCGACAACTCGCTCAGCCATTTGGCCGCGATCGTTGCCCGATAACGACATCCGCCCACTTGGTGCTTGACAGACCTACGCTCCTTCGACGTTCGTGACGGCTCGGTTTGTGGTTCGAATTAGTCCCACCAGAAGGTCCATGCCGGTGTGC
Source organism: Streptosporangiaceae bacterium (assembly GCA_036267555.1). GTDB lineage: Bacteria > Actinomycetota > Actinomycetes > Streptosporangiales > Streptosporangiaceae > JASHPR01. Next base: position 13,271 of record DATAVV010000072.1, on the reverse strand, counting down.
TCAGCACGCAGAGGGCAAGGCCGGGGACAGTGCCTAGGCCGACCATGACAGTGCCCATCTCGCTCTCCCCGTGCTGGCATTCGTCACAGAGGACGTACTGCTCTGCAGCGAGGCGCAAGGCAGCGTCAGCGGTCCGCGGCGGCCGTTCGACCAGGAGCCGGATCCGGTCGAAACCGATCTGCAGCAACCGGGCGCCGAACCGGTCTTCCCACGATCGCAAGACGGCGGTGATCGGCAGCGGCGTCGGGTGCCCGTTGGCCGCTCCCAGCCAGCCGATCCGCGCCAGGACATTGGCAGGCCGGTCAGCGACCGCTAGCCGATCCGTGCCGGGCGCTGCGAACTCTCCCTCATCCCACGGCCGCTGGGTGCTGCGCGAGTCGCCTGGGTCCGTGCCTTCCAGCAGGAACGGCACCAGCCCGGTCTGCGGGTGTGCGGCCGACAGGGCAGCCCAGATCTTGCCGGGCTCGGGCACGGGCTGAACCGTCGCCCAGGCAACCGGCCATCCCATGCCGTAACCAGAGACGCCTTCGCATCGACGGCGTGCCGCGCACTAGCACGACGAGGACGTACAGCAGCAGGAGTGTTACCCCATCGAAGAACAGGCCCGCGACGATCGTCGGGATCGCCCAGCCGTCGCTACTGGTGAGATTCCGCCCGGTGCCCCAGGCCCAGAGCGGGTCGCGGACGCTGAACGACTGGCCGAGCGGGACCTGGCTGCCCCAGGTGACGTCCGCGCCGCTTTTGGAAAAGTAGCCTTCGGTCACCGTGTGGCAGCCGCCCCGGGGCAAGCAGGCCTGGCCATACGACACCGGGTTGAAGGTGTCCTGGTTCCCCGCGCCGACGGCATATGCCCACGAGTTCACTTCGGGGGGCAGAATACCCACGGTGATGCCCGTCATCGCGACGAGCAGGAGGATAGCGAACACCCAGCTGCCATGGTGGCGCGGTGGATAGCGATGCGCGTGAGCGTAAAGCGGGTAATGCGAAACGCCGCCCTTCGCGCTCACCCGGACGGCCGCGTCGGCACGGCGAATGCGCAATGTATCGACGATTACGACAACTAGCCCGGCCAGCACCAGGGCAAGCAGCACTAAGACCGGGATAACGCCCGCTGGTCCCCCGCCGTGCTGGCGCCAGCCGCACCGGCTTCTCATCGCTTGAATGGTGCTGTCTCCCCCGCCCCCGCCCATGGTAGGCACGGTCCAGGGTTGAACCCGCGAACGGGCGCATGGCAGGCTCATGCCGCATGATCGATGAATTCGCGAAGGAGTACCTCCACGACGATCTGCGCTGGATACGCGAGGCGCTGGTCTGGAAGCTCGACGGGCTCTCCGAATACGACATCCGCCGCCCACTGACTGCCACCGGAACCAACCTCCTCGGCTTGGTTAAGCACTCGGCGACCTGGGAGGCAAGGTACTTCGGCGAGGTCTTCGGCCGCCCGTTCCCGGAACCACTGCCCCGGTGGGACGACGAGACCGCGAGCGGCACCGACCTGTGGGTGACCGAGGACGAGACCCGCGAACAGATCATTGGCTTCTCACCGAGACCAGCCGGCACGCCGGACATGCCGACATCCTGCGCGAACAACTCGACGGCGCGGTCGGGACCAACGCGCAGAGCACGGCCTCGCAGGAATACGACGCGGCTTACTGGGAGAACCACCGCGCGAAGATCGAGCAGGCCGCCAGAGCAGCCGATCCCGCCAACGCCTGACCCATCGATCAGGAATCGAGAAGCGCCGGTCACCGGGCCTCACCTAGCGTGACCGTCATGACTTCCATCGAATTCATCACCCTCGAAGTGGCCGACCCCAGGGCCGCCGACCGCTTCTACACCGCCGCTTTCGGGTTGGGCACTCAACTGCGCCTGCGCGCATCGGAGGCGCCGACGAGCGGCTTCCGCGGGTTCACGCTGTCGCTCACGGTGTCCCAGCCGGCCACCGTCAGCGGCCTCATCGACGCCGCCCTCGACGCCGGCGCCACGCCGCTGAAGCCGGCCGCGAAGTCGTTGTGGGGCTACGGCGGCGTCGTACAAGCCCCGGACGGGACGATCTGGAAGGTCGCGACCTCAGCGAAGAAGGACACCGGCCCGGCCACCCGGCAGATCGACCAGATCGTGCTCCTGCTGGGAACCGCGGACGTGGCCGCGAGCAAGCGGTTCTACGTTGACCACGGTCTCGCCGTGGCGAAGAGCTTTGGCCGTAAATACGTCGAGTTCGCCACCCCGTCCAGCGCCGTCAAGCTGGCGCTCTACGGGCGCCGCGCCGCCGCCAAGGACGCCGGCGTCTCTCCCGAGGGCACAGGATCGCACCGGCTCATGATTGGCAGCGATGCCGGGCCCTTCACCGACCCGGACGGTTTCGCGTGGGAGGCCGGACCGGTCTGAGATGGGCGGCGGGACTCGGCATAGATTGCGACGCGACGTACGATCATGCGTGTGACCAGCAGACCCGCCACGGAGCAGCACCTGCGCGATCTCGCGCGGCTGCGCCGCGTCCGGGACCGGATCGACCGGGAGTACGCGCAGCCGCTGGACGTCGAGGCGCTCGCCCGCGGCGCGCACATGTCGGCCGGGCACCTCAGCCGCCAGTTCCGGCTCGCCTACGGCGAATCGCCGTACAGCTACCTGATGACGCGGCGGATCGAGCGCGCGATGGCGCTGCTGCGCCGGGGCGACCTCAGCGTCACCGAGGTCTGTTTCGCGGTCGGCTGCGCGTCGCTGGGCACCTTCAGCACTCGCTTCACCGAACTGGCCGGCGTGCCGCCCAGTACTTACCGGAGCCAGACAGCCCGCGCGACGGCGGGGCTGCCGCCGTGCGTGGCGAAACAGGTGACCAGACCGGTCAGGAATCGAGAAGCGCCGGTCACCGAGCGCAGCTAGCGTGACCGCATGGACATCACCATTCATGCGAGCTCCCTCCCGCACGACAACCCGGAGGCATCCCTGGCCTTCTACCGCGACACCCTCGGCTTCGAGGTCCGCAGCGATGTCGGACAGGGCAAGATGCGCTGGATCACGGTCGGCCCCGCCGGCCAGCCCGGCACGTCCATCCTCCTGGCGCCGCCGGCCGCCGACCCTGGCATCACCGACGACGAGCGCCGCACCATCGCCGAGATGATGGCCAAGGGCACCTACGGCTGGATCCTCCTCGCCACCAAGGACCTCGACGGCACCTTCGAGCGGCTGCAGGCCGGCGACGCAGAGGTCGTCCAGGAGCCGGTCGAGCAGCCGTACGGCATTCGCGACTGCGCCTTCCGCGATCCAGCGGGCAACCTGATCCGCATCCAGGAGCTGCGCTGAGCCGCCCGGCGATCGCAGCCATGTGCACAGCCGCGTACCGTGAGGCGCTGATACGAGATCTCTCAACCACGGCGTCCCCGGCGCCCGCCCCAACCCCGGCACCGAGCCAGCGCCTCGCCACTGAAGACGGCCGCGAAGGCGTTGCGGGACGGCCGCTCCGGCAACGCAGGAATCCCGACGTGCCCGTGGCTAGCTCTTTTCCGGCAGTCGCGCCACATCGGACACGTCCCAGATGACCGAGCTTGTCGGGGTTGACAACAGAGTGGATCGCCTGGACCACACCGCCGGCGACGTCGAGCTCGACCACGCTGACCACGAGCCCTTCGGCGTCGTACAGCACGGCGCCCGGCTGGCCGTTGACCCAGGCCAGCCGGAGGGAGGCGCCGATTATCCGGCCCCGGCGGAGCAGGCCGACGAGCAGCCGCGCTGACGACGGGACCGGCTGCGAGTCGAGCGGATCTTCCTCGGTCTTCACCGGGGCGCCGGAACGTGCGTTCACGCCGACGTAGCTCTGCGCGATGACGCGGCGGGTGCCCGCCCGCGCCGCGGCGGCCAGCAGGTTGTGAGGTGCCGTCCCAGTGCCCCGGTCGCTCCCGTGACGAAGACTCGCATGACCTTTCCCTCCGCGTAGTGCCTTTCCCTTATAGACAAGGCACGACCCGAAGCTGTGACATCCTGGCTATGGCGTTGTAGGGCGCCGCCGGGTCCGCGGGCAGGACTTAGTCCACCTTCTGGTTCTAGACGGCTGATCGCACTCGACTTCCTGACCGGCCTGGCTCGCGGACCTCCAGCGCCGTGCGGGAGACGTCATGGCAGTGCTTCCAGCCCAGCCCCACCTCGACCACCTGCGCCGCCAGGCGCGAGATCTGCTGCGCGCCGCGCGCGCTGGCGACGCCACCGCGACCGCCCGCGTGCTCGCGCGATCGGACCGGCTCACGCTGGCCGCAGCCCAGTTGGCGGTGGCCCGCGACTACGGGTTCGCAAGCTGGGCCAAACTCAAGGAGGAGATCCAGGCCCGCGCGGAGGATCTGGCCCGCCTGGCCGAGGAGTTCTGCCGGGCCAGCATCCGCGACTGGACCGGCCGCGCGCCCAGAATGCTGGCCGCACGGCCGGAACTCGCCGGCTACAACTTCGCCACCGCCGTGGTGCTCGGTGACCTCGAGAAGGTCCGCAGCGCCGTCGATGCTGACCCTGCCCTCGTGACCAGGCGGGATCCGCTGACAGGCTGGACGGCGCTGCATGCCGCCTGCGGGTCACGGTGGCATGCGCTCGACCCGGCCCGGGGCGACGGACTGCTGGCCGTCGCGGCGCTGCTGCTCGAGGCCGGCGCCGACCCCAACGGCCGCGCTGACGATGCCGGGCGTCCTTCCCAGTGGACGCCGCTGCTCTGTGCCGTGGCCGGGGCGCCGAATCCCGCGATCACGCGGCTGCTGCTCGACCGGGGCGCGGTGCCGACCGACAACGACCTGTACCAGGCCGGTTTCGCTGAAGATCATCAGTGTCTGCGCATGCTGCTCGGCCACACCCCTGACGTGCGAGCCATCGCGAGGATGGCGCTTTCCGCGCCGATCAGCAACGGCGACGCAGAAGGGGTGCGGCTGCTGCTCGAGGCCGGCGCCGATCCCGGCCGGTATCACGACGACGACGATCAGCCCGGCCCGGTGATCTACGCCGTGGTGCGGTCAGACGGCCCCGCCGAGATCGTCGATCTGCTGCTGGCGCACGGCGCCGACCCGGCGCGGCCAGGTCCGGACGGCACATCGCCGCTCGCCCTGGCGACCGGCATGGGGCGGGCCGACCTGGCGGCGTTGCTTCGCCGGCACGGCGCTCCCGACGACGCGACCGACCTCGACGTCTTCCTGGCGGCTTGCCATCGCGGCGACCGCGCCGGCGCGGAACGCCAGATCGCCGGCCAGCCTGATCTTCTCGGGCAGCTCACAACCGAGCAGCAGGCGGCCACGATGATCCGGGCCGCGGAGACCGGCAGCACCGAGGCCGTGCGGATCATGCTCGACCTGGGCTTCCTCATCGATGCCCGCGGCGCGGATAACGGGAGCACCGCGCTGCACGCCGCCGCCTTCTCGGGCAGCGCCGACGTCACCAGGCTCCTGGTCGGGCGAGGCGCCGACATCGAGGCGCGCGACCGCGAATACGACGACACTCCCGTCTCCTGGTCGGTCGTTGGCAGCGGCATCAAGCCGACAGACAACCCGAGCCCCGACTGGCTGGCCACCATCGGCGTGCTGATCGAGGGCGGTGCCTCCCTCGACGGCATCACCATCGGCCCGGACGACCCCAAGCCGCCCAGCCCGGACGTCGCTGACCTGCTACGTCACCACGGTGTCCGCGAGGAGCGGGGTTAGCCGTCACTCACGAGCACGCAAACCCCGCCGGGCCGCTCAGCGCGGGACGAGCCTGACGGCGGCGGAACGCGCCTGCGGGGAGACGACGGAATCGACGATGTTGGTCGCGTAGCGGTGGTACTTGGCGCGGTACGCGGCGTCCAGGTCGTCCTCGATATCACTGGTCCACGCCGTCATCGCCGGTTCTCCTCACTGTCGACTGTCCGTTCGCGCAGGCTAGCGCCGGGGCGCCAGGCACGCCGCCGCCCAGGGCCGCGTATCGGCAGCAACCGGGCCAGGCCGGCGCAGCTCAAAGCCCCCGTCAGAGGGTCTGGCGCGTGGGAGTGTCGGCTAGGGCCAGTTCCAGCGCCGCCGGGTACTGGGCCTTGCCGGCGGGGTTGCGGGGGACCTTGCCGACGACGGTCATGGCCCGGGGCAGTTTGTATCCCGACAGGCTGGCGCGCAGGAACGTGCGGAGCGTCTCCAGGTCTACGGACTGGCCCTCGCGGAGTTCGACGACGGCGGACACGGCCTGGCCGTACTTCTCGTCGGGAATGCCGACGACGAGGCAGTCGTAGACGGCCGGATGGGCCTTGACCGCGGCCTCGACCTCCTCGGGGAAGACCTTCTCGCCGCCGGTGTTGACCGAGTTCGAACCGCGGCCGAGGAGGGTGACCTTGTGGTCGGCCTCGATGCGGACCCGGTCGCCGGGCACGGAGTAGCGGTCGCCGTCGATGACGATGAAGGTGGCCGCGGACTTCTCGGGGTCCTTGTAGTAGCCCACAGGGACGTTGCGGGTGCGGCCGAGGCGGCCCACCACGCCGATGTTGGCGTCCAGGTCGAGGACCTGGTCGTCGTCGCTGAGGACGACCGAGTCCGGGCCCAGCGCGATGAGCGCGCCGCCGCCGGAGATGTTGCCCTTGTCCTGCAGTCCGGTTCCGTGGAAGCCGGTCTCCGTGGCGCCGACGGAGTCGGTGATGAACGCGTTGGGGAACGCGTTCATCCAGCGTCTCTTGACCTCGGGGCTGAAGATCGCGGCCGTGCTGGAGATCGCGACCAGACCGGGCGCTTCGTATGGCTTGCCGGTGGCGGCCTTGCGCTCGAACTCCTCGATCAGCGGCCGGGCCATGGCGTCGCCGGTCATGAACAGCAACTGCACGCCGTCGCGCTCGACGATCTCCCAGGTCCGTACCGGGTCGAACTTGGGCTCGAGCAGCGTGAGGTGCCCGGCGAACAGGTGCATGAGCAGGCCGGTCTGGGCGCCGCCGTGCATGAGCGGGCTGAGCGGGAACGTGGTGAGCCGGCCGTCCTGCCTGGCCTGCTCGGACTGGTCGTACTCGGTCAGCAGCGCGCCGGTGGAGAAGTCGATGCCGCCCGCGAGCACCCGCCAGAAGTCCTCGTGCCGCCACATGACGCCCTTGGGGAAGCCGGTGGTGCCGCCGGTGTAGATGATGTGCAGGTCGTCGGCGGTGCGCGGGCCGAAGTCCCGCTCGGCGCCCTGGCCGTCGAGTGCGTCATCGAGCAGCACGCCGCCGAACGCGGACACGTCGGCGTCGTGGCCGGGGTCCATGGCGTCGGGCAGCGCGACGAACGTGTGCAGTTTCTCGTGCCTGGGCGCGCAGCGGGCCACCAGCGGGGTGTAGCCGCGTTCGTGGATCAGCGCCACCACGTCGGCGTTGTCGAAGAGGTAGTCGAGTTCACCCTCGACGTAGCGGTAGTTCACGTTGATGGACACCGCGCGTATCTTGAAGATCGCGAGCAGCGCGATCACGTGCTCGATGCTGTTTTTGGCGTACAGCGCGACGTGCTCGCCCGGCTTGACGCCCCGCGCGCTGAGGTAGTGCGCGAGGCGGTTGGCGTCGGACTCCAGTTCGGCGTACGTCACCACCCGGTCGTCCGCCTTCAGGGCCGGCCGGCCGCCGGCCGCGTCGACGGCGTGCTCAAACAGATCCGCGATGTTCAGCGCCACGCGCATCACAATAGAACGTGTTCTCATTTGCCGCCAGGAGGCCCCGCCGCTGACGCTAACGAGGAGCTATAACGCGGCGCCACGGCCGGCCGCCCGCACACCCCGGCCAGCCGGGCCGCGCCGGGGTGCCTCGCGGCGGTCCGCCTGAATGTCGGACCGGCCCGGTTACTTCCCGGACGGCCCGCGGATCGCCGCGGTCCTGCTCGCGGCCGGGGCCGATATCGACGCCCGCACGACCGGCCGGCCCGGGGAGACGCCGCTGCACTGGGCGGCCAGCACGGACGACCTCGATGTGGCCGAGGTCCTGGTCGAAGCGGGCGCGGACCTGGAGGCGCCGAACGGGTCGATCGGCAGCCCGCTGGCCAACGCGATCGGCTACGGATGCTGGCACGTGGCCCGGTTGCTGGTCGCGCGCGGCGCGCGGGTGGACGAGCTGTGGCAAGCGGCGGCGATGGGCATGCTGAGCCGCGTCGAGGAACTCCTGGCCGCCGGGGCGATGCGGCGTCAGGCGCCTGAGCCTCGTCCCCGCGCGACCGCGGCCCGCGCCGAGGCGACCGCCTCTTCGGTGTTGCCGGGCTCGTTCACGAGGATCCACGCCTGGTCCCCGACGACGTTGAACCCGTAGGTGACGTCGGGAGCGACGCAGTTGGCCAGGGCCGGGAGCAGGTCGGGAAGTTCGCTGAGCGGAAGCCACACCGCACCGGCGGGCGGGTCTCCGTTGTAGGCGTAGGACGCCATCTCGTCACGGAGGCTGGCTTCCACCCGTTCGAGGTCGATGAAGCCCGCCAGCACCTGGGTGGGGACCGCGGCCCGGTCCCGGATGATCGCGAGGAACAGGTGCTCGACCCCGACATAGGAATGGCCCATGCGCCGGGCGAGCTCGGTGGAGGCGTCCAGGATCTTGAAGTAACGAGGGGTCGGCGATGGCCTTTCGTCGTCGCTCATAGCCTGGTCTCCCTCTCTCATTGCGCGTCACCCTCATTATCGTGCGAACGACATCTTTCGTTCGCACGAGGCATCACCGGCGATGAGTCACCGCGCGGCCCGGCGTCTAACCCCGATGACGGCAAACGACAGCGCCCAGCAGCGGCGGCCCAGCCTGCTGTTCGCGGCGGTGCACGCACTGCTCGCCCGCGACCGTGCCGCGGAAGGCGCGCAGAGCGGGAAGGCGCAGAGCGCGGAACTGGCCGCCTCCTGCGCGCGGGGTCCACCCAGACCAACGAGATCCGCCGCTGCGTGGCCCTGCGTCTGGGGCTGGGCCAGGTTCACCGCCGCTGGCCGGGGCCGGTCGCGCTGGCCGAGATCGGGGCCAGCGCCGGGCTCAACCCGCTGTTCGACCGCTACGACTATCGGCTGGGCGAACGGCGGCCAGCCCCGGCGCCGCGTTCAGGCCGGTCAAGGCCTTCCGCCGGATCGGACGCGAGCGCGGTCGTGATCGGATGCGAAGTACGCGGGGCCGGGCCCGGCGACCGGGTCCTCGGCGCCGGCGGCCTCCCGGGTGACGAGCCGGTTGTCGTGTTCACGGCGTCGCTGCTCAGCTACCTCGACGCCGGGGCCAGGACGGCCTTCGCGGACCAGCTAGCGCGGGCGGCCCGAAAACGGCCGGTCGCGTGGGTCTTCGCCGAGGGGCCCGGCCTGGTGGCCACCATGAACCTGGCAAGCTACGAGCAGGCGGACGAGCGCGACGAGGCGGAAAGAGGCGCGGCATGGGGCGGGTAGACGTCGACGGGGTCGGGATCGCGTACGAGGTCAGCGGGGAGGGGCGGCCGGTCGTGCTGCTGCACGGGTTCCCCGACTCCGGCCGCCTGTGGCGGCATCAGGTCACGGCGCTGAGCGCGGCCGGGTTCCGGGTCATCGTGCCCGACCTGCGCGGCTACGGGCGCTCCGGCAAGCCGGAGGCCGTCGAGGCGTACTCGCTGCCGCTGCTGGCCGGGGACGTGCTCGCGGTCCTGGCCGACCTGGGGATCGAGCGGGCCCACGTCGTCGGCCACGACTGGGGCGCCGCGCTGGCCTGGGGGCTCGGGTCGCTCGTGCCCGACAAGGTCGATCACCTGGCCGTGCTCTCGGTCGGCCACCCGGCCACGTTCCTGCGCACGTACCAGCAGCGCGAGAAGTCGTGGTACATGCTGCTGTTCCAGTTCCCCGGCGTGGCCGAGCGCTGGCTGGCCGACGAGGACTGGGCCAACTTCCGCGCCTGGGCCCGGCACCCGGACACCGGCCAGGTGATCGCCGACCTGGAGGCGAACGGCTCGCTCACCCCGGGCCTGAACTACTACCGGGCCAACGTGGCGCCCGACACCTGGATCGGCCCGCCGCTGGCGCTCCCGCCGGTGACCGCGCCCACCATGGGCGTGTGGAGCAGCGGCGACATGGCGCTGACCGAGACGCAGATGACCGACTCGGCGCAGAACGTGACCGGCCCGTGGCGCTACGAGCGCCTGGACGGCCCGGGGCACTGGATGCAACTCGAGGCGCCGGACCGGGTCAGCGAACTGCTGCTCGACTTCCTGCCCGGCCATACCGAGGAGCGCGAAGGCGCAGGGCGTGTCCGTGGCTAATCGGAGACCGGTGCGAGATGGTGTTGTGCACTTAGCTTTAGCCGCCCGATCCGGTTGGCTGCCGTAGCGCCGGGCAGTTGACGATGCACGGCGAGGTGGGTTGGCATGGCGATCACGGTGCGCTTGGACCGGTTTCAGCGCAAGCACGGGTGGGCCGGCGTCCCGCTCGCGGTGGGATACAAGTACTTCGACGACTTCGGCGCCTACCTGGCGGCGTTGCTCACCTACTACGGGTTCGTGTCGCTGTTCCCGTTGCTGCTGCTGCTTTCGACGGTTCTGGGCTTCGTGCTGTCGGGTGATCAGAGCCTTCAGCACGAGGTTCTCACCTCGGCGCTGCACCAGTTTCCGCTGATCGGCGGGGATCTGGCCCGGCCCAAGCACCTTGGTGGCGGCACGATCGGGCTGATCGTGGGGATCCTGGGCTGTCTTTACGGCGGCCTTGGCGTGGCCCAGGCGTTCCAGTACGCGACGAACACGGTCTGGGGAGTCCCGCGCAACAACCGGCCCAACCCGTTCCATGCCCGGGGCCGTAGCCTGGTGCTGCTGGCCACCACCGGGCTGGCCCTCATCGGCACCACCGTGCTGTCCATCCTGGGCGGTGGCGGGGTCGGCGCGGTCGGCGCGGTCAGCCGGGGCATAGCCCTGGCAGCGTCCGTCGCCATCGGCATCGTCGTGTCCGTTTTCGCATTCCGGTTCGCGGCGGCACGGCGCCTATCCGTGCGCGACGTGGCGCCGGGCGCGATCGGCGCCGCGGTGACCTGGCAGGTTCTGCAACTGGTCGGAGTCTTCTACGTCCGGCATGTGGTCAAGCACGCCACCGACACGGACGCGGTGTTCGCCATCGTCCTCGGCCTGGTCGCGTTCCTCTACGTCAACGCCACGGCCGTCCTGCTGTGCATGGAGATCAACGTCGTGCGCGTCAGTCGCATGCACCCCCGGTCGCTGCTGACCCCGTTCACCGACAACGTGATCTTGACCGCCGGGGACCGGCGCGCCTATACCAGGCAGGCCAAGGCCCAGCGGAGCAAGGGCTTCGAGCACGTCGACGTCAACTTCGACCCGCCGTCCCCCGAATCAGAGCAACCCGATCCAGCTACGTGAGCAAAAGTCAGGGCGTCAGCAGCGTGCGGACCCGGTCGGGGCCGGTCGCGAGCAGCAGCGTGGGCAGCCGCGGCCCGGTTTCCCGGCCGATCAGCAGCCCGTAGACCAGCGCGAAGAACGCGCGCTGGGCCGCCTTGAGCTCGGGCGTGGGCTTGGCGTCCGCGGGCAGGCCGGCCTGCAGTTTCGGCACCGCGTAGACGAGCTGGGACAGCCCGTCCAGCGACCAGTGCGACGCCAGCCCGTCCAGCAGCAGCTTCAGCGCGCCGCGCTCGGCGTCGGACAGCGCGGACAGCGCGGCGTGGTCGGGCTCGGCACGCAGCCGGGTGCGCTGGTCCTCGGGTAGCTGGGTCGCGGCCCAGCGCTGGGCCCGGTCCAGCCGCGGCCGGACCTCGTCCAGCGAGCCGAGCGGGCGCTGCGGATCCAGGTCACCGAGAATGCGCAGGGTCTGCTCGGGGTCGCCGGTCGTGATGTCCGCGACCGAAGCCAGCGTGCGGTACGGCAGCGGGCGCGGCGTCCGCGGGAGTTCCCGGCCGGCGGTGCGGACGGCCCGGTCGTGGGAGGCGGCGTCCAGGCCGGACGCGGCGGCGGCGGCCACCTTCCGCTCCACCGCGTCCCACTCGTCGTAGACCCGCTGGATCTCCTGGTCGAAGGCGACCGTGAACGACTGCTGCGGCCGACGCCGCGCGTAGAGCCAGCGCAGCAGCGGTTCCTCCATGATCTCCAGCGCGTCGGCCGGGGTCGGCACCCCGCCTCGCGAACTGGACATCTTCGCCATCCCGCTGATGCCGACGAACGCGTACCTGGGGCCGATCGGCTGGTGGCCGCCGAAGATCTCCCGGACCAGCGTGCCGCCGACCTCGAACGAGGAGCCCGGCGCCTGGTGGTCCACCCCGGACGGCTCGAACACCACGCCCTCGTAGGCCCAGCGCATGGGCCAGTCGACCTTCCAGACCAGCTTGCCCAGGCGGTGCCCGGTCAGCAGGACGGTCTCGTCGTGCCCGCACGCGCAGGTGTAGGACATGGCGGTGGTCTGGTCGTCGTAGCCGGTCACGGTGGTCAGGTCCCGCAGGCAGGCCGAGCAGTACGGCTTGTAGGGGAAGTAACCGGCGCTCGTGCCCCCGTCGTCCTCCTCCGCCGCTCCCGATCCGCCGGCCTCGCCAGGATCCGTAACGCGGTGTTCCCCCGCCCTGGCATCCCCCGCGCCGGGCCTGGGCTTGGCCTTCGTGCGGTACCGCGCGAGGACCGCGTCGATGTGCTGCCGCTCGCGCATGGCCAGCAGGATCTGGTCGGTGTAGGCCCCGGAGGTGTACTGGCGGGTCTGGCTGACCGCGCGCACCTGCACCCCGAGCCGCTCCAGCGCGTCCGCCATCGGGGCCTTGTAGTGCTCGGCCCAGTTCGGATGCGTGCTCCCGGGCGGCGGCGGAACCGACGTCAGCGGCTTGCCGATGTGCTGCGCCCAGGACGCGTCGGTGCCGGCCGGGACTCGGCGCAGGCGGTCGAAGTCGTCCCAGGACAACAGGTGGTCACAGGCGGTGCCGCGGCGCCGGATCTCGTCGGCCACCAGGTGCGGGACCATGACCTCGCGCAGGTTGCCGAGGTGGATGGGCCCGGACGGGCTCAGGCCCGACGCCACGACCACCGGCCGGCCCGGAGCCCGGCGCTCGGCCTCCGCGACGACGTCATCGGCCAGGCTGGCCACCCAGTCGGTTTCGCGCCGGTCCTGCGCCACAGCGAGCACGTCCTTTCACTGTTCAGCCGGCTAGTTCCCGCTCCAGCCAGGTCATGCCGCGGGTGCGGGCGGTCAGCCGGACCCCGCCGAGCAGGGTAGCGAGGCGGTCCGCCGCGGCCTGCGCCGCGGCCGCCGCGTCGGACCCGGCGTCCTCCAGGAACCGGCAGACGATCTGGCCGTCCGGGTCCTGGGCCCAGCCGCCCACGATCCGGCCGTTCCACCACACGGTCGGCCCGACGTTGCCGGTCCGGTCGAACAACCGGGACGCG
>DATAVV010000071.1:0-7213 GCA_036267555.1 Streptosporangiaceae bacterium | reverse complement strand
CCGAACGCCTCACCAGCCACCACGCCGCCCTGGCCTGGTTCGAAGCCGAGCACCACGTCCTGCTCGCCACCGTCACCCACGCCGCCGACACCGGCCACGACATCCACGCCTGGCAACTGCCCTGGGCCATGACCACCTTCCTCGACGGACACGGCCACTGGCACCAGCAAGCCACCCTCCAGCACACCGCGCTGGCGGCGGCGATCCGGCTGGGCGACACCGCCGCCCAGGCCAGAGCCCTGCGGCTGCTCGCCACGGCCGATGCGATGCTCGGCGACTACGACCAGGCCCGCACCCACCTGGCCGATGCCCTGACGCTGTGCCGCCGCCGCGGCGACCTGCTCGGCCAGGCCCGCGCCCACCACATGTTCGGGTTCGTGCAGCAGCGCCAGCAGCGCTACGCCGAGGCGCTGCGCCATTCGCAAGAAGCGCTGGCCCTGTTCCAGGTCGCAGGTGACCAGGCCGGGGAAACCGCGGCGCTCAACGGCGTCGGCTGGTGCCACGGACTGCTCGGCGACTACCATCGCGCCCGCGAGGTCTCCCGGCAGGCCCTGGCCATCTACCTCAAGAACGGCAACAGCTACGGTCAGGCTTTCACCTGGGACAGCCTGGGCTACGCCGAGCATCACCTCGGCCTGCACGCCGAGGCCGTCACCAGCTACACCCGCGCCATCGAACTGCACGTCGAACTGGGCAACCGGGTCAGCGAGGCCACCACCCTGAGCCGCCTGGCCGACACCCACCTCGCCGCCGGCGACGACACCGCCGCCCGCCGCACCTGGGAGCAGGCTCTCGCCATCCTCGACGAACTGCACCACCCCGAGGCCGCCGACGTCCGCGCCAAGCTACGGCCGCTGCGTACGGCCCCGGAGGCCAGGCCGCAGACCGGGGCGCAGACCGCGGCCCTGGCCAGCCCGCGCCGCGACGGGACGTAGAGCCGGGCCGGTACCCGTCGCCCCGGGGGTGTCCCCCTGTCGCCGTGGCCGACCCGGTACGCGGGTCGCCGTGGCCGGCCCGGCGGCCATCTGCTCAGATGGGCGCATGGTCATCACGCGGCACAGCGGGCGGTGGACGCTGGAGGACCGTTTCGCCAGCCTCTGGCAGTACCTGCCGGTGGAGGTCGGCGACGGCGCGTGCGGGCTGCGGGTGGAGCTCGAGTACGACCGGCCCGGAGCCATCCTGGACCTCGGCTGCCTCGGGCCCGGCGGGTTCCGTGGCTGGTCGGGCGGGGCCCGCCGGTCGTTCGTGATCGGCCAGGACGCCGCGACGCCCGGCTACCTGCCGGGCGAGCTGGAGCCGGGCGAGTGGCAGGTGATCATCGGCCTGTACCAGGTGCCGCCGGACGGGGTCGAGTTTCGCGTGAGCGCGGAGGTCAGCACCGTCCGCGGTGAGCTGTCCCCCGGTCCGGCGCCCGCCCCGCCGCCCCCGCTCACGGACCGGCCGCCCCGGCGCGAGCTTCCGGCCCGCGCGGGGCGGCGCTGGCTCGCCGGTGACCTGCATACCCACACCGTGCATTCGGACGGCGCCATGACCGTGCCCGAGCTGGCCCGGTTCGCGGCCGGCGAGGGCCTCGACTTCCTAGCGATCACCGACCACAACACGATCAGCCATCACGCCGAGCTGCCGGGAGCCGGCGCGGCGCACGGGATCATCCTGCTGCCCGGCCAGGAGGTGACGGTGCCCGCCGGGCACGCGAACGCGCTCGGCGACGTGGGCTGGATCGACTTCCGCGAGCCCGCCGACGCCTGGCTGGACGCCACGGAGCGGGCCGGCGGGCTGCTGTCGGTCAATCATCCGATCGGCGGCCACCTGAGCTGGACCATGCCGATGCGCCGCCGCCCGCCGCTGGCCGAGGTCTGGCACTGGAGCTGGCTCGACCTGACCTGGACCACGCCGCTGGCCTGGTGGCTGGCCTGGGATCCGGGCGCGATCCCGGTGGGCGGCAGCGACTGGCACCGGCCCGGTGACGTGGCCAGGCCCGGGTCGCCGGCCACCTGGGTCGAGTGCGCGGCCGACGAGCCCGCCGCGGTCCTGGACGGGCTGCGCGCCGGCCGGGCCGCGGTCTCCGCGCGGCGCGACGGGCCGGTGCTGCTGCGGGTGGACGGCGAACTGGTCGCGGCCGGGGCGGACGGCACCATCCTGGTCGGCCCGGACGGGCCGCGGGCCCGGGTGCGCGGGCCGCTGGCCCGGCTCGGCGGCGGCGAGGGGTATCACCGGCTGACCGACGCCGCAGGGGCCACGCTCGCCCTGACCCCGTAGCGGGCGCCCCGGTGCCGCGTTATGACTAGTTCTGGGTGGTGATCTGAAAGACGGGGTAGCCGGGCGCGATCTCCAGGAGCTGGCTGGCCGGCGCGTCCGGGCCGACGCCCTCGAAGAACATGCCGACCTCGAACTTCCAGCGCTTCAGGTAGGCCCGCAGCACCTCCGGCTTCTGCTCGTCCGGCAGCTCGGTGGCGGTGAACCGCTCCACGCGCCGGCCGATGCGCAGCTCGCCGCCGCCCGCGGCGCGCAGGTTGCGCACCCACTGCGTGTGGCCGCGCGGCGCGACCAGGTACCGGTGCCCGTCGTGGGTGAGCAGGTTCACCGGCGTGCTGCGCCACTCGCCGCTCTTGCGGCCGCGGACGGAAAGGATGCGGCTGCCCATGAGGCTGATCCCGGCCTTGGTCAGCATGGCCACCAGCGACTTGGACAGCCGGTCCATCCGCTGGGCCATCGGGGTGGCCGGGGTGACGAGGCGGGACTGCGGGTTCTGCGACATCTTCGTTCTCCTCTGCGAGGTTTTTGTGAGCACCGCTCTCTATATAGAGCAGTGTGCACGATGGGCGAGCAGCAGTCAAGAGCGCTGCTCTCATTATTGATCGATGCTCTCCGATCTGGCAGACTGGCCGTCATGACCGCCCAAGCGAGCGCGAGCCAGACCGCCCGGCAGCGGGCCCGGGCCGAGCTGACCCGCGAGATCAAGCATGAGGCGCGGCGCCAGCTTGCCTCACACGGCGCCGAGGGACTCTCCCTGCGCGCCGTGGCCCGCGAACTCGGCATGGTCTCCTCCGCTCTCTACCGTTACTTCCCCAGCCGGGACGACCTGCTGACCGCGCTGATCATCGATGCCTACGACGCGCTCGGCGACGCGGCCGAGGCAGCGAGCGCCGCAGCGGCCGCCGCGGACGGGCGCGGCCGCTGGCGGGCCCTGTGCGCCGCGATCAGGGGCTGGGCGCTCGCGCACCCGCACGAGTACGCGCTGATCTACGGCTCGCCGGTGCCCGGTTACCAGGCGCCCCAGGCGACGATCGCCTCCGCCGTCCGGGTCGTCCGGGCCCTGGGCGGCGTCCTGGCCGGGGCCGGGACGGGAGTCGGGGCCGGGGACGCGCTGCCCCGGCCGGCACCGCCGCTGCCGGAGGTGCTCGCCGGGCAGACCGCGATCGTGGCCGACGCGATCGCGCCCGGCACGCCGGGACCGGTGATCGCCCGCGGGCTGATCGCCTGGACCCAGTTGTTCGGCCTGATCAGTTTCGAGCTGTTCGGCCAGCTGGTCGGCACCCTCGACCCGGCCGACGAGTTCTTCGGGTACGCGGTCGAGCAGATGGCCGGCTTCATCGGGCTGCCGTGAGCCGGGACCGGAGGCGCGGCCCGCGGCCGCGCAGCGCGCTAGCGCTTGAGCAGCGCCGCCCGGGCCCGCAGGACCGCCCGCCGCGAGGCGACACTGCCGACCTCCTCCGGAAGCTGCGGGCACTCCCCCGCGGCGATCGCCCGGTCCACCCGTCCCCGCGCGTCGGCCTGGGTGATCATCTCGAAGATCACCTTAGAGTCGATCTCGGACATCCGCCTGGTGCGCTCGAGGACGTCGGCCGACTCCCCGACCCAGATGTTCTTGATGCCGCCGCCCTGGTCGCGGTCGAGCAGCACGGACACGACGTGGCCCTGGTCGCCGTACCAGAAGCTCATCGTCACCGCCTCGAGCTGGCCGCGGGTGTCGCCGTAGCACCAGCACTGGCCCGGGGTGGGCGCGCCGAGCCCCTCCGCCCAGGACGGCTCGCTGACCCCGGCCGCGGCCAGCCGGTCGGCGGCGGCGCGGGCCGCCCCGCGCAGGGACCCGGAGGCGACCGCGGCCAGCACCAGCAGTGTGGCCATGGCCTCCGGGGTGCCGGCTCGCTCGGTGGCCGGCACGATCGCTTCCGCCGGGTCGCTGCCGGAACCGAGCGCGGCCACGATGTCCGACCCCCACAGCTCGGCGTCGAGCGGGTTATCGATCTCGGACAGCACCACGCGCGCCTCGGTGAGCACCGCGGCCAGCGTGTCCGCGGGCGAGGAGCGGGAGAACACGGCCTCAAGCTCGGGGTCATCGAACAGCGAGAACGGCTCGTCCGGCGACTGCGGGGTCATTCCGGCATCCTGCCACGACCCGGCCGGCCGCGAGCCGATCGCGGGGACAGCGAATTGTCCGTCCTGGCCCGGGTGACACAATCAGGGGCGATCATCGTCATCAGTGGCGATCATCGCTGACCCGCGAGAGAGGACCGCCCGTGGAAGCGAAGCCGCGATGGGGCATCACGCTCCCGCTACCCGGCATGAGCCTGACCGAGCAGCGCGAGATCATCGCCGGGCTGCCCGCCCTCGGCTACTCCGACGCCTGGTCGGCCGAGGTCAACGGGTCGGACGCGTTCACGCCCCTGATCCTGACCGCCCAGTGGGCCAGCGAACTGCGGCTGGGCACGGCCATCGTGCCCGTCTACACGCGTGCGCCCGGGCTGCTGGCCATGAGCGCCGCCACATTGGCCGGCCTGGCGCCCGGCCGGTTCGTGCTGGGCATCGGCACCTCGTCCCCGGTCATCGTGGAGAAGTGGAACGGGATCCCGTTCGACCGGCCCTACCAGCGCGCCAAGGACACGCTGCGGTTCCTGCGCGAGGCGCTGACCGGCGCGAAGGTCACCCGCGAGTACCCGACGTTCCGGGTGGACGGGTTCCGGCTCGAGGCCGCGCCCGCCACCCCGCCCGCGCTCGCGCTCGCCGCGCTGCGGCCGCAGATGATCAAGCTGGCCGCCGAGGAGGCCGGCACGGCAATCACGAACTGGCTGGCACCGAAGGATGTGGCCAAGGTGCGCGCGGCGGCGGGGCCCGACTGCGAGCTGGTCGCGAGGATCTTCGTCTGCCCCACGCCCGACGAGGGCCTGGCCCGCGCGATCGGCCGCCGGATGATCGCGGCCTACATGACCGTGCCCGCCTACGCCGCGTTCCACGAGTGGCTGGGTCGCGGCGAGGCCATGGCGCCGATGCAGGAGGCATGGGCCGCCGGTGACCGCAAGGGCGCCCTGGAGGCGATCAGCGACGACCTCGTCGACGACCTCGTCGTGCACGGCTCGCCTCGGGCGTGCCGGGAGCGCGTGGCCGAGTATCAGGCGAGCGGCCTGGACACGCCGGTCATCGCGGTCGTGGCCCCGCCGGGCACGGACGCGGCCGGGGTCGCGGGCCTCGTGCGCGAACTCGCCCCGGCCTGACCCGGGCCGGGGCCCGCTTGCGCCGGGCCCGCTTGCGCCGGGCCCCGCTTGCGCCGGGCCGCCGGGCGGGCGGCGCGGTCAGAACGCGATGACCCCGCGCAGGATCTTCCCGGCCTCGATGTCGGCGTAGCCCTGGTTGACCTGGTCGAGCCGGTAGGTCTCGGTGATCAGCTCGTCGAGCTTCAGGATGCCCTCGCGGTAGAGGTTCAGCAGCCGGGGGATCTGAGTCCGGGGGCTGGCCGACCCGTACAGGCAGCCCTTGATCTCCTTGTTCATCATGGCCAGCATGAACAGGTTGAGGTCGGCCTGGCCCTGGGCCATCGGCGCGACCGACGTGACCACGCACGTGCCGCCCTTGGCTGTCAGCGTGAGCGCGGGCTCCAGCAATTCGCTGCGCATGACGCCGAACGTGCAGATGACCTTGTCGCACATCTCGCCCCACGTGAGCTGGCCGACGCCGGCGATGGCCTCGTCCAGCGAGGAGAAGACGTGGGTGGCGCCGAACTCCTGCGCCTGCTCACGCTTGAACTCCAGCGGGTCGACGGCGATGATCCGCCGGGCGCCGGCGATCCGCGCGCCCTGCACGGCGTTGATGCCGACCCCGCCGACGCCGAGCACCGCCACGGTGTCGCCGGGGCGGACGCCCGCCCGGTCCACCGCCGAGCCGAACCCGGTGGCCACCCCGCAGGAGACCAGGGCGACCGCGGGCCACGGGATGTCCGGGTCCACCTTCACGACCGAGGACTCGTTCAGGAGCTGGCGCTCGGCGAACGCGCCAAGCTGCGCGAACCGTGCGACCGGGTCGTCCCCGATCCGGTGCGCGATGCGGCCGTCGCTGATCATCCCGGTGTCGAACAGCTTCATGCCCTGGTCGCACAGGAACGCCCGGCCGGCCCGGCAGCTCGGGCAGGTGCCGCACGACGGGACGAACGACAGCGCGACGTGGTCGCCGAGCGCCACGGAGGTCACGCCGTCGCCGACCTGCGTGACCTCGCCCGCGCCCTCGTGGCCGCAGATGACCGGGTAGTGCGGCAGCGGCATGTCGCCGGTTCGCACGTGCTCGTCGGAGTGGCAAAGCCCGCAGGCTCGCATGTCAACCAGCACCTCGCCGGGCCCCGGCTCGTCGACCTCGACCGTTTCGATCTTGTAGTCCTCGCCGGGTCCGTAGAGCAGCGCTGCGCGAGTACTGACCATGTTCGATGCACCCCAGACACGCCGATCGATGAACGATACAGAGTAGAACAGGTTTCAGTTCGGTTCCGCAAGGCGTACGGCGCGGACGGCTTGCCGAGCAAGCGCTAGGGCACCCCCGGCCGTTTGCGGCGATAATTGACAGCGTGACCACGAAAAAGGGCCGGGCCGGACCCCGGGCGACAGCGGCGGGCACGATCACCGCCGACCCAGGCGTCCGGTCGGAGCGCCGGGCCCACATGATCACGCTCGCGGGCGAGCTTTTCGCGCAGAAGGGCTACCGCGCCACGACCGTGCGCGAGATCGCCGACGCCGCCGGCATCCTGTCCGGCAGCCTGTACCACCACTTCGACTCCAAGGAGTCGATCGGCGACGAGATCCTGTCCGGCTTCATGAACGAGGTGCTCACCGCCTACCGCGCTGCGGTCGAATCCGGCGGCGGCCCGCGCGCGGTGATCGAGCAGATCGTGCGCTCGACCAGCCGCATCCTCGCCCAGCACCGCGCCGCGCTCACGATGCTGCAGCACGAC
>DATAVV010000070.1:0-3482 GCA_036267555.1 Streptosporangiaceae bacterium | reverse complement strand
CCCGGTGACCGAGGAGGTCAGCGGCATCGACCTGGTGCGGGAGATGTTCCGCATCGCCGACGGCCAGGAACTGGGCTACGACGACCCGCCGCTGCGCGGGCACTCGATCGAGTTCCGGATCAACGCCGAGGACCCGGGGCGGAACTTCCTGCCCGCGCCGGGGACGATCACCACGTGGCGGCCGCCGTCGGGTCCTGGCGTCCGGCTCGACGCCGGTTACGCCGCGGGGATGACTGTGCCGCAGGCGTTCGACTCGCTCATCGCCAAGCTGATCGTGACCGGCGCCGATCGTGGCCAGGTGCTGGAACGGTCGCGCCGGGCCCTGGCGGAGTTCGACATCGGCGGGATGCCGACCGTGCTGCCCTTCCACCGCGCGGTTACCGACGACCCGGCGTTCACCTCCGAGCCGTTCACCGTGCACACGCGGTGGATCGAGACCGAGTTCGCCGGGAACCTGCCGCCCTACGCGGGCGATCAGGCCTCAGCCGACGGCCAGGTCGCGGACCGGGAGCGGATCACCGTCGAGGTGGGCGGCAAGCGCCTGGAAGTGGTGCTTCCGGCCGGGTTCGGCGCCACCCCGGGCCCGGCCCAGGCGCCGGCGCGCCGGCCGCGGCGGGAGCGCTCGGGAGGCGGATCGCCCGGCGGCAAGCAGGCCGACGGGGACGCGCTGGTCAGCCCGATGCAAGGCACGATCGTGAAGATCGTCGCCGAGGAGGGCCAGGCGGTGTCGGCCGGGGATACGGTGGTCGTGCTCGAAGCGATGAAGATGGAACAGCCGCTGACCGCGCACAAGGACGGCACCGTGACCGGGCTGGCCGTCCAGGTGGGCCAGACCGTGTCGTCCGGCGAGACCATCTGCGAGCTGCAAGGCTGAGGCCGTGGCGCGTTTGCCGGGGGATCCCGGGGTCCTGCGCTGGATCCGGTTCGCGATCGGGTTCCGGCTGCCGCCGGAAAACGTGGACTGGGTCCGGCATGAGCTGACCGACGCCGGATGGCGGGGCCGGACGGTGCTGCGCCACCTGGCCATCATCGTCCCGATCTGCATCGTGCTCGTGGCCGTGCTGACCACGCTGCTGCCCGCCTCGCTGTGGCTGGGGCTGATGATGGTGGCGCTGATCCTGTCCGGGAGCGTCTTCACCGTGGCCGCCTACGCCGACGACCTCCGCGCGTCCCGGCTGCGCCAGCACGGCCTGGACGTCCCCGACGACCCCGACCTGGGCCACCCGGCCCACTAAATATCGGCTGGTCCCATGAGCCTTCGGGCGGCCTCGGTCAGGCTGCCGGACAGGCTGGGGTAGACGGCGAACGTGTGGGCCATGTCGTCCACGGTGAGGTGCTGCTCCACGGCCAGGGACACGCCCAGGATCAGCTCGCTGGCCCGGGGCGCGACGATCACGCCGCCGAGCACCATCCCGCTGTTGCGGCGGGCGAACAACTTGACGAAGCCGTCACGGAAGCCCTGCATCTTGGCCCGCGCGTTGGTGGACAGCGGCAGCTTGACCACGAGCGCGTCCACCTCCCCGCTGGCCACCGCCTGCTGTGAAACGCCGACCGTGGCGATCTCGGGGTCGGTGAAGATGGTCGCGGCCACGTGGCTGAGCCGCAGCGGCTGCACGGCCTCGCCGAGCGCGTGCCACATCGCGATCCGGCCCTGCATGGCCGCGACCGAGGCGAGCATCTGCACGCCCGTGCAGTCCCCGGCCGCGTAGACGCCGGGCGCGGAGGTCCGCGAGACCCGGTCCACGGGCACGAACCCGTGGCGGTCGACCTCGATCCCGGCGTCGGCCAGGCCAAGCCCGGCGGTGTTCGGCACCATTCCCACGGTGAGCAGGCAGTGCGACCCGCGGACCGTCCGGCCGTCCTCCAGGAACACCGTGACGCCGTCACCGTCGCGCTTGGCCGCCGCCGCCCGGGACCGGCCGAGCACGGTCATGCCGCGGCGCCGGAACACGTCCTCGACCACCACGGCCGCGTCGGCGTCCTCCTGGGGCAGCACCCGTTCCCTGGAGGAGACCAGGGTGACCCGGGAGCCCAGCGCCTGGTAGGCGCCGGCGAACTCCGCTCCGGTCACGCCCGAGCCGACCACGATCAGCTCCGGAGGGAGTTCGGGCAGGTCATAGAGCTGCCTGCAGGTGAGCAGGCGCTCCCCGTCGGGCACCGCACCGGGCAGGACGCGGGGTTGCGCTCCGGTCGCGATCAGCACGATATCGGCGGTGAGCTGGATGTCCCCGACCTCGAGCGTGCGCGGCCCGGTCAGTTGCCCGGTTCCGGGCAGAACCTCGACCCCCTCGGCGGCCAGCCGGGCGGCCACGTCGCCGGACTGGGCCCGGGCCAGCCCCTTGACCCGGGAGTAGACCCGGGGCGCGTCGACGGTGGCCCGCTCGCCACGGCCGCGGATGCCGAGGGCTTCGGCACCGTCCAGGGCAGCCATCATGACCGAGGTCGCGATCAGGGTCTTGGACGGCACGCAGTCGGTGAGCACGCAGGCGCCGCCCAGGCCGTCGGAGTCCACGACCGTGACCCGGGCGCCCAGTTGCGCGGCCACGAGGGCCGCCTCATAGCCCCCGGGGCCGCCACCGATGATCACGATCCTCGCGCGCGGCTCACTCACGATGCCCCATTGTGGCGCATCGCACCGGGTGCACCGTGCCCGCCGTCCCCGACCGGCCGTGACCGGGCGTGACGGGGCGGGGAGCCGCCGCTCCCGCGAGATGGCCACGCCATGCGCGGCGGGCTCGTACGCTACTTATCCGTGGCGTTGTACGCGGCTTACGGCAGCAACATGGACCCGGCGCAGATGGCTGAGCGCTGCCCGCATTCGCCACAGCGCGGGAGCGGGTGGCTGGAGGGCTGGCGGCTGGCCTTCGGCGGCGAGGACATCGGCTGGGAAGGCGCGATGGCCACCGTCGTCGAGGAGTCGGGACAGCGGGTCTTCGTGGTGCTGTACGAGCTGTCGGCCGCCGACGAGGCGTCGCTGGACCGGTGGGACGGCGCGGGCCTCGACTACTTCCGCAAGACCAAGGTGCGGGTGGCGACCCGCGACGGTGACGTGGTCGCCTGGCTCTACGTGGTGAACGCCTACGAAGGCGGCCTGCCCGCCGCCCGCCACCTGGGCATCATCGCCGACGCCGCCGCGGCGGCCGGCGCCCCCGACAACTACGTGAAGACCATACGGGACCACCCCTGCGCCTAGCCACCCAGCGGAGGACGGCAAACCTGCGCCGGCCCCGGCCGAAGGCCGGCGTTCCATGATCTGGGTTGATGACACGCGCATATCGCACGCGAACCACCCAGATCATGAAATAGCACGCCATCCTCCACGATCATGCCGACCAGGGCCGTGCCAGCCGCGACGGCCGGCCGACGGCTGGCCCGAGCGGCTGGCAAAAAGTGCTGGGGGCTTCGGCCCGACCAGGGCCGTGCCGCCCGCGACGGCCGGCCGAAGGCTGGCCCGAGCGGGCGGCAAAACGGTTTCGCGGAGC
>DATAVV010000069.1:0-13174 GCA_036267555.1 Streptosporangiaceae bacterium | reverse complement strand
TGACCGGTACTAATAGGCCGAGTGGCTTGGCTTCTACTCTTATTCTTGCTCGCGTCCACTGTGCGGTTCCCGAGGTGCGGTCGGTTAGACCCGACATCTCAATAGTGTTTCGGTGGCCATGGCGAAGGGGAAACACCCGGTCCCATTCCGAACCCGGAAGTTAAGCCCTTCAGCGCCGATGGTACTGCGTGGGGGACCGCGTGGGAGAGTAGGACGCCGCCGGACATCTTATGCTGAAGGCCGCTGCCATGCTGGTAGCGGCCTTCAGCATGTCTACGTACGGTGTGTTCTGAACGGTATCTGTGCCGGTGCGGCAACGAGCCCGGCGAGCGAGGAGTAGACGGTGGCTGGGAACGGGCGCGAGCAGGACGGCGACGACGCGGATGGCCGCGTCGGCCGCCAGCGTACGCCCGGTTCCGATCCACGTGGCTCCGGTGCAGGCGGCTCCGCTGCGCGCGGCTCCGGTGCACGCGGCTCCGGTGCACGCGGCTCCGGTGCACGCGGCCCTGGCGCCCGCAAGCCCGCCGCGGGCCGGTCCGCCCGCACGCCCGGGTCTGGCCTCGCCAGCTCCGGCGCGGGCAGGTCCAGCGCGGGCCGTCCGGGTGCAGCAGGCAAGCCGGCGGTAGGCCGGTCCGGTGCGGGCCGCCCGGGCGCGGGTAAGCCGGTCAACGGCCGATCGGGCCCGGGTGACTCCAGCGCGGGCCGCCCCGGTGCGGGCGGACGCCGTTCGGGCGGTCCCGGCGGGACCGGCGCCAACTGGACCCGCGACGACGACGACGGTACTGGCTCGGCCCGCGGGAGCGGTAGCGGCGCGGGCGCGCGCCGGTATGGCGGGACGTCCGACCCGGGCGCGCGCCGCTCCAGCGGGCCGCGTGGTGCTGCTGGCCCGGGTGCTTCTGGTTCGGGCCGTGCAAGTTCGGGCCGTGCTGGTTCGGGCCGTGCTGGTTCGGGCCGGACAAGCGGGTCCGGTCCGGGCGCGCGCCGGTCCGGCGGGACGTCGGACGCGGGCGCGGGCTGGTCCGGCGGGCCCCGTGGTGCTGCTGGCTCCGGCGGTGCTGGTTCGAGCGCGCGCCGGTCTAGCGGACCGCGTGGTGCTTCTGGCTCCGGTGCTTCTGGCTCCGGTGCTTCTGGCTCGGGCCGTGCCGGTTCGGGCCGTGCCGGCTCGGACCGTTTTGGCTCGGATCGGGCGGGCTCGGGCAACGGCAGCCGTTACGGGGCTTCCCGTCCGCGGGCCGGGGCAGAGCGGGCCGGGTTCGGCGCGGGTCCTGGCCGAGGACGTCCGGACGGCCGCGCGGGTGGCACGGGCGGGAACGCTGGCCGTCAGGGTCCTGGTAGCCGTTCCGCCGGTGGTGCGAGCGGCTCAGGGTTTGGCCGGGACCGTTCTGGCGCTGCGGGCGGCGACCGGGATGGCGCTGAGCGGTTCCGGGGCGGTGCTGACCGATCCGCGAACGGGGGCGACCGATCTCGGGGCGGAACGGACCGCTTTGGTGATGGGGCTCCTTTCTCTCGCGGGTCAGGTCCACGGTACGACCGAGGTCCGACAGAATCAGGTCGGCCAGGTCGGCCGGATCGGGGAGGGCCGCGCCGAGATGGCGGTTACCGGTCCGGAGGCCCTGCGGGTGACCGGCGATCCGGGGCGGCGCGCCCCGGCGCGGGCACTCGGCCGGCCGGCGCGGGCACGCGATCTGAAGGCCGATCCTGGGACGCGGCGGACGGACGCCGGGCGGGGAGAAACCCAGCGTCCGGCCGTTCCGCGGGCGCCTCGGGCCGATCCTGGTCGCAGGCGGGACCCGGTGACGGGCCGGGCCGGGGACAACAGCGGACCGGCCCGCGCGAAGCGCAGGAGCGGGGGCCTGAGGTTCCGGCGAGCATCACGGCCGAGCAGTTGGACCCGGAGGCGCGCGCGGAGTTGCGGACGCTGCCTGGGGACCTGGCCCACGCGGTGGCGCGCCGGCTGGTCGCCGCGAGCATCGAAGAAGACCCGGCCCGGGCCTACGCATACGCGCAGGCGGCGCGCCGGCTGGCGGCGCGGGTCGGCATCGTGCGCGAGACGACCGGCATCGCCGCGTACCGCGCGGGTGAATGGGCGGATGCGCTGACGGAACTGCGGGCCGCGCGGCGGCTCACCGGCCGGGAAAGCTACCTGCCCCTGATGGCCGACAGCGAGCGGGCCCTCGGGCGGCTCGACCGCGCCCTGGACCTGGTCACCGGGCCGCAGGCGCGGGGAATGGACCGGGCCACCACGATAGAGCTGCGGATCGTCGAGTCGGGTATCCGCCGTGACCAGGGCCTGCCCGACGCCGCGGTGGTCGCGCTTCAGGTCCCTGAGCTCACTGACGGCAGGACCCGCCCCGAATCGGCCCGCCTGTTCTACGCCTACGCCGACGCGCTGCTGGACGCCGGGCGCGAGGAGGAGGCCGCTGACTGGTTTGCCCGGGCCGCCGCGGCCGATCCCGAGGACGTGACCGACGCCGCCGACCGCCTCGAAGAACTCGACCCCGTGACCTTCGACTACCTCGACGGCCCAGACGAAGCGAACGACGACCCGGACGACCCGGAAGAGGACGACCTCGACGAGCCGGAAGACGCGGTTGAGACCGGCGACGCGGATGACCCGGACGGCGCGGACGAGGACGACCTGGACGAGCCCGGCGAGCCGGAGAGCCTTGACGAACTCCATGACCTCGGGGACCCGCGGTCCGCCCCGTGATCGGACCGGCCAGGACACCCGGGTAGCGGGGTAATCAAGTTAGCGTGGTCACTTTTCAGTGGATATCGCTGAAAAGTGACCACGCTAATCTCGGGCTGTGACGGGCGGGAGAGGTGGGACGGGCGGGACGGCGGCTGGCCGAGCGGGCGGGACGGTGGCTGGCCGGGCGGGCGGCCGGCGGAACGAGCGGGACGGTGGCTGGCCGGGCGGGCGGCGGGAACGAGCGGGACGGCGGCTGGCCGGGCGCGGGACGGGTCGGCGCGGCGGGCCCGCGGGGGCGGGCGGTAACGGGCGGAAGCGGCCGCCGCGATTCCAGGCGGAGCTGGGGGTAGCCAGGGCGGGGGAGTGCCGCGTTACGGCTGGTTTTGGTGGTTGGCGGGACAAGCGGCGTAAACTGCTGCCAAACAACCCGTCGGCCCGAGCCGGGACTCTGGCCGTCACGATTGAGGTTCTTGAGACGAAGTCGTCTTGCCACTGCCCAGTGCCATCTATGCTGGGCCAAGACCTGCAGCTATGATGGCCAGCCGAAAAATAGCGAAGGCATCCCGGAGCCTGGACTAGGCGCGGCGATACCTGCCGGACGGTGGCGCGGAGGTCCGCCTTTGGGGGTATCGCCGAGATGATACCGGTTTCAACCGGTTCGGACGACCCGGCTGGCTTGGCCGGGACGGCCACACGGAAGTCGCGCCGCCCCCTCGACGGGCCGGGGCCCTCTGGCCCGATTGAGCGGCTGATGAGCACGGTCATCCGCAAGCTCTCCCGGAGCAGGCTGTCCGAGCCCAGGGTCGCCATCGCCGTATCCGGCGCGGGCCTGCTGCTCGGGATGCTGGTCGGAGCGACCGCGCCGAACACCGAGACGCTGCCGATCAGGCTGCCGCTTTCGCATCTGCTGCCGTCTCTGCAGGGCGACAACGTGCTCGCGCTGACGATGCTCTACACCGGGGACGTGCTCGCCTGCCTGGGGCTGGCCGGCATGCTCTGGGCGCACAGCCAGGGCTGGCGGCCCGACCCGCGGCGACTGCTGCTGGTCAGCGGGGCCATCGTCGCGGTTATGGTCAGCCTGACGCCGGTTGGCTCGTCTGACACCGCGAGTTACGCGGCGTACGGGCGGATCGCCTCGCTGGGCGGGAACCCGTACACCACCAACCCGCTGGCTTTCCTGGGCGCGCACTCGGATTACGTGCATGTGGTCGGCAAGGCCTGGACGCAACAGCCGTCGGTGTACGGCCCGGTGGCCACCGCGGTGCAGGCGTTCGCGGCGTGGATCGGCGGCCCGAACGTCGCGACCACCATCTGGGTCCTGATGATCCTCAACGGCGCAGTGTTCGTCGGCGTCGGGTTCCTGCTGCTGAAGACGTCGGACGACCCGGTGCGGGCCACGCTGTTCTGGGCGGCCAACCCGGTCATCCTGCAGCAACTCGTGAGCGGCGGCCAGCTTGACACGTTCGTGGCCGCGGCCGCGATCTGCTCGATCCAGGTCGCGCGGCGCTTCCCGGGCTGGCGAGGCGACCTGCTGGCCGGGGCGCTGATCGGACTGGGCTGCGGGATAAAGGTCACTGCCGTGCTGGTCGGGGTCGGGCTGGCGTTCCCGCTGCTGCTGCGCCGGGAGTGGATGCGGGCGGCCCGCATGGCCGCGGTGGCGCTGGCCGTCGCGGTGGTGGAGTACGGGTTCTACCACTTCGCCGCGCTGAAACCGATCTTCGGCGGCACCAAGTGGGTCCTCATGCCCTCGCCGTGGCGGATATTCGAGATGGTCGGCGAGCTGTTCGGCGTTCACGCGAGCATCCTGGTGACGATCATCAGCTTGCTGTGGCCGGTCGCCATGTTCGCGGTGGCCTGGGTCATCTACCGGCGGATCTCCGAGGACCAGCCGCGCGAGATCGTGGCCCCGTTCGCGCTGGCGTTCGCCTGGGTCCTCGTCGCGCCGTGGGTTTTCGCCTGGTACACCGCGATCGCGTGGGTCACGCTGACCCTCGTCCCGCGCAACCGGATGACGCGATGGCTGGCGCTCGTCACCATGTTCCTGGCGTTGTGGCTGTCCAGCGGCGGGCAGGGCGTGCCCGGGCGAGGGATATGAGTTCGCTCAACCCCCCGAAGTCTCCGGCTATGCGGGCGACCAGCATCGGGGACACTGAGGTCAGGCCCGCGAGCCCGGACGAGCCGGTGTCGGCCGGGTCCGGGCGGCGCGGCCGGCTGGCGGGCCGGTACCCGGCCTGGACCGCCGTCCTGCGGCAGAACTGGCTGGCCGCGGCGCTGCTGACGGCCGGGCTGGTGCTGCGCGTGCTGGCCGAACTGGCCTACCGGCCCGCGCTGTTCTACATCGACACCACGCGGTACCTCTACAACGCCGGGGGCATGGACCCGGTGGGCTACAAGGGGCCGCTGCGGGCGATCTTGCTGGTGGGCAACTTCGACGCCGTCGCCGCGTTCCAGCATCTGCTCGGACTGGCCATGGCCATGGCCATCTACCTGCTGCTGCGGCGGCGCGGGGTTTCGCGGTGGCTGGCCGCGCTGGCCATCGCGCCGGTCCTGCTGGACGCCTACCAGTTGCAGATCGAGCAGACGATCATGCCGGACACCCTGTTCGAGGCGCTGATCGTGGCGGGCCTGGCCATCCTGCTCTGGTCCCCGGAGGTGACCTGGCGGCGTGCGGTCTGCGCCGGCGTGGTGCTGGGCGCGTCGGCCACCGTGGCCCAGGTCGGTGAGGCGCTGCTGCTGCCCGCGTTGATCTACCTGGTCGCGGCGGGCGGCGGCTGGCGGCGTTTCCTGGGCCGGGCCGTCGCGCTTGGCGTGGCCTTCGCCGCGCCGATCCTGGTCTATTGCACGGTCTCCTACCTGCTGGCCGGGTCGTTCTTCCTGTCGCACACCGGCGTCACGTCGTTCTACGGCCGGATGGCCGCGGCGGCGGACTGCGCCACGCTGCGGCTGCCCGCGGCCGAGCGCGGGCTGTGCCCGACCCCGGCGCAGCAGGCCCAGGGCCCCGACTGGCTCGAGTACAACGCGGGCTCGCCGGTCCGGCCCTACTACACGAACCTGCCGCGCGGCGAGACCGACTCGATGCTGGCCAACTTCAACCACAGCGTGCTGACCCAGCAGCCGGAGCGGGTCTTCGGCGCCTACGCCAGCAACGTGGTCGAGTTGTTCGTGCTGACCCGCGACGGGCGGGCGGGCGACACGCCCATCGCCCGCTGGCAGTTCCAGGCGAAGTTCCCTTACTACCCGCCGCACGCGAGCATGGCGGTCATCGACACGGCGGTCGGCCGGTACGGCGGCGGCCGGCCCGCGGTCTGGGCGCCCGTGGCCGCGTTCCTGCGCTCCTACCAGCTTGACGGCGGCTACACGCCCGGCCCGCTGATGGCCGTGTTCGTGCTGGCCGGCCTGGGCGGGTCGGTGCTGCTGCTGCGCCGGCGCGCGGGCCCGGGGCGGCGCGCGGGCCCGGCAGCCCGCCAGTTGTCCCTGGCGTGCCTGCTGCTGCTGTCCGCGGGTGCGGCGGTGACGCTGGTGTCCGACCTGTTCGAGTTCTCCTGGCGTTACCAGTTGCCTGCCCTGGTCACCCTGGTCCCGGCGGGCGCGCTCGGGATCGGCGTCATCATCGACTCGCTGCGGGGTGCCGGTGAGCCGGGTGCCGGTGAGCCGGGCGTCGCTGAGCGGAGTGTCGGTGAGCGGGGCGTCGCAAAAACGCGCGGAGAATAGCCAAGTGAGCGGAACGACTGTGCGGTCAGCGGCCGGCTCCTCCCGCCGGACCGAGGCGGGTACGCGCGGCTGGCTGCCCTCGCTGACCCCGGCGGGCGTGGTGATCCTGGCGGGCACGCTGTTCGCGCTGGGCCTGCGTGCCTACCAGTTGGCCCAGCCCGGCCACCTGCTGGGCGTGGGCGACTACGACGACGGCGCGGACTTCGGCAGCGCGTTGCGGCTGATTCACGGCGCCCTGCCGTACCGGGACTTCATCATCGTCCAGCCGCCGGGGATCACGCTGCTGATGACCCCGGCCGCGGCGCTGTCGCGGCTGGTCGGCACGGCCTGGGCGATCGGCGTCGGGCGGATGCTCACGGTCGCGGCGAGCGCGGCCGCGGTCGCCTTCGGCGGGCTGCTCGTCCGGCACCGTGGCGTGTTCGCCACGGTCGTGACGTGCGGGATCATCGCCGTCTACCCGGGCGGTGTGCAGGCCGCGCACACGGTACTGCTCGAGCCGTGGCTGACCGTATTCTGCCTGGCCGGGGCGGTGGCGGTGTTCGACGGTGACCGCCTGGCGGGCGGCCGCCGGCTCGTCTGGGGCGGGGTGATGCTCGGATTCGCGGGCGCGATCAAGGTGTGGGCGATCATCCCGGTGGTCGTGATCGCCGCGGCGTGCCTGCCCCGGGTCCGGGAGGCCGCGCGGTTCCTGGCCGGTGTCGTGGCCGGGTTCGCCGTCCCGGTGCTCCCGTTCGCCGCTGCGTCCTTCGGGCGCTTCTACTCCAGCGTGGTGGTCGCTCAGCTGGTCCGGACCGGCGCCCGGACCCCGATGGCGTTCCGGCTGCAGTACCTCACCGGGCTGACGTCCTGGAACCCGGGCGGGGCTGCTTTCACTGCCGCCGCGATCGTGATCGTGATCGCGGTGGCCGGGACGCTGGTCGCGGCGTGCCGCCTGACCGGGCAAGGGCTGACCGCGCTGGAATGGTTCGGCGTGGTGACGGCGGTCCTGATCGTCGTCGCGTTCCTGGTGCCGGGCGAGTTCTACTACCACTATCCTGCGTTCCTGGCGCCATTCCTGGCGCTGGCCTTCGCGTTGCCCGCGGCCCGCATTCTCGACGCCAGGCGCGCGCGGCCGGTGTCGGAGCGGCCGGTGTCGCAGCGGCCGGTGTCGCAGCGGCCGGCCCGGTGGTGGCGGTCGGCGGCCGGCCTGGCCGGCTTGGTCCTGGTCGTGGCGCCGCTGGCCGTGCCCGGGGCCGAGGACAGCCCCACGCCGACCTACGCCGGCGCGCTGCCCGCGATCGAGCGGGTCATCCCGCCGGGAGCGTGCGTGGTGTCCGACCAGGCGTCGCTGCTGATATCGGCGAACCGGTTCGTCTCCGGGGTGCCGGGCTGCCCGCTCATCGTCGACGGGACCGGGACCAGCTACGCGCTCGGCCACGGCCAGAGCCCGCTGACATCGGGCCGGGTGCCGGCCGTGGCGGCGTTGTGGCGGCAGGCGTTCGGCGCTGCCCGCTACGCCCTGCTCACGTCGTACAACTCCAATCGGATCGCCTGGACGCCCGCGCTCAGGGCTTATTTCCGGGACAACTTCGTCCTGGTCCGTGGCGACTGGGCCCCGCTGTCGCTCTATGTCAGGAAAGGCGCTCAGCGCCATTGACAGATGTGCGCCACAATGTAAACTCTGGCTCCTCTGGAGCGGTACTTCGCGCAGTTCGCCGAATTCGCAGCACCTGACCGGGTACATGCGTAAAGGCGTCATCCGGAGTCGTGAGACCGGGAGGGCATAATGTCCGGTGACGCCGCAGCGGGACAGGACCCGCAGGCCGAGACGGCCGGCGAGCAGACAGCTAGCCAGGAAACAGCCAGTCAGGAAACAGCTGGCGAGGAAACAGCCGGCCATGAGCCGGGCCGGGGCGTGATGTTCTCGCTGGGCTGGCAGATGTCCCAGCTCTCCGGCCCGCTCCGGCCGCAGGCCGCGCCGCTGCCTTCGGGAGCCGGGAGCGCCCCCTGGCATCTGCCGACCGCCGGTGAACTCGGGCCGAACCAGCAGACCGGCCTGGCCGTCACGGAGCTAGGCCTTCTGATCAAGGCGTGCCCCGGATTATCAGCCGACGCGGTCAAGGCGGCGGCGGACAACAAGGACGACGCCGCGTTCGCCGCCGCGCTGCAGGCCCTGCACCTGGCGATCCTCGACCTGTTCGCCGGGAACCAGCCGCAGTTCAGCGCCTACCAGGTGGGCCTCGCGCTCAGCGACGCGTGCTGGCTGCCCGCGCAGACCGGCGCGGACTTCTTCCTGCAGGAGTTCGACCGGCACCGGCTGGCCAGCCTGCAGGCCTGGCTGTCCGAGGCGAGCGCGGCGCTGCCGCCGCAGGCCGCCGCCACGGCCAGCCGGTCCCTGCAGAACTGGCAGGACTGGGCCGACATCAACGCGACCCGGCTGACCGGCGACTGGGCCGCCGACCAGGGGCCGGTGGTCGACGCGCTGCACAACCAGGCCCGGTCCTGGCACGCGCTGCTCGTCGGCGAGGCGGACACCGCCGGCCAGACCAGCATCGGCGCCTGGGTCGAGGCCGGAGAGGCGATGCTGCGCAGCACGCGCATGCTGACGCTTCGCGTGCTGCGGCATTTCTGGCCGTTCGTGGTGATCATCCTGGCCGCGACCGGCTGGCTGCTCTACGTCGCGAACACCGACGTGCACGGAACGGCGAGCGTGTGGGCCAGCGTGGTGACCGTGGCCGGCGCGTTCGGCGTCAGCGGCACCAGCCTGCGGGCCGCGGCCAAGAAGGCGGCGTCCGGGCTCGAGGCGGACTTCTCCCGCGCGGCCGTTCTCGACGCGCAGGCCTGGAGTGCTACCTGGCTGCCCACGCTGCCGCAGACCGCGGTGCAGCGGTACCGGCTGAGCAGCCGCGGGGTCGCCGCCCCGCAAGCCACGCCGGGCCTCGAGCGCCCCGGGCGGCGGACGGTTCCGGCCGTGGGCCCAGCCGCGAGCCCAGCCGCGGGCTCGGCCTCGGTGTCAGCCGCGGGTTCAGCCTAGGCGTCAGCCGCCGGGTTCAGCCGTGGGCGAACGTGCGGATCACCAGCCCGGTCCGCGGCTTGGGCCCGAAGGACGTTGACTTGCGCGGCACCCGTTCGCCCTGCGCGGCCACTTCGTACACGTCCCAGGTCGACATCGGGGAGCAGATGACCGCGGTGCCGCCCGCCTCGTCCGCCTCCGCCACGGCCGCGGCGGCGTCGTGATGCACGATCCGGACCGCCTGCTCGGTGTCCTTGACCCCCCAGACATCCGATAGCAGCAGTTCCTGCAGGACCGAGGCGGCGAGGGCCCGCCAGTGCGGCGAGCGTCCCGGCGGCATGGCCGCTTCTGCTCGCCGCGGGTCCGGGTCGGTGAGCAGGTGGACCTGGCCGCCGCCCGCGACC
Source organism: Streptosporangiaceae bacterium (assembly GCA_036267555.1). Lineage (GTDB taxonomy): Bacteria > Actinomycetota > Actinomycetes > Streptosporangiales > Streptosporangiaceae > JASHPR01. The sequence continues at coordinate 3,375 of DATAVV010000069.1, read as the reverse complement.
AGGAAGGCCGGGCCCTGGCGGCTCGCGTCCGCGAGCCGGTCCAGGGCGGCGTCCAGCCGGAGGGTCCCGCCCGGCAGGCTGCGCACGGTGAACGCGGTCCGGGCCAGTTCCACGGCCCGGGCCGGGGCCAGCCCGGGAATCACCCGGTGGATCGCCCCGATGTCCGGCGGGTAAGCGGTGGCGTCCACCAGCAGCGCCAGCCCGTAGTCCCAGGGGCCGTCGCCGTCGCCTGCGGCCCGCCGGAGGGCCTGCAGCCTGAGGTAGGCGGCGTAGCGGTGGTGCCCGTCCGCGATCAGCGCGGTGCGCGGCGCCAGGTCGGCCGCGATCGCGTCGAGCGCGGCGGGATCGGTGATCGCCCAGAGCCGGTGCCGGATCCCGTCCCGGGTCACGGCGTCCACCAGGGGCGGCCGCCCGGTGGCCGTCTCGTCGACCAGACGGGTCGCTGCTGGCCTCGGGGGGACGACCCCCCCGGACCCCCCCGTCGCTGCCCCGGGCGTGCTCCCGTCGTGCAGCAGGAAGATGGGCTCCAGGTTGGCCTCGGTCGCCTCCATGAGCTGGAGCCGGCCGGCTACCGGCCCCGGGGCGACGTCCTCGTGCGGGCGCACCACGCCGGCCTCGGGCGGGCTGAGGCGCACCGCCCCGATCAGGCCGCGCTGCACCACAACCGCGGCCTGCTCGCCGACGTGCGCCTGCTCATAGACATAGAGAGCGGGCTCGGGGTCGGTCCGCAGGATCTGCCCGTCCTGCCACGCTCGCAGCGTCGCCGCGGCCGTGTCGTAAACATCACCCTGGTCGCCCGGCGCGTGCTGGGGCAGGATCAGCCGGACCACGTTGTGCGGGTCGGCCGCGATCAATTGGGCCTCTATGTCGTGGGCGATGACGTCGTACGGTGGAGAGGTGACCTCCGCGAGTCCGCTCACCCGTTCCCGGGCATAACGCACTCCGCGGAAGGGCGTCAGCGCGAGCCCGGCCGGCTCGGCTGCTGGCGGCTCGGGGCTGGACGGAAGGATCTGCACATATGTCTGAAGGACCGGCCGGCGGCCAGGATTCCCGTCGGGGGCAAGAACCGTCCGCCCCGGACGCCGGGCGCCGGCGGGATGCGATGGAGGCGCCAGGGGGCGGAGAGGGAGCCCGGCCGGGTGGGCCGCACGACACCTACGACCTGTACCGGCGCGGCCTGGACCTGCTCGCCCGGGGCAGCGCCGCGGCGGCCGCGCAGTTGCTCGAGCGGGCCGCGGCCGCTGAGCCGCAGTCCCGCAGCGTCCTCGAGGCCCTGGCCCGGGCCCAGTTCGACGCCGGACGGTACGCGGCCGCGGCGGGGAACTTCCGCCGCATCGTCGAGGCCAGCCCGAGCGACGACTACGCGCAGTTCGGCCTGGGCCTGGCGCTGGCCAGGACGGGGAACCCGAGCGCGGCGGCCGAGCACCTGGCGCTGGCCGCCGCCATGCAGCCGGACCTGAGGCACTACACCGATGCGCTGCGCAGCGTCCGCGCTACGCTGCGCGCGAGAGCGCAACATCAAGACCGAAACCCCGATGATCCAGAACGGAAGTCTCGTGGTGCCTGAGCCTGCCCCGGCGACTGTTGACGCGGCCGACCTGCCGCGCGCGAGCCAGAAGCCGCCTTGCGAGGTCTACGACGCGGCGCTGCTGGACCTGGACGGAGTCGTGTACCTGGGCGGCAGCGCGGTGACCGGGGCTCCGGAGGCGCTGGCCGAGGCCCGGCACCAGGGCCTGCGCCTGGCGTTCGTGACCAACAACGCGTCGCGGTCGCCCTCGGCGATCGCCGCCCAACTGGGCCGCCTGGGCGTCCCGGCGAATGCGGGTGAGGTGGTCACCTCGGCGCAGGCCGCGGCGCGGCTGCTGGCCGGGCGCCTGCCGGCGGGCTCGCGGGTGCTCGTGGTGGGCGGGATGGGGCTGCGGATCGCGGTGCGCGAGCGAGGGCTGCGGCCGGTGTCCACCGCGCTGGACCGGCCCGCCGCCGTGGTCCAGGGCTACGGCCCCGACATCAGCTACGGGCTGCTGGCCGAGGGCGGGCTCGCGGTGCGGGCCGGGGCCTGGTTCGTGGCCTCCAACGCCGACGTGACCTTGCCGACCGCGCGCGGCCTGCAGCCGGGCAACGGGTCGCTCGCGGCGGTGATCGCCACCGCGACCGGCCAGCGGCCGGTCGTCGCGGGCAAGCCGGAGCCTCCGCTGCACGCCGAGGCCGTGGAGCGGTCGGGCGCCAAACGGCCGCTGGTGGTGGGCGACCGGCTGGACACCGACATCGAAGGCGCGGTGCGGGTCGGCGCGGACAGCATGCTCGTGCTCACCGGGGTGACCCAGCCGGCCGATGCCGTGCTCGCCCCGGCGCGGCAGCGGCCCACCTACGTGGCGCCGGACCTGTCCGGCCTGCTCGAGCCGCAGCCCGTGGTGACCGCGGACGGCGGGCAGTTCCGGTGCGGCGGCTGGACCGTGCGGCGCGACGGCGAACGGGTCGAGGTCACCGGCCACGGGACGGCGATCGACGGCCTGCGCGCGCTCTGCGCGGCCGCCTGGTCGGCGGGCCCGGTCGACGCCGGCAGCGCGGCGTCCGCCGTCGGCCAGTTGCCGTTCCCGGCCTAGCGGCACTGCCGGTCCCGGCCTGTTAGCGGCCGCTGCCCTTCCCGGCGCGGGGCCCGCCTTTCCGGCAAGGACCTGCTCATTGCGGCCTGGCCGTCGCCCGGTCGGCCGAGTGCCGCCCGGTTTGCGTACTCCTTCGGTCGCATCCGAATCAACCGTCCGGCCGACGCGCCGGGGACGCTCCGGCCGCCAGACTGTTGCACGCCGGCCAGGCAATCGGCTGTGGTCGGCAGGAAGGAATAGCAGACATGATCGAGGCAAGGGGCCTCACCAAGCGATACGGGGACACGCTGGCGGTCGATGACCTGTCGTTCACCGTCGAGCCCGGGAAGATAACTGGCTTCCTGGGCCCGAACGGGGCGGGCAAGACCACCACCATGCGCTTGATCCTCGGCCTGGATTACCCCACAAGCGGATCCGTGACCGTCAAAGGAAAGCCGTTCGGGCAGGTGGCCTACCCGATGCGCGAGGTCGGCGCGCTGCTGGACGCCAAGGCGGTGCACGGCGGCCGCAGCGCCTACCACCACCTGCTGTGCCTGGCGCAGACCAACGGCCTGCCCCGGCGCCGGGTGGGCGAGGTACTCGCGCTGGTCGGCCTCAGCGAGGTCGCGCGCAAGCGGTCCAAGGGGTTCTCCCTGGGCATGGGCCAGCGTCTCGGGATAGCCGCGGCGCTGCTCGGTGACCCGGCCATCCTGATGTTCGACGAGCCGGTCAACGGGCTGGACCCCGAGGGCATCCTGTGGATCCGCAACCTGATGAAGGCGCTCGCCGCCGA
>DATAVV010000068.1:0-13301 GCA_036267555.1 Streptosporangiaceae bacterium | reverse complement strand
CCGCCCGAGTTCTCCGCGACGTTGCCGCCCACCGAGCAGACGACCTGGCTGGACGGGTCGGGCGCGTAGAAAAGCCCGAACGGCTCCGCCGCCTTGCTGACGGCCAGGTTGGTCACGCCGGGCTCGACGATGGCCCGGCGGCTGCGCGCGTCGATCGCGACGATGCTGCGCATCCGCGAGGTGACGATCAGGACGCCGTCCGCCCGGGGCAGCGCCCCGCCGGACAGGCCGGTGCCCGAGCCGCGGGCCACGAACGGGATCTTGGCCCGGGAGCAGGCGGTGACGATCGCCGCCACCTGCTCGGCCGTGGTCGGCAGCACCACGACGCCGGGGGAGCAGCGGTGCGCGGTGAGCCCGTCGCACTCGTAGGTGGCTAGCTGGGCCGGATCGCTCAAGACGTTGTCCGGGCCGCAGATCTGCTTCATCTGGCCGATCAGCGCGCCGATCGCCGGGCTTGGTCCGGCCGCGCGCTGTGTCACCTCCGCCGCCATCCTGCTCGCCTCCCGTCCGTTCCCTGCTGACTGCCTACGTCCACCCGGCCCAAACCTGCCTACTCCTACCCACTCCACCCTGCCCAGCATCGCCCCACTCAGCCTGCGCCTTGCGGGCCGGGTTTGCCAATTTCAGGGGTCGGGTCGCGGGCCGGACTATCGCGGTCAAGCCTTGCTAGATTGAGGCAGCGCACGGGACGGGAGCACGATGGCGATCGCGCAACGGCAGCCGGGCCAGGCGCGTTTCCGGGGCGCCGGAAAGGGCCGTGGGCGCGGCTGGAGAGCCGCGATGCCGACCCTGGCCGCGGTCGCGGTGCTCGTGGTGGGCCTGGGCCTGACGATCACGCTTTCCGTGGTCACCGCCAAGGGGCACAACCGCACCAACGCCAAGCTGCTGGCCCTGCAGACCCGGCTGCTCAGCGGTGCGATCGCGTCCTCCGAGCCGCTCTACGTCGAGGATCACCTCGGCGGCGCCGCCAGCCTCGCGGCGGCGACGGACGGGAGCACGGCCGCGTTCCGCCAGGGACTGGCGGACGCGGTCTCGGCCCGGGGCCAGTTCGTCACCGCTTCGCTGTGGCGCCTGGCCGGCGCGAGCGCGCCCGCGCTGGTGACGCAGGTGGGGTCCGCGCCAGCGCTCGCGCCGGGATCCGCGACCGCGCTGCTGCGCCGGGCCGCGGCGAGCAAGACGTTCGTGGTGACCAAGCTCGCGGCCGGCCGCGGCGGGCGGATCGGGTACGCGATCGCGGCCAGCGGGCCGGCCGGCCGTTACGTCGCCTACGCCGAGGAGCCCCTGCCGGCCAGCCGGAGCGGCCTGCCGGCCAGTTCGCCCGTCTCCGACCTCAACATCGCCGTGTATCTCGGCCGGGCGCAGACCAGGGCGGCGCTGCTGGACGCGGATTCCGCCGCGCCGCTGCCGCTGCGCGGGACGACGTACACCACGCGGATCCCCTTCGGGGACACGGTGCTCACGCTCACCGCGTCCGCCCGGTCCTCGCTCACCGGGAGCCTGGGCGTGGTGCTGCCCTGGTCGATCGCCATCGGCGGCGCGCTGATCACGATCCTGGCCGCGCTGCTCGCCGAGCGCCTGGTCCGCAGGCGGGACAGCGCCGAGCGGCTCACCGGCGAGATCGGCCGCCTCTACGTCGAGCAGCGCTCGGTCGCGGAGACCCTGCAGCACGCGATCCTGCCGCAGCGGCTGCCGGCCGTGCCCGGCATGCAGATCGCGGTCCGCTACCTGCCCGGCGCGGGCGGCGCGGACGTCGGCGGGGACTGGTACGACGTGGTGCCGCTGGACGACGCGCGGTTCGTGTTCGTGGTGGGGGACGTGTCGGGGCGGGGGGTGCGCGCCGCGGCGATGATGGCGTCGCTGCACTACGCGAGCCGGGCCTACGCCCTGGAGGGCCACCCGCCGACGGTGATCCTCGACCAGCTCACCCGGACCATGGACCTGGCCAAGGACGGGCACTTCGCCACGGTCCTGTGCGGGCTCGTCGACGTGGGCACGCACGAGGTAACGCTGGCCAACGCCGGGCACCTGCCCCCGCTGGTGTGCGGCGGGGGCCGGGCCAGCCTGGTCCCGGCGAAACCGGGTTCGCCGATCGGCATCCCGGGCCTGGCCCCGTTCGAGCCCGCGACGGTCACCACGGCCACCGGCGGCACGCTGATCGCGTACACCGACGGGCTCGTGGAGCGGCGGGGTGAGACCCTGGACGTGGGCATGAAGCGGCTTCAGGACGTCGTGACCCGGGACAACTCCTCGCTCGAGGACCTGCTGAGCAGCATCGTCACCGAGCTCACCGGCGATTCGCCGACCGATGACATCGCATTGATAGGGCTGAGATGGCTGAACTAGATCCCGCGGGCGAGGCGACCTGCGTGGTGGGAGTGTCCGAGGAAAACGGCACGTCGGTCATCCGGCTTTCCGGCGAACTCGACATGGTGACCGCCGAGCGCGTCCGCTCGGCCGTGGAGGCGGCACTCAGCGGCGCGAGCGAGCGCCTGGTGTTCGACATCAGCGGCCTGGAGTTCATGGACTCGTCCGGCATCGCCCTGCTGGTCTCCGCGACCAGGAAGGCCAGGAAGGTCGAGGTCCGCCACCCCACCCCGATCGTCCGCCGGCTCATCGAGCTGACCGGGCTCACCGAGATCCTGCTCATGGTCCCGTGAATATCCACCGCAGCTTTGCCCCGGACGCGACGTCCATCCGAGCGGCGCGGTGGTTCGTGCTCGACGGGCTGGGGGACGCGGCGCAGGACCTGCGCGATGCCATCTCGGTGATGGTCTCCGAGCTCGCGATGAACGCGGTTCAGTACGGGCGCACGACGTTCGACGTGCGGATGGAGTTCGCCGGCGAAAGCCTGCGGGTCGAGGTCACCGACGCCGGCGGCGGGAGCCCGGCGGCGCAGCCGCTCCCGGCCGCCAGCAGCCTGCATGGCCGCGGCCTGTTCATCGTCGACCAGCTCTCCGACGAGTGGGGCGTCAGCCCGGCGCGGGACGGGGCGCGCAAGAGCGTCTGGTTCCGGATCGCCGTGCCCAGCGCTCAGGGCATGCGCTCGTAGGCCGGGATGGTCAGGAAGTCCACGTAGTCGTCGGCCAGGGCGACCTCCTTGAACAGGGCGACCGCCTGATCGAACTGGGCCGCGTCGAACGCGGCGCCGTACTGCTCGCGGATCAGGTCGAGTTCCTCGCCGATGAACTGCTCGACCAGGGCGCTGGTGACCTGCTGGCCCTCGGCCAGGGCCACGTCGTTGTGCAGCCACTGCCAGACCTGGGACCGGGAGATCTCGGCCGTGGCCGCGTCCTCCATCAGGTTGAAGATCGCCACCGCGCCGGTGCCGGCCAGCCAGTTCGCCAGGTACTGCAGGCCCACGCTGATGTTGTTGCGCAGCCCGGCCTCGGTGATCCCGCCCGGGGTCTTGCCCACGGACAGCAGGTCAGCCGAGCTGACGTGGACGTCGTCACGCTGCTTGGCGAGCTGGTTGGGCCGGTCGCCGAGCACGCCGTCGAACACCTCCTGGCAGACCGGCACCAGGTCGGGGTGAGCGACCCAGGAGCCGTCGAAGCCGTCGGCCGACTCGCGGGCCTTGTCGTCCCGGACCTTGGCCAGCGCCTTGGCGTTGACCTCGGGGTCGCGCCGGCTCGGGATGAACGCGGCCATGCCGCCCATGGCGTGGGCGCCGCGGGCGTGACACGTCTTGACCAGCAGCTCGGTGTAGGCGCGCATGAACGGGGCGGTCATCGTCACCGCGTTGCGCTCGGGCAGGACGAAGTCGCGGCCCCGGGTGCGGAACTTCTTGATGATGCTGAACAGGTAGTCCCAGCGGCCCGCGTTCAGCCCGGCGCTGTGGTCGCGCAGTTCGTACAGGATCTCGTCCATCTCGAAGGCGGCCGGGATCGTCTCGATCAGCACCGTGGCCCTGACCGTGCCGCGGGGGATGCCCAGCTGGTCCTGGGCCAGGTTGAACGCGTCGTTCCAGAGCCGTGCCTCCAGGTGGCTCTCGGTCTTGGCCAGGTAGAAGTACGGGCCCTTGCCCTTGTCGAGCTGGCGCTGGGCGCAGGCGGCGAAGTACAGCGCGAAGTCGATCAGGCTGCCCGAGGCGCGCTTGCCGTCCACCAGCAGGTGCTTCTCGTCCAGGTGCCAGCCGCGCGGCCGGACCACGACCGTGGCCAGCTCGTCGTCGGGCCCCAGCCGGTAGGACTTGCCGTCGGGGCTGGTGAAGTCGATCGTCCGGTCCAGTGCGTCCTTCAGGTTGAGCTGGCCGGTGATCATGTTGTCCCACAGCGGGGTGTTGGCGTCCTCGAAGTCGGCCAGCCACACCCGGGCGCCCGAGTTGAGCGCGTTGATCGTCATCTTCTTGTCGGTCGGCCCGGTGATCTCCACCCGGCGGTCGACAAGCCCGGGCGCGGGCGGCGCCACCCGCCACGACCGGTCCTGCCTGACCTGGCTGGTCTGCGGCAGGAAGTCCAGCATCGCGCCGTCGGTCAGCTCGGCCTGGCGGCGGTCCCTGGCGGCCAGGAGCTCCGCGCGCCGCGGGCCCAGTTCCCGGTGCAGGGCCGCGACGAGCGTGAGCGCCTCGTCGGTGAGGATCTCGTCGTACCGGTCACCCACCGGGCCGGTGATCTGGACACCCTTTATACCGGTCACGCCTGGCTCCTCCCGGGTCGCTGGCAGCTCACGCGGCCCGGAACCGCCCGCGGGTAGCCCCGCGGCCGGTGGTCCAGCCCGCGATGCAGACGGTAGCGGGGCCCGGCGTGAGGGTCAAAGGCCCAGACCGCGCGTCTGGGGGCGCGAGTTTTGAGGTTTTCGACGAATGATCAGGCCTATTGCACGGTTTATCGCGGCCTGTGGCGCACAACCGCGCGGACGGCGGAACTCGCCGGCTTCGCGACGCAAAAGATCGGGCCACGGGTCACATCTTCCGCGCCCGCGGCGTTAACCACTACAGCGGCCTTTTAACCAGGTGAACATGGGGCAGCCCCGTGGGACCATCGTGACGATCGGGCCGCGCTTGCCGCCAGCCCGGCGCGCTCTAGCCTTGGAGGAAGATGTCCGCACTATCGAGCCAGATGCCCGTCACCCCGGCCGGCCCGGACGACCCGGACCAGCCGGACGTGGAAACGGGTCAGCTGGACCTGGAGGACCGCCACGCGCTGCGCCGCGTCGCCGGGCTGTCCACCGAGCTTCAGGACATCACCGAAGTCGAGTACCGCGCGCTGCGGCTCGAACGCGTGGTCCTGATGGGGGTCTGGACCAACGGGACCCTGGCCACCGCGGAGAACTCGCTGCGCGAGCTGTCCCGGCTGGCTGAGACCGCGGGATCGCAGGTCATGGACGGGCTCATCCAGCGCCGGAGCCGGCCGGACTCGGCGACCTACGTGGGCGCGGGCAAGGCCAGGGAACTGGCGGAGCTGGTCGCGTCGTCGGGCGCGGACACCGTGATCTGCGACGGGGAGCTCGCGCCGGGCCAGTTGCGCCGGCTGGAGGGCATCGCGGGTGTCAAGGTCGTCGACCGGACCGCGCTGATCCTCGACATCTTCGCGCAGCACGCCCGCAGCAAGGAGGGCAAGGCTCAGGTCGAGCTGGCTCAGCTTCAGTACCTGCTGCCGAGGCTGCGCGGCTGGGGCGAGTCGCTGTCCCGGCAGGCCGGCGGCCGGGTGGCCGGCGGCGGCGGCATCGGGACCCGTGGCCCGGGCGAGACGAAGATCGAGACGGACCGGCGCCGGATCCGGGCCCGGATAACCAAGCTGCGGCGTGAGCTGTCCGAGATGTCCGCGGGGCGCCAGGTGCAGCGCGGGCAGCGCCGCAGGCGCGAGGTGCCATCGGTCGCGATCGCCGGCTACACCAACGCCGGCAAGTCCAGCCTGCTCAACCGGCTGACCGGGGCGCAGGTCCTGGTGGACGACTCCCTGTTCGCGACGCTGGACCCCGCGGTGCGGCGGGCCAGGACCCCGGCCGGCCGGCCGTTGACGCTGACCGACACGGTCGGCTTCGTCCGGCACCTGCCCCACCAGCTCGTCGACGCGTTCAAGTCGACGCTGGAGGAGGTGGCCGAGGCCGACCTGATCCTGCACGTCGTGGACGGCTCGGACGCCGACCCGCGCGCCCAGCTCGCCGCCGTGCGCGAGGTGCTCGGCCAGATCGGCGCGGGCGACGTGCCCGAGCTCGTGGTGATCAACAAGGCGGACGAGGCCGACCCGATCGAGATCGAGGGGCTGCGGCTGGCCGAGCGCGAGTCGGTGGTGGTCTCGGCGCGGACCGGGACCGGCCTGGATGGCCTGCTGGCGCGGATCGAGGAGTTGCTGCCGCGCCGCGACCAGGAGGTCGCGGTCACGGTCCCCTACGACCGGGGCGACCTGGTTTCCCGGGTGCACCAGGAGGGCGAGGTGCTCTGCGTGCGGCACGGCCAGGACGGGACCGAGCTGACCGCCCGCGTCCCGCCGGGCCTCGCCGCCGAACTGGAGCGGTTCGCGGCCCAGCCGGCGTCCCGGTAGTTCTTCGCCCGGCGATATGCGCGGCTAATAGCGCAATAACCGCGCAATTACGCGGCGCAAGCACCGCCCGCGAGGCGGCGGGCCGGAAATAAAGGCCCGGACATTGCTGCGGTAAATGCCGAGGTGAAGCCGGGCCGGCGCGGCCGGGGCGGCGCGCGGGACGCCGGGCGCGCAGGCGGGCCGGGCAATTACGGGGCGGCCCGCGCGGTGGCCGGGGCCGTTGTTCGCCCCGGCCGGCGGGCAGTTCCTGGCGCTGGCTCCGCCGGGGCACCCGGCCCGCCTGGCCAGGCGTCTCTCGGGCCGGCCGGGCGCCGGCCGGCGCCGGCCAGGCGGTCGGGCACGGCGGTCGGCACAGCGGTCGGGCACGGCGGTCCGGCCGGAGGGGCTGGGCGGTGCGCGGGCCGGGGCAACTCCCCGCAGGCGTCAGCGCACTGAGCGTTTCTGCGCGGCCATTTAGCTGGGCTAATCTGCATCGGCCTCTGTACAAGGAACTCTCTCGTGCAATAGCGTGACTCAACCGATATGTTGGTTGGCGCATCCGCATCGTTCTATGCGTGATCTTCATCAACTAGGTGATGGCCGGTGTTGCGGCACCGGGCACGAGTCATGGCAGGTGACCGCGTATGGCCAGCCGGACCATCGCCCGTGACGCCCCCGGTCGAGGGGGCGCCGCACGGTGACCGTTCGCCTGCTCACCAACATTGGCCGGCTGTGGACCGGTTCTGAGGTGTGGAGTAATGCGGCGATTTTGTCTCATGATGATCGTATTGCGTGGGTAGGTCCGGCATCGGAACTTCCGGGGAGCCTGCCCGGCGTCATTGAAGACATCGTCGATGTCGATCACGTGGAAAACCTGAATGGCGGGCTGGTCACGCCCGGGCTTATTGACGCTCATACGCACCCGGTCTACGCGGGTAACCGGTTCGCGGAACTCGCCATGCGATCGGGAGGGCACACATCCCAGGACATCGCCGCCGCGGGCGGCGGGATGGTGTCGACGGTCACCGTCACCCGGGGCACCGACCCCTGGACGCTGTGCGACGCGGTGCGGGCGCGGCTGCACGGCTGGCTGCAGAGCGGGACGACCACGATCGAGGCCAAGACCGGCTACCACCTGACCCGAGACGGGGAACTGGCCGACATCCGGCTGCTGCGCTCGCTCGAAGGCGAGAGCGGGGTACCCCGCATCCACGCGACGTTCCTCGCCGCGCACGCCGTGCCGCCCGAGTACTTCGGGCGCCGCCACGACTACGTCGACGCGGTCGGCGCCTGGTGCGCGGACGCCGCCGCGGCCGGGGCCGACAGCGTGGACGTCTACTGCGAGGACGGGTGCTTCACCGAGCGGGAAGCGCGCTGGGTGCTCAGCGCCGGGCGGGCGGCGGGCCTGCTGCCGCGGGTGCACGCGCGCGGCGATGCGCGCAACGGCGCGGCCCGGCTCGCGGCCGAACTTGGCTGCGCATCGGCCGACCTGCTGCACGAGGCCGACGAGAAGGACGTCACGGCCCTGGCCCGGGCGGGCGTGGCCGCGGTGGTCTGCCCGGCCACGTCGCTGGACTCGGGCCGTCCCCCGCCCGTCCGCAGCCTGCTCGACCAGGGCGCGGCGGTCGCGCTCGGGTCCGACCACTCCCCGGGCGGGGTCGGGATCACCTCGATGCCGCTGGTGATCGCGCTGGCGGTCTCGCACTTCGGCATGAGCGTCACCGAGGCGCTGCGCGCCGCGACCGTCGGCGGGGCGCAGGCCCTGCGCGCTCCGGACCGGGGCGCGATGGTCCGCGGCAAGTTCGCGGACATCGTGGCCTGGGACGCCGACCACGAGGGCGCGTTCGCGTGGGCCTACGGTCTCAAGCCGCTGCGCGTGTGGCGCGGCGGCGAACCGGTGTTCGGCGAAGGCCACACCAGCCGCTGACCCGGCACCAGCGACAACACCCCGGCCTGCCCGCGCCGTCCGAGGCGCGAGCGACGAGTGGTGGCTAGGGAAAGGGGGGTTGGTGCGCTAGGCCAGCCTAGACCGGCCTTGCCCGGAGCCGAGAAGCGAGGAACGAGTGCCCGAGCGAGGAGGGAAGAGGGCGGGGGCAAGCGGCCCGGAGGCGCTAGAAATAGAGCATGACAGCAACGGTCGCGGTGGTCACCGACTCCACGGCCGGGCTGCCCGCGCAGGACACCGCGCGCCACGGCATCCGCGTGGTGCCGCTGCGCGTGGTCGCGGGCGAGCAGGCGTGCGACGACGAACCGCGCGCGCTGCCTGAGGCGCTCGCCGCCCAGGTGCGCGACGGGGCCCGGCTGAGTACCGCCAGCCCGGCGCCGGCCGTGTTCACCGCCGCCTACGCGGCCGCGCGGGCCGCCGGGGCGCGGGCGGTCGTCTCCGTCCACATCTCCAAGGGCCTGTCGGGGACCGTCAACTCGGCCACGCTGGCGGCCGCGGGCGCGCCGCTGCCGGTCCGGGTGGTCGACTCGCGTTCGCTCGGCATGGGACTGGGCTTCGCCGCGATGGCCGCCGCCGAGGCGGCGAACGCCGGCGGGAGCCTGGAGGACGTGACCGCGGCGGCCGTGGGCCGGGCGGCACGGCTGCGCTCGTTCTTCGTGCTGGACGCGCTGGACCGGCTGAGCGCCGGGGGGCGGCTGGACGCCCCGCCGGGTGGTGCCGCCCGGCTCACGGCCCGCGCGCTGCTCCACGTGGCCGGCGGCCAGGTGGAGGTGCTCGAGAAGGTCCGAACCTGGTCGGCGGCGATCCGGCGGCTCGAGGAGGTCGCCGCGCAGTTCGCCACGGGCCAGCCGGTCGACCTGGCGGTCCAGTACCTGGGTTCCGCGCAGCGCGCCACGGCGCTCGCCGGGAGTCTCGAAACACTCATTCCCACGGCGCGGCGCCGGTACCTGACCGAGGCGGGGCGGGTCATCCTGGCCCACACCGGGCCGGGGATGCTCGGGGTAGTGGTAGCCCCGTTCTGAATCCCGGGCGTCTGGCATGCTGCACACATGCCTCCATCTGCGGCCGCGGCCGGCCCGGAGCCGGTGACCGTCATCGTCGGCGAAGAAGAACTGCTGGTCGAGCGCGCCGTGTCCGCGGTGGCGGCCCACGCCCGCCAGAGCGGGGGCGAGGACGCGCCCGACGTGCACGACGTGCGGGCCGCCGAGCTCAAGGCCGGTGACCTGACCAACCTGACCGCGCCGTCCCTGTTCGGCGGCGACTGCCTGGTGATCGTGCGGTCCGCGCAGGACGCCACCAAGGACGTCGCGGCCGAACTCGGGCGCCTGGCGGCCGACCCGGCGCCCGGCGTGCTGCTGGTGGCGACCCACGCGGGCGGGGCCAAGAACAAGGCGCTGCTGACCAGCCTGGTCAGCGGGGGAGCCCGGCGGGTGGACTGCCCGGCCGTCAAGCGCTTCGGCGAGCGGATGGACTTCATGCGCGGCGAGTTCCGCGGGGCCGGGCGCAAGGCCGACGACGGGGGGCTGCGCGCCCTGCTGGACGCGGTCGGGAACGACCTGAGAGAACTCGCGGCCGCCTGCAGCCAGCTCGCGGCCGACACCACCGGCGTGATCAGCCAGGCCACGGTGGCGCGGTACTACCGCGGGCGGGCCGAGGCGACCGGGTTCACGGTGGCCGACCGGGCGGTCGAAGGGAAGCTGGCCGACGCGCTGGAACAGCTCCGCTGGGCCCTGGCCACCGGCGTCTCGCCGGTGCTGATCTGCAGCGCCCTGGCCCAGGGGGTGCGGGCACTCGGCCGGGTCGGCTCGGCCGCCCGGGTCCGCGGCGCCGATGCGCTCGCCGCCGACCTCGGCATGCCGCCGTGGAAGGTCGACCGGGTCCGCCAGCAGCTCCGGGGCTGGACGGCGGAGGGCGTGGCCCGCGCGCACGCGGCCGTGGCCCAGGCCGACGCCCAGGTCAAGGGGGAGGGCGCGAACCCTGGTTACGCCCTCGAGCGGGCCATCACCGAGATCGTGGCCTCCCGCTCGCGGAACTAGGGCTCGCGGATGATTAATAACCCGCTGATTTGATCTTGAGGGCGTCCCCGGTTTCCATGATCTGGATTTATGGCGCGCACGTATCGCACGCGATCCGCCCAGATCATGAAAAAGCCTAATTCGAGACGGGCCGCCCTAGCGGGCGGCGGCGTCAGCCGTTCTTCAGGGCCTCGGCGCGCTTGGCCAGGGCCGACTTGCGGTTGGCCGCCTGGTTCTTGTGGATGACACCCTTGCTGGCGGCCTTGTCGAGCTTGACGAACGCGGCCCGCATGGTCTGCGTGGTCTTGTCCGCGTCGCCCGTGTCCGCCGCCTCGCGGAACTGCCGCACGACGGTCTTCAGCTCGGACTTGACGGCCTTGTTGCGCTGGCGCGCCTTCTCGTTCTGCTTGTTGCGCTTGATCTGGGACTTGATGTTCGCCACGCGTATGCCTCGCTCAGGATGGTCAGCTTGATCAGGTAAGCCCGGCACGGGCCGAGACCGCGGCGTCGCGCCCGGCAGAAACTATGCGGGCATGCGGGCAGCCGACAGCAAAGGATAGCCGAGATCACGCCGGGGGCTCAAACCGGCCGCGCCCGGCACGCCGGGCGGGGGCGCCGTGCTAGCCGGGCGGGGGCGCCGCACTAGGGGCGCACCCACCCCGACTGGTAGGACCGCCAGTCCTGTGCGGTGGCGCTGTAGTCGGCGAACAGGGCCACGCCCACGTCGCGGCCGCGGGCCCGCCGCTCGGTCAGCGCGACCCGCACCCCGTGCACGGCCGAGGCCACGGTCTCGGCCGACGCCTCGTGCGCCAGGCTCGTGTAGTGGTAGCAGGGCACGCCGATCAGCAGCCGCACCCGGGGCGGAACCGCGCGCAGGGCCAGTTCGGCCTGCCGGGCCACGTACCCGCCGTACCAGGATCCCAGCGGCATGGAGGTGTCGTAGGCCATCAGCGCCACCTGGTTCACCCGGCTCGACACCCGGGCCAGGTAGCCCGTGGTCCAGAAGACCGGCCCGACGCCGGCCGCCTGCCACGGCAGCCGCAGGCCGGGCAGCGGCTCCAGCTTGGGCACCGAGACCGACAGCGGCTCGGGCCGCTGGCGCAGCGCGTCGGTCGCGCCCAGCAGGCGCAGGTAGTCCTGATCCCCGTCGGGCACCGGCTCCAGGTCGTAGTGCAGGCCGCTGAACCCGGCCCGCAGCAGGGTGGCCACCGTGGCCACGATCGCGCCGCGGGTGGCCGGCCGGGCCAGGCTGATGTTCCCCGGGCCGAGCACGCCCGACAGCCAGGCCGACACCCGGATCCGCGGCAGCGCCGCGTGGAAGGCGGCCAGGAACGAGCGGACGCGGTCGTAGGCAGCCGGGCCGAGATGGCCGCGCGAGTCCATCTGGCCCGCGAACACGTAGACGTCGCTGACGCCGGAGTCCCGCAGGTGCCCGGTTAGCTGGTCGAAGTCGGCCCGGGTGTAACTGCCCCCGGCCCAGGTCCGGCCCATCCAGAGCGCGTCGTGCCCGGTGGAACGGGCCCAGGCCGCGGTCGGGCCGCCGTCGATGTGCGCGAGGAGCAGCCCCGACGCCAGCGCGGCGATCACGGCCGCCGCCGCGACCGCGGCCACCGCCGCGCCCGCCCGCGCGGCCAGCCGCTGGGGGCGCCACGTGCCGGTGGCCGCCGCGTTCGGCCTTGGGACAACGAACCATGGCTTCGGCACGTTCGGGCCGAGTGCTGGCATGGGCATCCTCTCCGGCGTGCAACCATAGACGGCAACCCGACTACGACCTGGCGGATAACCGTGCCACCCATGCCCCAGCCGCGAACGGCCGAGCCGCCGATGCCCGAGCCGGGCCGTACCGATCAGGCGGTGATCCGCAATTTTTGCATCATCGCCCATATCGACCACGGCAAGTCGACGCTGGCGGACCGGATGCTGCAGCTCACCGGCGTCGTGGCCGGCCGGCAGATGCGCGCGCAGTACCTGGACCGGATGGACATCGAGCGCGAGCGCGGCATCACGATCAAGAGCCAGGCCGTCCGGCTGCCGTGGCGCGGCCGCGACGGCGGCCAGTACGTGCTGAACCTGATCGACACCCCGGGTCACGTCGACTTCTCCTACGAGGTATCACGATCGCTGGCCGCCTGCGAGGGCGCGGTGCTGCTGGTGGACGCGGCGCAGGGCATCGAGGCGCAGACCCTGGCCAACCTGTACCTGGCCCTCGGCGCCGACCTGCACCTGATCCCGGTGCTGAACAAGATCGACCTGCCGGCCGCCGAGCCGGAGAAGTACGCGGCCGAACTGGCCGGCGTCATCGGCTGCGAGCCGTCGGACGTGCTGCGGGTCTCGGCCAAGACCGGCGAGGGCGTCACCGACCTGCTGAACGCGATCGTGGAGCAGGTCCCGGCGCCGGTGGGGGACCTCGAGGCCCCGGCCCGGGCCATGATCTTCGACTCGGTCTACGACACCTACCGCGGCGTGGTCACCTACGTCCGGGTCGTGGACGGCCGCCTGTCGCGGCGCGAGAAGACGCTCATGCTGTCCACCAAGGCCGTGCACGAGACCCTCGAGGTCGGCGTGATCTCACCGGAGCCGGTCCCGTCCGACGGCCTGGCCGCTGGCGAGGTCGGTTACCTGATCACCGGCGTGAAGGACGTGCGCCAGGCCCGGGTGGGCGACACCGTGACCAGCGCCAGCCATCCCGCGGCCGAGGCGCTGCCCGGCTACGACCACCCCCGGCCGATGGTGTTCTCGGGCCTGTACCCGGTGGACGGCGACGACTACCCGGAACTGCGCGACGCGCTGGACAAGCTGCGGCTGAACGACGCCTCCCTGGTCTACGAGCCGGAGACGTCGACCGCGCTGGGCTTCGGCTTCCGCTGCGGCTTCCTCGGC
>DATAVV010000067.1:0-23332 GCA_036267555.1 Streptosporangiaceae bacterium | reverse complement strand
CCAGTGCAGCTTCTCCGCCAGCTGCGCCGTCGTCTGCCGCCCGGCGCCGGGCAGGACCTTCTCCTCCACCTCCCGGGCCGCATCCTCAGACAGCACCGACGTCGCGTTCACGATCAGCCGGGCCCGCCAGTAATCGATGATTCCGGCGGCCAGCGCCTTCCCGGTGGCGGGCAGCCGCCAGGCCAGGGTCACCGCCAGGTCAGCCCACACCGCCGTGCTGTAGTCGGTGAGCATCAGCGCCAGCCGTATCTGCTCCAGGCCATCGCGGCACAGCCGCGCCGGGCGGCCGTCCGCGGCCACCCCGATCTTGGGGTCGGCCGCGGCCGCGCGGGCGGTGATCTGCGCCGCCGCGGTCAGGCCCAGCGCATGGCCCCGGGAGGTGTGTTTCTGCGCCCCGGCCGCGAACCCGGCCAGCCCGTTCTCATCCAGCCGGTCCGCCCCGGCCGCGGCCACTTCCAGCCACCCGGCCTGCGCCGGGCCCGGGTCCATGTACTCGACCGCCAGCGCCGCGTACTGCACGGGGTCCCCCGGCTCCAGCCGACCCTCCTCCGCAGCCGCGATCTCCTCGGCCAGGATCGCACCCTGGTCTTCTGGCCGCCCGCCCAGGAACCCGCTCGCGGCCAGCCCGTCTAGCAGCGCCTGGTAATCCAGCCCATCCGGCCACACCGTCCGGCCCGCATCTGAGCCAAGGCCATAAGCGGGCGGGAAGGCGGCATCGTCGGAGGCGGGAGCCTGCTCGTCGTCTGGGCCGGGTCCTGGCACCGGACGTGGCATCGGGCTCACCTCCCCGCGCGTGCTGCTTGGTCTGTGACCACGGTATCGCCCGGTACCGACAAAACAAGCACATCAGACCATTCCATCAAGCACTTATCGAAAATTTATTCTGACCCCAGGTCACCTGCGAAACCCGGTGGTCACCGTGCCGTCCGGTGAGGATCTCGGGGCTCGTTGCGGTCCTGGAGGTCGACCATCGTGACCAGGACGCGGGTCCAGGTGCCGTCGTCGTCCTGGTCGTGCTCGGCTTCGTCGAGTAGCCGGGTGAGGTGGGCTTCGAGCTCGTCTCGCTGCGCGGCGCTGAGCCGGAGCGCGGTCCGGTGGACGCGCATGCGCCGGTCCTCGCCGGCTTCCTTGGCCAGGCAGGCGCTGGTGACATCGGCACGGGTGGCTTCGAGCACGGCGCCGAGGAACCGGGCCAGGTCCTCGGGGGTGGCTTCGTCGCCGGGCGGCTCGGCCGTGGTGGCGGCGTAGACGCGCTCGACCTTGCCGCCGGGCAGGGGTCGGTACTCGGCGATGTGGACGAGTTGGGCCTGCTCCATCTGGCCGAGGTGGTAGTAGAGCCGCTCGGTCGGAAGGCCCTCCAGCTTGGCCAGCTCCTTGGCCGAGCGCGGCTTCACCCACAGCGCCTCCAGGAGCCGAATCCGCAGCGGATCTGCCAGCGCCCGATGGAGCGAACGCAGGGCAGGCAGCGGCTTGGCAGGCACAACGACCAGTCTACTGACTCAAGGAAACTAGAGTCAGTAGGTCTACTCTAGAGTAGATTGCATACGGACGAGTCAGATGGTCTCGGTCGACTTACGCGAGGAAACGCGAAAGCCCCGACATCGGCCGGGCGGGGTGAGTCGACGGGCCAGGCGTCCCTTTCGGCGCTGGCCAGGTGGCTTCGGCGTGGCGAGGGAGCCGCATGACACTCCAACTCGCGTCGGCAGCATCGACCTGCTCGACTCGCTGATCGTCGGCACCATCCGAGGCTTCACCGTCTGCCTCTACCAGCGCGATGGCGCTCCCTGGTACCGCTACGGACCGGCCACCGTCGGCCTGTGGCTTCTCTCCATCCTCATCCGCGTCGGCCTTGCCGTCCTCGGCTCCGTCCACCACGCCTCCCCCCTCACCGAGGGCAGCGACCTGCTGTTCGTGCTCGGCCTCGCCCTCCTGAGCCAGAACGTCGTGGTCGCCTGGCGACACGCCCGGCCCCGGGCCCAGCCCGGCCCAGCCGAGCCGAGCAGTAGCGCTGGTCGGTGAAGGCACCTGCCGCTGGCAGGCACCGCGCGTGCCGAGGTTCGGCGGGCCGCCTACGCCGGGCCGCCTACGCCGGCGAACGCCTCGGCCAGAAAGGCGCGGGTCAGGGCGAACGAGCACTGGTCGGCGGCGGCGTGGTAGGCGACGCCGGGTATGGCTCCGGGCACGGCGTCCGCGTGGGTGAAGCCGTGACTGGCCCCGCCGTACATGCTGACCTGCCAGTCGGCGCCGGCCTGGTCCAGCCCGGCGCGGGCTCGCCGGGCAAGCCGCTGCGGGTCGTCGCGCAGCGCGGTGAGCAGGCTGACCACGCGCTGCCTGTCGCCCGCCACGCCGGGGCCGAACATGTCGCAGGCCAGGACCACGTAGCCGAGTTCGGCGTAGCGCCGGGCCTGGCCCCGCGCGTGGTCGTCGAGACCCGTTGCGCCGTGGATCAGCAAGAGGCCCGGACGGTGGCCGGGAGCCGCGTTACGGAAAATAAATCCGGTGAGGGGGGTGTCGAGATCGCTATACGACAGCGGCGCGGAGGAGATGCTCACACGGGCCACAGTAACACCAAGTGTAATTACAATAGCACAAAGTGTTAATTCGCGAAAGCGCTATGTAATACCAATTACCTATCTATTCCGGTGGCTCTATTCCCGGCGGCCTGGCCGGCCTGTTTCAGCGTGCGGATGCGATTCTCGGCCGCTGAGGCCCCATCTTGGCGTGCGTCTTGTAGATGAGGAACGCGGCGAACGCCAGCCCCACGACGAACGCGATAATCGCCCGGGGCCGTGCTCGTCGCTGATGAGTTGCAGCCCGACGGTGATCCCGAGCCAGGCCGGGAAGGCGACCAGCGTGTAGAGCGCCATCTGCAGCGGATGGAAATGACGCCGGCCGAACGCCCCCTCCCGTGCGGTCGGCGCGCTCGTGGCCGCGCCGGCGGGCCCGCGGATGGCGTAAGCGACAAAGGACAGCGCGGAAAGCGTGCCGCTGATGAACCCGGTCAGCGTCACGGCCCGGATCGGGCGCACGGGATGGATGCGCCGGATGCCCGTGCCGATGGCGAGCACCACGTACGCGCCGGCGAACAGGGCGCACAACGTGAGCAGGTACAGGGCCGAGATCAGGTCGGCGATGCTGGCGAGCATGGTCGCCCCGGGCGCGTCGAGGGTGGTAAAGTCCGCGCCCGCGGCGGCGATGCGCACGACACGGCCGTCGACCGCGCTGATGCGCGCAGTTTCGGGGTAGTGCAGAAGGGCCGCATCCTTGACCGGAACCCGCACGTAGTTGAGGCACGAGGTGCCGAAACACTCGTCGCGCTGGTCCGTGGCGGCCGAGAACGACGAGCGCAAGAGAACCGTCGTCCCGCTATCCGATGACGACACCTCCTGCACCGGTCCCCCGAGTCGCGGACGCCCCGTTCCATGCCCGCGGAAATCACGGACTGGAAGCTGGACACGGTGCGCAGCAGCGTGACGTCGTCGCGCTGCTCGAACGCGGTGTTTCCAGCATCACGTGCCCCGGGGCGCCTTCGAACTCGAACGTCCGCACGATCGCGCCGGGATTGGGGGTGCCGTGGAAGACCCCGTGGAAGCCGTACTCGTGCCCGTCGGCGTCGGTCTGCACGTAACGCCAGGCGCCCGCGTCCCTGACGTCGTAACGGTCGACGACCGTGGTCAGGTCGCGCGGGCCGGGCCACCGCACCAGCAGCGCCGGGTCGACATGCGCGCGGAACACCAGTTCACGCGGGGCATCAAACTCGCGGGTGATGGTGATCACGGGCATGCCGGGCTCGGCGATGATCTCGGTCTTATGCACCGTCGTTTCCTTCCCTCGTGGCCGCCGGGCCGGTCCGCAGCGTGGCGAGCAGGTCGTCGAGTCGCTCGTGGCTTTCGTCCCAGAACCGCTGGACCGCCCACCGTGTCAACCACGACAGTGCCAAACGCGGCGCCGCACGTCCCTGGTGCTCCCCGGGCGATATGCGGGTTCGCCTAGAGAAAGAGCGCCGCTGGGATCGAAGTGAGAAAGGTGATCAAGAAGAGCGCGCCGACAATCTGCGGGCATCATGTGGGGGCATCAGCCAGCGGGGATCTAGCTGTGCCGCCGCTAATTCGATGCGTCAGAACCCTCCGGCTCGAACAGCCGCCGGATTTCGATCTCGCCCTCCGCACCGTACTCGCCAGGGTAGATCCGGCCAAGCGCCTCGACCGGTTCCGGGTATGTCTGCGTGATGCTATCCGCTGATCACCCTGCGCCAATATTGCGTGTATTGAACATGGACCCTGTTGACGCCTTCTACGTAGGAGGTAGCGGTTCCATTCACCAATTCCCATCCAGCATCCGCCCACCGGGCCATAATTTCGTTTACTTTATCTATGTCATCCCGCACGAACCAAGCCTTGTACTCCCATTTATCTGCCATAAGGTATCGCCCCTCGAAGTCGGGTCACACCGCCAATATGACGCCCGACCCTAAGGCATCGGCTCACGGTTAGCTAGCTCGCCAAGGCCAACCGCTGGCCCTGACTGACCACGACACCGTCGATGACGCCGTAGCGGGCCGCGGAGCGCTGTCGTGCCGCTCTGCGACCCGCCTCGATAAGCGAGCTACCGGCGAAGCCGCCGGGATAGATCAGCCCTCGACGGGGCCGGCCTTGACGCCGGTCCCGGCCGGCTCGGTGCTGACGCCCAGCCCGATCGGGCAGGAGACACCGGTGCCGTTGGCGGGGCAGTAGCCGTACGGGTTCTTGTGCAGGTACTGCTGGTGGTAGTCCTCGGCGAAGTAGAACTCCGACGCGGGGACGATCTCGGTGGTGATCGCCCCGTATCCGGCCTCGGCCAGCCGCTTGCCGTAGGCGTCACGGGACTCCTCGGCCTGCTGCTTCTGCTCCGGCGAGCGGTAGAAGATCGCCGAGCGGTACTGGCTGCCGACGTCGTTGCCCTGGCGCAGGCCCTGGGTCGGGTTGTGATCCTCCCAGAACGCCTTGAGCAGTTCGCCGTAGGAGACCCGGGCCGGGTCGAAGACCACCCGGACGGCCTCGGCGTGGCCGGTGCGGCCGCTGCAGACTTCCTCGTACGTCGGGTTCGGGGTGTGGCCGCCCTCGTAACCGACGGCGGTCGTAACCACGCCCGGAATCTGCCAGAACAGCTTCTCCGCGCCCCAGAAACAGCCCAGGGCGAACTCGGCGATGCTCGCAGGATCCGGGTACGGCGGGCGCAGCGGGGCGTCGAGAATCTCGTGGCGAGCCGGCACCGGCATCTCCTCGGACCGGCCGGGCAGGGCTTCCTCCGCGCTGACCATCCGCGTCTTGTGGGAACCGAATAGGGCCACGGTTGCCTCCTCACGTGTTGCCGTACGGGGGCGGGCGCCCCATCAGGGCGCCTCTGCCGCTAGCTCTAGTCAAGCTCATCCGTACACAGGTCAGAACCGTCAGAAGGACCCTGAAATTCCCTTTTAACGCCGGTCAGGGGCCAGCCTGGACGCCCCGGGCCAGCCCCTTGACGGCGCGGTGGCGCGCCAGGCGGTTAGCAGTTCGCCGCGTGCCGGGTGACGTTGGCGTTGAGCCCGGCGAGCGCCGAGCCCTCGGTGGCTTCGGTGGAGGTCCAGAACTGGCGACCGCCCGGCGCGCAGCTCTTGTCCTTGCCGTTGGTTTCGCAGGTGATGTGGTCGAGGACCAGGTCGCCGCCGGGAACCGCGTGGATCATGCCGGAAGCGGCGATCCACGCCCACTCGTTCTTGGCCTGGGTCAGGTAGGCCCGGTGCTTGGTGAGCAGGTACAGCCGGGCCGCCACCGCCAGGTAAAGCTCGTTGGCGATCGCGTCCTTGCCGTTCTTCTGGGAGTTGTGCCAGACCCCGCCGCCGCACGTGGCCGACCAGCCCTGGCCATTCCGATCCCCCTTCATGAGTTTATAACGTGAGATTGGCTAATAAGCGAGGATCTGACGATATCGGAGGATTATCGGCCGCCCGCCACAGGCCGGGCCGGGCGTCAGAACCCGGCCGGAAGCCCGGCCCGGAACCGGCCCGGAACCGGCCGAGCCGCCCGGTTGCCCCGGAAGACCCCTTGTCAACAAAATTGTTCACAATCTAGACTCCTGCGTCAGGCCCGTCCGGTCCGGCCAGCAGGGTCGGCCGGGGCTGGCCTGACCGGCCCCGGCCGGCAAACCCGGGAGGGAGGACTTCCGTCAGGTGAACGAAGCACCGACGAACGACACCCACACGCCCCTGGCCGGTAACAACAGTTACATAACGGCCGTTGACTATCCGCGGACGCGCGTGGTGGCATGCTGTTCAAGTTATGCACGTTCGTTCGTATAGCGAACAATATCCGTCTGTCGGCGCTGCGGCCGGACGGTCTCCGCACGCTGCGTCCGCCGCCAGCACACCCTCACCCAGCGAGCAGCAGTCGACAAAGTAAAAGGCATATGAGCCCGCAAAGCAGGCGTTCGCGCCCAAGTCCCCCGCCGCCACATGGCCGCGCGCTCGCTGCGCTTGCCGGTAAAACACAAATAAATGAAAGCGATTCGCAGAAGATGCAATCATGTGTTGCAACAAGTGCCGCTGCGTCGGAATTCGGGTGATGTCAGCATCGCGACGCCGGGCAGGCATGCCCAGACCAGGGAGTCCACCGGCATCCCGGCATAGGCGGTCCTGCGCTCTGCGACGCGACCTCATAAGGAGATCGATTACGGATGAGTGACCAGACTGCGCAATCCGATAACACAAGCACGGCCGGCGGCTTTACCCGACGAAGCCTGCTGCGCACGGTCGGCGCGGGCGCGGCCATCGCGGGGGGCGGCGGGCTGCTTGAGGCGTGCAGTTCCGGCATCAAGGGCGCCAGCACGGGATCGGGCAGCACCAAGGCCATCACGATCGGCTGGATCCACCCGCTGACCGGCTCGCTGGCCGGCTTCGGCGCGCCAGACAACTGGGTGACCTCGAAGATCAAGCAGACATCCCCGTACAAGAACGGGTTCAAGATCGGCGGCAAGACCTACTCGGTCACCATCAAGTCCTACGACACCCAGTCCAGCCCGACCCGGGCCGGCGACCTGGCCAAGACGGCGATCCTGAGCGACAACGTGGACCTGCTGTTCTCGTCCTCCACGCCGGAGACCGTCAACGCGGTGGCCAGCCAGGCCGAATCCCTTGGCACCCCGCTGATCTGCTCGAACATCCCGTGGGAGTCCTGGTACATCAACCTCGGGGGCAACCCGGTCAAGCCGACGCTCAAGCCCAAGTACGTGGTGATGTACTTCCTCGGCGCCGAGCACCTCATCAAGTGCTTCATCCCGATGTGGAACCGGATCCACGACCAGTTGCACACCGACAAGGTGGTCGCCGGCGCGTTCCCCAACGACTCGGACGGCAACGCGTTCCGCGCGGTGTTCCCGCCGATCGCCAAGGGCGCGGGCTACACGTTGGACCTGTCCTCGGCCTACCCCGACGGCACCACGAACTATTCCTCGATGATCTCCCAGTTCAAGTCGGAGAAGGCTGACTTCTTCACCAACGTGCCGCTGCCGCCCGACTTCGCCACCATGTGGAAGCAGTCGGTGCAGCAGGGCTTCAGGCCGAGCCTGGCCACCGTGGCCAAGGTGCTGCTGTTCCCGACCGACGCCTACGCGCTCGGCAACCTGGTCGACAACGTGGCGACCGACGCCTGGTGGACGCCGACGCTGCCGTGGAAGTCCTCGTTCACCGGGGAGACCTGTCAGCAGATGGCCAACGAGTTCGAGTCGGCCACCGGCGGCCAGTGGAACTCCAACATCAGCAACTACAGCCTCTTCGAGGCCGCGCATGCGGCCCTCACCATGGTGAGCGATCCGCACGACAAGGCCGAGGTCGCCGACGCCATCCACAAGGTGAACATCCAGGCGCTGGCCGGCCCGCTGAACTTCGCGTCCGGCGGCCCGGCGCCGGGCGTGGCGATCACCGCGCCGGTCGGCGTGCAGTGGCAGAAGGGGACGAAGTACTCGCTCGAGATGCAGACCGTCGACAACACGCTCCAGCCCGACGCGAAGATCACCGCCGACCTGAAGCCGACCAACTCGTGACCGGATGAGCGAGCCGCTACTCGAAATCGACCGGGTGACGAAACGGTTCGGCCGGGTCGTCATCGCTGAGGACGTGTCGCTGGCCGTCAGCCCGGGCGACACCGTCGGGATCGTGGGGCCGAACGGCGCCGGCAAGACCAGCCTGTTCGGCCTCATCTCCGGCGACCTCGCCCCCGACGGGGGCCAGGTCCGCTTCGCCGGGCGCACGGTCACCAAGCTGGACGCGGCCGCGCGGTGCCGGCTGGGCGTCGGCCGCACCTACCAGGTGCCGCGGCCGTTCGGCGACATGACCGTGTTCGAGAACCTGCTTGTCGCGGCCCAGCAGGGCGCTGGGCTGCGGCGGCGGGCCAGTTACGCGGCGGCGGTGGAGGCGCTGGAGCGGGCCGGCATATCCGACCAGGCCAACGTGGCCGCCGAGCGGCTCGGCCTGCTCCAGCGCAAGCGGCTGGAACTGGCCAGGGCCCTGGCCACGCGGCCCACACTGCTGCTGCTCGACGAGGTGGCGGGCGGCCTCACCGATCCCGAGGTCGCCCAGTTGGTCGAGATCGTCCGCGGCGTCAACGCCGACGGCACGGCGGTGATCTGGATCGAGCACGTGGTCCGCGCGCTCACCGCCGTGGTGGGCCGGCTGATCTGCCTGTCCGGCGGCACGTTCGTCGGCGACGGCGAGCCGTCCGCGGTGCTGGCCGACCCCGCGGTCCGCGAGGTCTTCCTGGGCACCGAGGTCACCGCGGCGCTGGCCGGCGGTTCCCTGGAGGCACCCGGTGGGGACGGGGAGCGGGGCGAGCCATGAGCAGGCCGGAAAACGTTACGCCGCTGCTGGAGGTCCGCGACCTGGTCGTGCACCACGGGCAGCTGCAGGCGCTGGACGGGATCTCGCTGCGGGTGCTCCCGGGTGAGGTCTACGCGATCATCGGCGCGAACGGCGCGGGCAAGTCGACGCTGCTGCGCACGATCGCCGGCCTGCACCGCCCGACGACCGGTTCGATCCTGTTCGACGGCAAGGACGTGTCCCGGCTGCGGCCCGAGCGCCGGGCCACGCAGGGGATCACGATGGTGCCGGAGGGCCGGCGGCTGTTCGGGTCGCTCACGGTCGAGGAGAACCTGCAGGTCGGCGCGACCTACGCGCGCCAGGGCCCGTGGACGATCGAGCGGATCTACGAGATGTTCGGCTGGATGGGTGAGCGCCGGGGTCAGCTCACCGCCCAGCTTTCCGGCGGCGAGCAGCAGACGGTCGCGATCGGCCGGGCCCTGGTGGCCAACCCCCGCGTCCTGCTGCTCGACGAGCTGTCGCTCGGCCTGGCGCCCGTGATCGTCCAGCGCATCTACGGCATGCTGCCGCAGATCCTGGAAACCGGCCTCACCGTGCTGCTTGTCGAGCAGGACGTGAGCCAGGCGCTTCGCGTGGCCACGCACATCCACTGCCTGCTGGAGGGCCGGACCACGCTGGAGAGCAAGCCGGCCGACGTCACGGCGGACCAGGTGGAGGCGGCCTACTTCGGCCTGGCTGCCACCGCGACCCTGCCCGGCGGGACGACCCCCGATGTGCCCCCGTCCGGCGAAGGGAGCGAACGGTAGTGGCCTGGGCAAACGCCATCATCCAGGGGGTGCTGACCGGCGGCCTCTACGCGTTGTTCGCCTGCGGGCTGTCGCTGATGTTCGGGGTCATGAAGGTCGTGAACCTCGCCCACGGCGACCTCGCGGTGATCGCGGGCTACGTCGCCATCGGCATCATCACCGTCACCCACGTCCCGGTGCTCTGGTCCTTCCTCATCGTGGTCCCGGTGATGGCGGTGTTCGGCTACGTGCTGCAGCGCACGGTCATCCAGGCCGCACTGGACCGCAGCGTGCTCACCACGCTGCTGGTCACGTTCGGACTGTCGGTCGTGATCGAGAACGGCCTGCTCCAGTTCTTCACCGCCAACAGCCGCGGGATCGGCACCGGCCTGGCCCTGGTCAGCGGTTCCTTCAAGATCGGCTCGATCCAGATCGGCTACCTGCTCGTGGTGGTGTTCGTCGTCGCCGTCCTGGTGCTGCTCGGGCTGCAGTACTTCCTTTCCGTCTCGAAGTACGGCCGCCTGATCCGCGCCGTGGCCGACGACCGGGAGGCGGCCCAGCTAGCCGGGGCCGACTACCGGCACGTGTTCGGCATCGCGGCGGCGCTGGCGTTCGCCACCGTGGCGCTGGCCGGCGTGGCCTACGGCATGTACTCACAGCTCGACCCGACCACGGGCACCGACACGATCCTGCTGTTCGCGTTCGCGGCGGTGGTGATCGGCGGGCTCGGCTCGCTGTGGGGCACCCTGCTCGGCGGCGTGATCCTGGGCGTGGCCCAGCAGATCGGCGCCCAGATCAACATCTCCGACGAACTGCTCGCCGGCTACATCGTGTTCCTCGCCGTGCTCGTGCTCCGGCCGCAGGGCCTCATCAGCCGGAGGGTACAGAATTGAGCGAGCGTAGCGAGCGGGAGGCACAGCCATGAGCCTGGCCACCGAGACCTCGGCCCGCAGGGCCGAGCCGTTCCGGGTTGCCCGGTCGCGCCGCAACGTCGCCTGGACCGGGGCGGGCGCGCTGATCGTCATCGCCGTGCTCGCGATGCTCCCCTACATCGTGTACTCGGGCACGACCACGATCATGGTGCAGGCGTTCATCGTGCTCACGATGGCGAGCATGTGGAACCTGCTGGCGGGCTACGCGGGCCTGGTGTCGGTGGGACAGCAGGCGTTCGTGGGCCTCGGCGCCTACTTCGTGCTGATCCTCGCCATCCACGGCACCTCGCCGTTCGCCGCGCTGCCGGTCGCCGCGATCGGCTGCGGCGTCGTGGCGCTCCCCCTGTGGTGGCTGGTCTCCCGGCTGCGGAGCGGGTACTTCGCGATCGCCACCTGGGTGCTGGCCGCGACCGTCATGCTGATCATCGAGAAGTTCTCCTCGATCGGCGGCGGCACCGGGATGCCGCTGCCCGGGTTCGCCGGGTTCAACCCCACCCTGCTCACCGCGGATACCTACTGGGCCGGGCTGGCCGTCACGGTGGTGAGCCTGGCCGCCATCTACCTGATTCTCCGGGGCCGGCTCGGCCTGGTGCTCACCGCCATCCGCGACGACGAGGTGGCCGCGCGCAGTTCCGGGGCCAGGGTCGGCCTGGCCCGGCTGCTGGTGTTCGTGGTGGGCGGCACCGGCTGCGGCGCCGCGGGCGCCCTGCTGGCGATCAGCCAGCTTCAGGTGCAGCCGGACGCGGTGTTCAGCGTGCAGTGGACCGCGGTGATGGCGTTCGCGACGATCATCGGCGGCCTGGGCACGATCGAAGGGCCGATCATCGGCACCGTGGTCTACATAGTGCTCCAGCAGACGCTGGCCTCCTACAACGCCTGGTACCTGATCATCCTGGGCCTGGTCGCGATCCTCGTGGCCCTGTTCGCGCGCCGCGGGCTGTGGGGGCTGGTGGACGAGCACCTGAACATCCGGCTGTTCCCCGTCGGCTACTGGCTGCGGACCGGCAACGACCGGGGCCGCCGGTCACGGTGACGTCTGGGCCCGCAGGTCGGCCTCGATCTGCTGCGCGGTCTCCAGCAGCGCGGGCAGGATGTGGCCGCGCATCGCGACCATGCTGACCCGGCTGGCGTGGGCGGACACGTTGATGGCGGCGGTGCCGTCCGCGCCGCCGTGGATCGGCGCGGCCACCGCCCGCAGGCCCTCTTCGAGTTCCTGGTCGACGATCGCGTAGCCCTGGCGGCCGGTCTCGCGCACGATCGCCCGCAGCCGGGCCGGGCTGATGACCGTGCGGGAGGTGAGCCGCTCGAACGCGGCCTCGGTCAGGTAGCGGTCGAGTTCCTCGTCGCCCATCTCGGCCAGCAGCACCCGGCCCATCGACGTCGCGTAGGCCGGGAACCTGGTCCCGACCGAGATCGCGACCGTCATGATCCGCTTGGTCGGCACCCGGGCCACGTAGACGATCTGGTGCGCGTCCAGCACGGAGATCGACGAGGACTCGTGCAGCCTGGCCACGAGTTCTTCCAGGTGCGGCGCGGCCACCTCGGGCAGGGCCAGCCCGGACAGGTACGCGTAGCCCAGTTCCAGCACCCGCGGCCGGAGCGAGAACTCCCGGCCGTCGTTGCGGACGTACCCCAGCTTGACCAGGGTGAGCAGGAACCGCCGGGCGGCCGCGCGGGTGAGCCCGGTCGCCCGGGCCACCTCGGACAGGCTCAGCCGCTCGCGTTCCGGGCCGAACGCCCGGATGACCGCCAGGCCGCGGTCCAGCGACTGCACGAAGTCACTGTTGCGGGGGGCCGGGACGTCCGGAGTATCCTCAGGCACCGCCGAGCCGTTCGCAGTGCGCCCAGAGGTTCTCATTGCCCTGCATGCTAGCGCGCCGGGGGTGCCTATCCCGAATTTGCGGGATCTGCACCGGAATCGGGCCGCAGGTCAGCCGGTGCGCTCGGCCACGAACTCGCACATCGCCTCAAACGCGGCGCGAGCGGGTACATCGGGCAGCGCGAGGATCTCGTCCCTGGCCCTCGCCGCCCACCGCCGGGTGTCCGCGCGGGCCATCTCCATGGCCGGATGCGCCCGCAGCAGCGCCAGCGCCTCGGCGTGCAGGGCCGGGTCGGTCAGCTCACCGCGGTTCAGCAACTCCACGAGCCGGGCGTCGCCTGGCCCCGCCGAGCGCAGCGCGTGCAGCATCGGCAGCGTCAGCACGCCCTCCCGCAGGTCTGTGCCGGGGGTCTTGCCCGACTGGGCCGACTCGCTCGCCACGTCGAGGAGGTCGTCGGATAGCTGCCAGGCCACCCCGATCGCCTCGCAGGCGGCGGCGATCCTGGTCACCACCTCGGGCGACGCGTCGGAGAACATCGCGCCGAACTGCCCGGACGTCGCGATCAGCGACGCCGTCTTCTCGTTGATCACGGTCAGGTAGTGCTCGAGCGGGTCCTCGCCGGGCCGCGGGCCGATCGTCTCGTCGATCTGCCCGGCCACCAGGCGCCCGAACGTCTCGGCCTGGATCCTGATCGCCTCGGGACCGAGGTCGGCGAGGATCCGCGAGGCCCGGGCGAACAGGAAGTCGCCGGCCAGGATCGCGACCGAATTGTCCCAGCGGGCGTTGGCGCTCGCCATGCCGCGGCGGACGTCGGCCTCGTCCATGACGTCGTCGTGGTAGAGCGTGGCCAGGTGGGTCAGTTCGATCGCCACCGCGGCGGGCACGATGCGCGGGTCTCGGGCGTTGCCGAACTGGGCGGCCAGCAGCACGAGGGTGGCGCGGAAGCGCTTGCCCCCCGCGCCCACGCCGTAGGCGGCTGTCTGCCCCAGCAGGTCGTGCTGGGTCCTGGCCGCCTCGCGCAGGCCGTCCTCGACCAGCGCGAGGCCCTCGACGACCTCGGCGGCCAGCGCGGCGTCCGGCAACTCTACGGTTACTACGGTGCTCAATCAGGCTCCCTCGGTGATCCCCCGGCCCCGGCCCGCGAACCAGCCGTCAGCGGGACAAGTGCCAGAGCACCCCACGATATGTGCAAGGCAGCGTAATCCGAGGTATGCCCGCAGCGCCAAGGGCGGACACCAGCGATAGCGGACGGACGGAGGTCAGCGGACGAATAGGTTGGCGGGGCCGGACGGAGGTCAGCGGACAAAGAGGTTGGCGGGGCCGGACGGAGGTCAGCGGACAAAA
Organism: Streptosporangiaceae bacterium; assembly: GCA_036267555.1. Classification (GTDB taxonomy): domain Bacteria; phylum Actinomycetota; class Actinomycetes; order Streptosporangiales; family Streptosporangiaceae; genus JASHPR01. The sequence goes on along the minus strand of DATAVV010000067.1, from coordinate 9,624 downwards.
AGGCTAGTGGCCGCGTGGTTGGCCAGGCTGAGCAGCGGCTGCGGCACGATGCCGAGCACCAGCGTGACGATGGCCCCGACCGCCACGGCCAGGCCGGTGAAGACGCTGGGCCGGACCACCGCCGGGCCGTCGGGGGCCGGGTCGGAGAAGAACATCAGCACGATCACCCGGACGTAGGGGAAGGCCAGGATCGCGCTGCTGATCACGCCGACGATCACCAGCGACAGCGCGCCGCCCTGGATGGCCGCCTGGAAAACAGCGAATTTTCCGGTAAATCCGCTGGTGAGCGGGATGCCCGCGAAGGCGATCAAGAAGAACGCGAACGTCCCGGCGACCAGCGGGGACCGCTTGCCGAGCCCGGCCCAGCGGGACAGGTGTGCCGCCTCCCCGGCCTGGTCGCGCACCAGGGTGACCACGGCGAACGCGCCGATCACCGCGGCGCCGTAGGCGGCCAGGTAGAACAGGCTGCTGGACAGGCCGGCGGTGGTCGCCGCGACGACGCCGGTCAGCACGTACCCGGACTGAGCGATCGAGGAGTAGGCGAGCAGCCGCTTCACGTCGGTCTGGGTGATCGCGACCACCGAGCCGACCAGCATGGTGAGGATCGCGATGCCGATCATCGCCGGCCGCCAGCTCCAGCTCAGCTGGCCGAACGCCACGTAGAAGACGCGCAGCAGCGCGCCGAACGCCGAGACCAGGGTGCACGAGGCCATCAGCGCCGTGATCGGCGTGGGCGCGCCCTGGTACACGTCGGGCTTCCAGCTCTGGAACGGCACCGCGCCGATCTTGAAGAACAGTCCGAGGCCGAGCAGCGCGATGCCGGCGTACAGCAGCGTGGAACCGCTGGTGTTGGACGAGGCGGCCGAGGCGATGCCGGACAGCCGCACCGTGCCCGCGAAGCCGTACAGCATCGCGATGCCGAACAGGAAGAACGCCGACGAGAACGAGCCGAGCAGGAAGTACTTCATGGCCGCTTCCTGCGACAGCAGCCGGCGCCGCCGGGCCAGGCCGCAGAGCAGGTACAGCGGCAGCGAGAGGACCTCGAGCGCGACGAACATCGTCAGCAGGTCGTTGGCCGCGGGGAACAGCAGCATGCCGCCCACGGCAAACAGCGCCAGCGGGTACACCTCGGTATGCTCGATGCCCGCTTCCAGGCTCGCGCGCTCCTCCGCGCTGCCCGGCACCGCGGACGCCTGCGGGGTGAACGCGCTGACGTCGTGCGCGGACTCCGCGATCAGCAGCACGCTGATGAACGCCAGCACCAGGATCGTGCCCTGGATGAACAGCGTGGGCCGGTCCACGGCGACCGCGCCCATCGCGGCGACGTGGCCCGGGCTGCCGGATTTGAAGATGCTGCTCGAGGCCACGACGATCGTGAGCACGAACGCGGCGACCAGGCCGCCCAGGGCCAGCACGACGTGGATCGGGCGCCGGAGCGCCCGCGGCGCGAACGCCTCCACCAGCACGCCCGCCACCGCGGCGCCGAACACGATCAGCATCGGCGCTAGCTGGCTGTACTCGATGCTGGGCGCGCTGATCGCGGGGGCGGCGGCGGCGACCGCGGCTACGGTCCCGGTCACGGTGAGCTCCTCTGGGTGAGCGCGGAGGATGTGCCTGGATGCGGCGGGACCGGGTCCGTGGCGTGCACCTGGACAAGGGTCTGGTGGACCGCCGGGTTGATGATGTCGAGCACCGGCTTGGGGTACACACCGAGCACCACGACCAGCGCGATCAGCGGGCCGACCGCCCACAACTCGCGGGCCTTGAGGTCGGGCATGTCCTTGACCTCTTCCCGCACCGGGCCGGTCATCGTGCGCTGGTACATCCACAGGATGTAGATGGCGGCCAGGATGATGCCGACCGTGGCCAGGATCGCCGGGACCTCATAGCGCGTGAACGTGCCGACCAGGACCAGGAACTCGCTGATGAACGTGCTCAGGCCGGGCAGCGCCAGCCCGGCCAGGCCCGCGATCAGGAACAGCCCGGCGAGCACCGGCGCGACCTTCTGCACGCCGCCGTAGTCGGCGATGAGCTGCGACTTGCGCCGCGCGATCATGAACCCGGCGATCAGGAACAGGGCCCCGGTGGCGAACCCGTGGTTGACCATGTACAGCACCCCGCCCGCCTGGCCCTCGCTGGTCATGGCGAAGATGCCGAGCGTGATCAGGCCCATGTGGGACACCGAGGTGTAGGCGATCAGACGTTTGAGGTCGCGCTGCCCGATGGCCACGATCGCCGCGTAAAGCACTCCGATCACCGAGAGTACGATGACCAGGTTCGTGAAGTAGTGCGCGGCGGAGGGGAACAACACCAGGCAGTACCGGATCAGGCCGAACGTGCCGACCTTGTCGAGCACGCCGACGAGCAGGACCGCGGCGCCCGGCTGGGCCGCGGTGGCCGCGTCCGGCAGCCAGGTGTGGAACGGCCACAGCGGCGCCTTGATCGCGAACGCCACGAAGAAGCCGAGGAACAGCCATTTCTGCGTGGTCTGGCTCAGCGTGATGTGCTCAAGCTGGCTGAACAGGAACGTGCCCGGGTGGCCGTTCTTCGCCGAGTACACGTACAGCGCGATGACCGCGACCAGCATGAGCAGCCCGCCGAGCAGGCTGTACAGCAGGAACTTGACCGCGGCGTACTGGCGCTGGCCGACGCCGTAGCTCCCGATCATGAAGTACATCGGGATCAGCATGGCCTCGAAGAACACGTAGAACAGGAACACGTCGGTGGCGACGAAGACCCCGATCATCATGGTCTCGAGCACCAGCATCAGCGCGAAGTAGGTCTTCACGCTGCGCTTGGGGGCCGGCTCGCCCGCGGGGTTCGCCTCGCCCTCGGCGTCGTTCCACGAGGCGAGCACGACGACCGGCATCAGCACCACGGTCATCAGGAGCAGGACCAGCGCGATCCCGTCCACGCCGACCGCGTAGTGCACCCCGAACTGCGGGATCCACTGGTAGGTCTGGCTGAACTGGAAGTCGGGGGCGCCCGCGCCGGTCTTGAACGCCGCGGCCATCGCGATCGTCACCGCGAGCGTGACGAGCGTGAAGCCCAGCGTGATCTGCTTGACCAGCCGGGCGCGGGCCCGGCGGTCGGCGTCAGCGCCGGGCGCGGACAGGCCCGGCGTCAGCGAGACCACGACCGCGCCGACGAGCGGGATCGCGCCCGTCACGGTCAGCCAGGGAAATGTGCTCATCACACCCTCACCAGAAGCAGCGCGCCCACCAGCAGCACCGCGCCGAAGAACATCAGCAGCGCATAGGAGCGGACGAACCCGTTCTCCAGCCGCCGCACCCGTCCCGACGTGCCGCCCATGGTGGCGGCCAGGGTATTCACCAGCCCGTCGACGCCCCGGTTGTCGAAGTACACCGAGAGTCTCGTGAGCCACTGCCCGGGGCGCATCAGAACCGATTCGTTGATGGCGTCGCCGTACAGGTCCTTGCGCGCCGCCACCGTGGCGAACCGGCCGGCCGGCGCGGTCACCGGGACCTCCCGCCGCCCGTACATGGCCCAAGCGAGCGCCACCCCGCACAGCACCAGCGCCAGCGTGACCCCGCCGGCCAGGGTGAAGTACCCGGTGGAAACCGGCGGCGTGCCGACCACCGGGGCCAGGAAGTCGATCAGCCGGTTGGCGATGATCAGGAACGCCCCGGCCCCGACGGAGCCGATGGCCAGCACGATCATCGGCGACGTCATGACCGGGGGCGCCTCGTGCGGGTGCACCTTCTCGTCCCAGCGACGCTGCGCGGCGAACGTCATGAACATGACCCGGGTCATGTAGAAGGCGGTGATCGCGGCCCCGAGTACCGCGGCGGAGCCGAGGATCGCCCCGGTTGTCCCGCCCTTGGCGAAGGCGGCCTCGACGATCGCGTCCTTGGTGAAGAACCCGGAGAGCGGCGGGATGCCGATGATCGCCAGGTAGCCGAGCCCGAACGTGACGAACGTGACCGGCATGACCCTGGCCAGGCCGCCGAAGCGGCGCATGTCCACCTCGTCGTCCATCTCGTGCTTGATCGAGCCAGCGCCGAGGAACAGGCCGGCCTTGAAGCACCCGTGCGCGAGCAGGTGCGCGATGGCCAGCGCGTATCCGGGCGGCCCGAGCCCGGCCGCCAGCATCATGTAGCCGATCTGGCTCATCGTGGACCCGGCTAGGGCCTTCTTGATGTCGTCCTTGGCGCACCCGATGATCGCGCCGAACAGCAGCGTGGCCGCGCCCACGATCGTGACGGCCAGGCGCGCGTCGGCGGACAGGTTGAAGATCGGGTTGGACCGGACGATCAGGTAAACGCCCGCGGTGACCATGGTGGCCGCGTGAATCAGCGCGGACACCGGGGTCGGGCCCTCCATCGCGTCCAGCAGCCAGGACTGCAGCGGAAGCTGCGCGGACTTGCCGCACGCGCCGAGCAGCAGCAGCAGCCCGATCGCGGTCACCACGCCGTGGCTGGCCCCGCCCACCGCGTGGAACACGCCGTTGAACGTCACGGTGCCGAACTGGGCGAACATCAGCATGATGGCTAGCGACAGCCCGGCGTCGCCGACCCGGTTGGCGATGAACGCCTTCTTGGCCGCGGTCGCGGCGGTCGGCTTGTACTGCCAGAACCCGATCAGGAGGTAGGACGCGAGGCCCACGCCCTCCCAGCCCGCGTACAGGCTCAGGTAGTTGTCGGACAGCACCAGCAGCAGCATCGCCGCCAGGAACAGGTTCATGTAGCCGAAGAACCGGCGCCGCTCCGGGTCGTTCGCCATGTAGCCGACCGCGAAGATGTGGATCAGCGAGCCGACCCCGGTGATCAGCAGCACGAAGCAGATGGACAGCGGGTCGAGCAGCAGCCCGATGCTGACCTTGAGGCCGCCGACCGGGATCCACGAGAACAGGTGGATATCCCGGCTGCGCTGGCTGTACCCGAGCATCGCGAAGAACGCGATCACGCCGTACACGAAGCTCGCGACCGGCATGATCACGCCGACCAGGTGCCCCCAGCTATTGGTGCGCTTCCCGCCCAGCAGCAGGATTATCGCTCCCGCCACGGGGAAGGCCAGTAGCAGCCATGCGGCGCGCTGGACGCCGACGGCGGCCACCGTGTTCATGACCGCCGCCGACGGCGCGCCCGCGACAGAGCCCGTCACTGGCTACCCCTTCTCCTGCATTGTCTTCGTTGTTGTCAGGCGTGAGCCCGCCCCGTAACGGGACCGGCCCGGGTTAATACTTGAGCAAGTTCGCGTCGTCCACCGACGCCGACCGGCGAGCCCGGTAGATCGACGTCAGGATGGCCAGGCCGACCACGACCTCCGCGGCGGCGACCACCATCACGAAGAACGCGATCACCTGGCCGTCCAGGTTGCCGTGCAGCCGGGAGAACGCCACAAAAGCCAGGTTGACCGCGTTCAGCATCAATTCCACGCACATGAAGATGACGATCGCGTTCTTGCGGACCAGGACGCCGACGGCGCCGATCACGAACAGGATCACCGCCAGCGCGACGAAGTGCGAAGGGCTTACCACCGGGCCCCCTCATGCTCCTGCTCGGGCTGGTCGCCCGAACTCCCGTTGCCGTCCGGGTGGCCGTTCCCGTTCCCGTTCCCGTTCCCGTTCCCGTCGCTGTCGGGCGGCGCGATCTCGCCGGGGCCGGGGCTCACGGGGCCGCCCTCGCGCGGCTCGAGTTCCTCCCGGCCGCTGATCACCGGGCTGACCGACAGCCGGGACTGCGAGCCGTCGGGCAGCAGCGCTGGCATGTCCACCGCGTTGTGCCGCGCATAGGTGCCGGGCCCGGGCAGCGGCGACGGCCGCCCGCTTTCGATCCGGCGCCGGGCCAGTTCGCGCTGGGTCGGCCTGGGGCCGGTGCGCTCGCGGTGCGCGAGCACCATCGCTCCCAGCGCCGCGGTGATGAGCAGGGCGCTGGTCACTTCGAACGGGAACACGTACGTGGTGAAGATGAGCTGGGCCAGCCCGGTCACGTTCGAGCCGTTGTAGCTCGCGCTGAACGCCGCCTGCGGGCCGATCGCCGCGTGCCCGATGATCAGCGTGAGCAGGACCAGCATCGCGATCCCGACCACGGCCGCGGCGAGCCGCTGGCCCTTGATCGTCTCCACCAGCGAGTCCCTGGAGTTAACGCCCACGATCATGAGCACGAACAGGAACAGCATCAGCACCGCGCCGGTGTAGACGATCACCTGCACGAAGGCCAGGAACGGCGCGCCCAGCAGCGCGTACATGACCGCGAGCGACAGCATCACGACCGCGAGCAGCATCGCGCAGTGCACGGCCCGCCGGGCCAGGACCATGGCCAGGCCGGCGGCCACCGAGACCACGGCCAGGATCCAGAACGCGAGGGTCTGGGTCTCTTCCGCCATGCCCACGGCGAGGACGGTGGGGACGACAGCGGGATGGCTCATCGGCCCGCACCGGACTGGTCGTCGTCGGCCGGCCGGCTCGTCCCGGCGATGCCGGACGCGCCGAGCTGGTAGTAGTCCCGCTCGGTATCGCCCAGGAGCATCGGGTGCGGCGGCGCCTCCATGCCCGGCTGCAGCGGCGCGACGAGCTGTTCCTTGGTCCAGATCAGGGCTTCCCGGCTGTCGTCGGCCAGCTCGTACTCGTTGGTCATGGTCAGCGCGCGGGTCGGGCACGCCTCGATGCACAGCCCGCACAGGATGCAGCGCAGGTAATTGATCTGGTAGACGCGCCCGTACCGCTCACCCGGGGAGTAGCGCTCCTCCTCGGTGTTGTCCGCGCCCTCCACGTAGATGGCGTCGGCCGGGCAGGCCCAGGCGCACAGCTCGCACCCGATGCACTTCTCCAGCCCGTCCGGCCAGCGGTTGAGCTGATGCCGGCCGTGGAACCGGGGAGCGGTCGGCCGCACCTCCTCCGGGTACTGGACGGTGTCGACCTTCCGGAACATCTGCCGGAAGGTGACGCCGAAGCCCTTGATCGGGTTGAGGAAGTCAAGCACCGGTGACCTCGTTCCCTGCGGTTTCGGCCACTCGCGGAGGAGCCGTTTCCTCCGCGGAGACGCCGATCCCGTGATAGTGCGGCAGGTCCATGGGCGGCACCGGGAAGACCGCCGCCTTGGCCTCGTCCTCCGCGTCGGCCGCGTCGAGTTCCTCGGCCCGCTTGGCCCGGTTGGCTTCGGCGGCGTCCCAGGCCCACGCCAGCGCCATCAGCGCCGCGACGATCAGGCCGGCCACGATGTACACGCCCGTGCTGCCGCCCTGGCGGCGCCAGACCCGGATGGTCGCGATCATCAGGGTCCACGCGAGCGCACCCGGGATCAGCACCTTCCAGCCGAGCCGCATGAGCTGGTCGTAGCGGATCCGGGGCAGCGAGCCACGCAGCCAGATGAACGTGAACATGAAGATCGAGACCTTGGCCAGGAACCACAGCAGCGGCCACCAGCCCGAGTTGGCGCCCGACCACACCGAGATCGGCCACGGCGCGGCCCACCCGCCGAGGAACAGCGTGGTGGCCAGGCCGGACACCGTGATCATGTTGACGTACTCGGCCAGCTGGGTCAGCGCGAACTTCAGCGACGAGTACTCGGTGTGGTAGCCGGCGACAAGCTCGCCCTCGCCCTCGGGCAGGTCGAACGGCAGCCGGTTGGTCTCGCCGACCATCGTGATCAGGTAGATCACGAACGACGGCAGCAGCAGCACGGCGAACCAGGACGGGTAGTGCAGCCCGACCCCGAACCAGTGGAACTCGTTGCCGTGGGCCTGCGCGGACACGATCGCGGTGGTGGACAGCGAACCCGAGTACAGGAAGACCGGGACGAAGGCCAGGCCCATCGCTATCTCGTAGCTGATCACCTGGGCCGACGAGCGCAGGCTGCCGAGCAGCGCGTACGGCGAGGACGCCGACCAGCCGGCCAGCACGATCCCGTACACGCCTATCGAGCTCATCGCGAGCACCAGCAGCACGGCGACCGGCAGGTCGGCGAGTTGCAGCGGGGTGCGCACGCCCGCGATCGAGACCACCGGCCCGAACGGGATGATCGCGAAGCTGATGAACGCGGGGATCACCGAGAGCGCGGGCGCGATCACGAAGAGGATCTTGTCCACCCCGCGCGGGATGATGTCCTCCTTGAGCGGCAGCTTGATGCCGTCCATCAGCGACTGCAGCAGGCCGAACTTCCCGGCCCGGTTCGGCCCCGGGCGCTGCTGCATGCGCCCGATCACCCGGCGCTCGGCCCAGATCATGAACAGCGTGCCGAGGAGCAGGAACAGGAAGATGAACAGGACCTTGATGATGATGATCCACCACGGGTCGTGACCGAAGTCCGACAGGGTGGGATCGGCCGCACTCGCCTGGGCGGCGGCCAGGGCTGTCATTCCGCGCTCCTCAAGGTGACGGGGCTTCCGTGGCCCGCGCCGAGCCCGGCGCGGACCGCGCAGCCCGCCGAGTTGGTGGGCAGCCAGACGACGCGGTCGGGCATGTCCGCGACTTGCGCGGGCACGGTGATGGCCCCGCGCTCGGTGGCCACAGTGACCTTACCGCCGTCGCCGACGCCGACCTGCTCCGCGGTCGCCGCGGACATCATCGCGACCGCCGCGCGCGCGGTGCCCGCCAGGTTCGGCTCGCCGTCCTGCATCCGGCCCGCGTCGAGGAGATTATGCCAGGTGGCCAGCGTCACCTGGCCCGGCCCCTGCGGCGCCCGGGCGAGCCGGCTTGTCCGGCCGGCGTCGGCGGTCGCGGCGGCCGCCGACGGCGCCACGTCGACCACGGCCGGCACCAGGGTGTCTAGCTCGCGCTGGGCGGCGGCGGCGTCGGGCAGGCCGAGGTGCACGTCCATCTCGTCCGCGACCGCACCGAGCACCTGCAGGTCGGTCCGGGCCTCGGGCACGGGCAGCGCGGGCCCGAAGGACCCGGGCCGGCCTTCCCAGTTCACGAACGTCCCCGCCTTCTCGGCCACGGGAGCGACCGGCAGCACGACGTCCGCGCGGTCGGTCACCGCGCTGACCCGCTGCTCCAGGCTGACCACGAACGGCGTCGCGTCGAGGGCCCCGAGCGCGGCCGCGGGGTCGGGCAGGTCGGCCGGGTCCACGCCGGCGATGAGCAGGGCGCCGATCTCGCGGGCGGCCGCCGCGGCCAGGATCTGGCCGGTGTCGCGGCCCGGCTGGTCCGGCAGCGATGACACGCCCCAGGTGCGGGCGATCTCGGCTCGCGCCGCCTGGTCGGTGACGGCCCGGCCGCCGGGCAGCAGAGTGGGCAGCGCGCCCGCTTCGATCGCGCCACGCTCGCCCGCGCGGCGCGGGATCCAGGCCAGCCGCGCGCCGGTCGCCTCGGCCAGCCGGGCGGCGGCCGACAGCGCGCCGGGCACCTCGGCCAGGCGCTCCCCGGCCAGGATGACCGCGCCGGGCTGGCGCAGCGCCTGCGCGGCGGCGCGGGCGGCCTCGTCCAGGCCGGTCTCGCCGGCCAGCGCGTCGAGGGCCGCGGCCTCTTCGCCGGGCACGGTCGGCAGCAGCGTGCCGAACATCCGCTCCAGGCCCCGGCTGGCCAGCGCGGCCAGCGAGTACACGGCCAGGCGCTTGGCCCGGGCCGCCTTGCGCAGCCGCAGGAACACGATCGGCGACTCGTCCTGCGGCTCGAACCCGGCCAGCAGCACCGTGGTCGCCCGCTCCAGGCCCGCGTAGGTC
>DATAVV010000066.1:0-56167 GCA_036267555.1 Streptosporangiaceae bacterium | reverse complement strand
CGGCCGTCCTGGTAGTACAGCGAGATCACGAACAGCGTGCCGAGGAACGCGATCGAGACCAGGATCATGACCACGTTGGCCGCCCGGAACAGCCGGTTGCCGAGCAGCCGCAACGCCACGATGGGCTCGGCGTGGCGCAGCTCCACGAACACCATGACCACCAGCAGCACGGCCCCGGCGGCAATGCAGGCCAGCACGGTGGCCGATCCCCAGCCCAGGTCGGGTCCCTCGGAGACGCCGTACATGAGCAGGCCGAGGCCGCCGCCGGACAGCAGGAAGCCGAGCAGGTCGAACCGCCCCGGCCGGCTCTCGGCCGCCTGGCGCAGGAACACGGCGCCGAACGCGAGCGCCGCCGCGCCGATGGGCACGTTGACGTAGAACACCCAGCGCCACGACGCCTCGGTGACCAGCAGCCCGCCCAGCACCGGCCCGAGCGCCGGGGCGAAGGTCGTGGGCACGGTGAGGATGGCCGAGGCCCGGATGCGCTCCTCGGGCGGGAACGCGCGGTACAGCATGGCCATACCGACCGGGGCGAGCATGCCGCCGCCCGCGCCCTGCAGGACCCGGAACGCGACCAGTTCGGGCAGGCTGTGCGCCTGGCCGCACAGGGCGGACGCGATCGTGAACACCGCGATCGCGATGAGCAGCACGCGCTTGCCGCCGAACCGGTCCCCCAGCCAGCCCGACGCCGGGATGAACACCGCGAGGCTGACCAGGAAGCCGATGGAGATGCTGTCCACCGCGGTCGGGGTGACCGAGAAATCACGCCCGATGGTCGGCAGGGCCACGTTGACGATCGTGACGTCCATGATCGACATGAACATGGCGGCGACGAATACGACGCTCACCGCCACTTTCTGGCTCATCCGTGCCCGCACTGCCGTCTCTCCGCGGTCCCCGGCCTGGTCGCAGCCCTGCGCCGATCACAGGAGCCGCTGGCCGCCGCTGACCCAAACCCGTGCGAACGGCAGGCTGTTCCCGTCTCCGGCCGCCGACCTGCTTGCGGATGTATTTCCGGGCGGCCTAGAGCCCGTCCAGCGCTGCGTCCGCGGCCCCGGCTCCGGGGCCGCGGATCAGCCCGCGGGAAGCTCGGGCGGCGAAGGCGCGGGGCCGATCTGGGCCTTGAGCGCGGCCAGTTCCTTGTCGACCTGCGCGGTCTGCCCGGCCTCGTCGAGCTCGGACTGGATGTCGTCGGTGTCGCCGCCGACGTCCTCCAGCACCCCGGACTGCAGCAGCTCGTCGGTGGCCTGGGCGCGGGCCTGCATGTTGGCGATCTTGTCCTGGGCCCGCGCCAGCGCCTCGCCCGTGTCGCTGTAGCTGGAGGAGATGCCCGCGGCCTCCGAGTTCACCGCGGTGGTCGCCTCGGCCGCGGTGTACTGCGCCTTCAGCACTTCCTTCTTGGTCCGGAACTCGTTGACCCGCTTCTGCAGGACCTGGAGGGTCTGCTCGAGCTTGCTCTCCTGCTCGGTGAGCTGCTGGCGCTGCTCCTCCAAGCCCTCGATCTGGCCCTGGGCCGCGGCCTTGCGCGACAGCGCCTCCCGGGCCAGGTCCTCGCGGCCCTGGGAGAGGGCGGCCTTGGCCTGATCGCCCAGGTGGTCCACTGAGTGCTGGAACTGCTGCTCCTGCAGTTCGATCTGCTTGCGCGAGGCGGCGATGTCCACCAGCCCCCGGCGGACCCGGGTGATCTGGTCGAGCATCTGCTCGTAGGACAGGTCGAGCAGTTCGTCCGGCTTCTCGGCGGCGTCGAGCGCCTTGTTGGCCTTGGCCGCGACGATGTCGTGCGCCCGCTGGAAGAGACTCATGTCGACCTGCTCCTTCGCGCTGGCGGTCTGGCAGCCAATACGAGACTACCGCCGGCCTAGGTCATCGACACCAGGCGCGCGCCGCCGTCGGTCTCGATGACCGTGCCGGTCAGGTTGGGGTTGGTCGCGGCCAGCACGACCGCGTCGGCGATGTCGTCGGCGGTGGCGACCCGCCGGACCGGCAGCACCGCGGCGGCCTGGGCGAAGTAGGCCTGCCTGGCATCCTCGGGCAGCCCGCTCCACCAGGGCGTGTCCACGAATCCGGGCGAGACGCCGTTGACCCTGATCGGCGCGAGTTCGGTGGCCAGCGGCTTGACGAGCGCCTCGACCGCGCCGTTGACCGCCGCCAGGCCCGCGATGCCGGACATGGCGGCCCGCGCGCTGATCGCGCCCAGCAGCGTGATCGAGCCGGCCGGGGCCAGGTGCGGCAGGGCGGCCTGGACCGTGGTGACGTGGCCCCAGAACTTCGCGTCGAAGGCGCGGCGGAGCATGCCGAGGTCGAGGTCGGCCAGGGGCCCGGGGCCTTCGCTGCCGCTCAGCGTGACGATCAGCCAGTCGATGGGGCCTACCGCCGCGGCCAGGGCCCCGATCTGCTCGGCGCGGCCGCCGTCGGCCTGGTGACCGGTCAGGCCGGGGTCGCTGGCGGCCACGTCGCCGAGCCGTTCCTGGCTGCGGCCGGCGATGTGGACGGCCGCGCCCTGGGCGTGCAGCCGGCGCGCGGTGGCCAGCCCGATCCCTGACGTCCCGCCCACGATCAGCGCTGTTCTATCGCTCACGATGGCCTCCAAAGGGGTCTTCCGTGATCGTGGACGATCTGACGCGCATAGCGCGCGCCATCCTCCACGATCATGAAAATTAACCGAACCGAGACGTCTCGTCTCGATTCAGTGAGCCTAGCATGGGCTCCGTGACCGACCAAACCGACCAGGTCCGCCCGGGCCGCAAGCGGAGCGAGGATTCGCGGCGGGCCATCCTCGCGGCCACGTTCGAGCTCACGGCCGAGTGCGGCTACGCGGGGCTGACGATCGACGGGATCGCCGCGCGGTCAGGGACCGGCAAGCAGACGATCTACCGGTGGTGGCCGACCAAGGACGACGTGCTGCTGGAGGCCGTCGCGACCAAGGCCGACCTGCACGTGCCCGTGTCGGACCAGGGCAGCTTCCGGGCTGACCTGCGCGCGTTCCTCACCGCCAGCTTCGCCCTCGGGCGCAAGCCGCTCACTGACGTGCTGCGCGCGCTCATGGCCCGGGCCCAGATCGACGGGGCGTTCGGCGAGCGGTTCCGGACCGCGTTCCTGCAGCGCCGCCGGGACGCGCTCGGCGTGATCCTGGACCGGGCCGCCGGCCGCGGCGAACTCCCGCCGGGCGTGTCACCCGGGACCGTCACCGACATCGTGTTCGGGGTGATCTGGTACCGGTTGCTCGCCACCCGCCAGCCCGCGGGCGACCGCCTGGCCGACGAACTGGTCGCGGTGCTCGCCGGGCCGCCCGCCGCAGACTGAGCGCCGCAGACTGAGCGCCGGCCCGGGACCGGAGGATCACCCGCGTCTCAAAGTGAGGGCGGCCCGGCGCGCTCGGTGGGTGGGTCTGGCCGCTCCTCGTGGCCGTGCCCGGGCTCGATGCGGCCGGCCCGCGACGGCCGCAGCGGCTCGAACGGCCCGCTGGTGTGCGCGGCCACGGGCTCGGTGACCACGCACACGTGGTCGCCGCCCTCGTCCAGCAGCGCGGTCCGCCGGACCACGAGCCGGTGCGGGCAGTCCTCGAGGACCGGCACGCCTTCCGGTCCCTCGGTCACGGTCAGCCCGGCGAACTTGTCGGCGCTGTCGCCGGTCAGCGTCCCGAACCGGTGCGCCAGGGCCGCGTCGTCCGCGGTGAGGAAGTGGATGACCAGGTAGCTGGCGTGCAGGGCCACCCGGTAGGTGTGGTTCGCCTTGGACAGCCAGACGCAGTACCGCGGCGGGCCGATGCTCGACTGGCTGTGGAACCCCACCAGGCAGCCCGCCTGCTCGCGGCCCTCGGCGGTGGTGACCACGACCAGGCCGGGATCGGCCGCCGTCATGATGGCGCTGAACGCGTTCTCAGTCATCGGCGTCCCGTTCGTAGCGCAGGAACAGCGTGTCACCGCCGCGCAGCACGTGGCGCAGGGTGAAGGAGACCAGCGGCGCCCCGGGCGGGGCCAGGGACACCGGCAGCGGGTCCCCGCCGATCAGCGGCGCGATCGTCAGGCACAGCTCGTCGAGGCACCCGGCGGCCACGAGTTCGCCCAGCCAGGTGGGGCCGCCCTCGCACAGCACGACCCGGTGCCCGCGCGCCGACAGTTCCCGCATGGCCAGCACGGGATCGACCCGCTTCTCCCCCGCGATGACCACGTCCGCCACCTGGCGGGCGCGCGTGAGCCGTCCCGGGTCGGCGGCCGCGCACGTGATCACCAGCGTGCGGCTCGGCGGCGGCGGGCCGGTGAACGCGCTGGCCGACCAGTCCAGGTCCAGCGAGCGCGTGACCACGGCCAGCGGCGGCGTGCCCGGCCGCCCGGCCGCCTCCCGCGCCGCGACCCGGTCGGCCGGCAGGCGGACGGGGCCGTAGCCCTCCTGGCGGACGGTCTGCGCCCCGACCAGCACCACGTCGGCCAGCGCCCGCATCAGCCGGAACAGTTCCGTGTCGGGCGCGGTCGACAGCGCGCCGACCCGCCCGGCGATCGCGGCGGAGCCGTCCAGGCCGCCCACCATGTGGCCCATGACCCAGCACGGGCCGGGGCCGCGCGTCCGGTCCACCTCCGCGTACGGCGCGAGCGGGTCAGCGATCTCGCCGCGGTCTCCCAGGATGTGCACGGGACTCATTGTTACCCGAGAGGCGTCGCCGCCCGTCAGTCCTCCTGCTTCCCCCGCCGCGGACCGGCGGCGGTTTTGCCCGGAAATCCGCGGGTAGCCGGCTGCCTATGGCAGGTCATGAATTCCGGCCGAACGCGGCTCCCACCGACCGTACGGCGCCCAGCCCGGTCAAGGCCGTGGGCACCGGTGCAGGCGAGGACGGACCGCGCACCGAGGCCCGCCTCGTGGCCCGGCTGGACCGGCTGCCCAGGCGGGCTGTCGGCTACGCGGCCACCGGGATCGCGGGCCTGGCCATGTTCACGGTCTTCTACTGCAACTTCGACCCCAACGTGTCTTTCCTGCAGACCTGCACGCAGATCCGGCCCGGGTGCTCGCCCGCCAACGCGCAGTCCTCGCTCACGCTGCCGGTGTGCCTGTTCCTCCTCGGTTACCTGATCGGCGGCCTGACCGTGGCGCCGCTCTCCGACCGGTTCGGGCGCCGGCGGCTGATGGCGGTGGCGCTGGGCTTCGCCTGGATCGGCTCGCTGGTGACGGCGCTGTCCGGTGTGTACGGCGAGTTCGTCGCGGGACGCGCGATCACCGGCATCAGCATGGGCACGATGCTGTCGGTGGCCAACACCTACGTGGGCGAGATCGCCCCGGCCCGGGCCAGGGCCCGGTACACCGCGCGAACCTTCGTGCTGTGCGCGCTGGGTGCGACCTGCGGCATCGGGATCGGCCTGCTCCTGACCACACCCGCCGCCCCGTTCCCCCGTGGGCTGCCGGTCGCGCTGGCCGGCCCCGGGTTCACCGCGGGCTGGCGGTGGGTCTACGGCATCGCGGTGGCTCTGGCCAGCGCAGGCCTGCTGGCCCTGATCCGGCTGCCGGAGTCACCTCGCTGGCTCATGGAGCATGGCCGGATGACCGAGGCCGAGAGCGTGATCGCCCGGCTGGAACAGCGAGCCCTGCGGTCAGGGACGCTGGCCGAGCCGGCCACTGAGGTGCTGCTGCCCGAGCAGGCCGAGCGCCGCAGCGCGCTGCGGGAACTAGTCGCCGAGCGGCGCTACCGGTACCGCATGCTCCTGCTGCTCGCGATGTGGTTCACCGGCTACGCGACGGTGTTCGCCTACTCGACCAGTTCCACCGTGGTGCTCACCAGCCTGCACTTCGCCGCGCCGGTCGCCGGGATGATCTCGGCCGTCGGCGGCCTCGGCTTCTTCGTCCAGGCCCTGTTCTCAGCGCGGTGGTCGGAGACACTCGAACGACGCTACTGGCTGCCGGTCGGCGCCGCGCTCACCCTGGTCGGCGCCGTGATCATCGCAACCTTGGGCCAGGACATCGGCTGGGCGTTCGCCGGATCCTTCGTGATCTTCTTCGGCTTCAACGTCTGGGTTCCCCCGACGTTCACGCTGACCGCCGAGTGCTTCCCGACCAGGTTCCGGTCCGCAGGCTTCGGGCTGGTCGACGGGCTGGCCGTGTCCGGCGGTGCCGTGGGCGTGCTGGTCATCGCGCCGCTGGTGCCGCACCTTTCCACGCTGCAGGCACTGCTGCTCATCTCCGGCTTCCTGGTCGTCGCCGCCGTCCTGGCCCAGTTCACGCCGCGCGCCCGCAACCGCGCCCTGGAAGACCTTTCGCCGTGAGCCGGAAGGGGAGGTTAGGCAGGCCGCCCGCGTCGCGAGCCTGGCTCCGTTCGGCCCTCGGCATGGTTAGCCTCCGGTGCCAGGGGCAGAGCCCTGATCAGTGGGGGGCAGAATCTCGATCTTGAATGGGGACTCGGCAATGCGCAAAGCCATGTTCTTGCTGGCCACGGCGGTTCTCGGGACGCTCGTCGCGAGCCAGTGGCAGGACCTCAGGCGTTACGTGAAGATCAGGCAGATGTCGGCGGGCCAGGGACATCCCGGGAACGTGCCTGCCGGGGGCAGCATTGCCTATCCGCAGGACGCGGGCGGCGCCGCGCCGGACGGCACCGGCGAGTTCGACTCGGCCCGCCGGGGCGGTCCGGCCCGGGCCGCTTAGCTCCGGCTCACGGGAGGCGGCCGAACGCGCGGAGCGTGCGCAGGGCCCCCAGGGTGACCACGCCCCGGCACTCGCGTTCGGCCGCGACGCCGATCGGCTCCCAGGCGATCGGCCAGCCGCCGTCGTCTTCTTGCGCGGCGGCCAGGGCGTCGAGGTGCGCGTCGATGACCGAGGGCTCGAACAGGCCGATCCAGCGGCTGTCCGGCGCCGGGGCGTACTGCAGCGGGCTTACGCCGTAGTTCGGGTCGTCCGGGTCGAGGCGAACCATGGAAAGCCTCCCGAGATGACCCGCCAGGGCGTCGGCCACACCGTCCACGCGACCGCGTTCGGGCACCCAGGAGAGGAACGACAGCACCTCGCCGAAGCTGTGCGCGTCGCCGGGCAGCCCGGCCTCGATCTGCTCCCAGCAGAACGCGGTCGCCGCCGCCCGCCAGGGATGCCCGATGCCCCACTTCCAGAGCAGGGCGGCGATGCCGGCGGTCGGGTTGACGCTCGGCGGGATCGCCCAGTCGGCCCAGTGCGGCGCGCGGGGGTAGTCGGCGTAGGCCGCGGTCACGCAGCCGACGCCGGGACCCAGGCCCTGCAGAAAGTCGCAGGCCGGCCCGACCAGGTCGCGGTCGACACGGTCCACCGCGTCCATGGCCCGGAAGGCGACCTCTACGTCGAGCGGCTGGCTGTCCGGCACCCGCTTGTCCGGCTCGAGCCCGTGGCCGAAGCCGCCGTCGGGGTTCCGGTAGCCGCGCAGGACGTCTAGCACCCCGGTGGCGCCGGCCTCCTCGAAGAGCGTGGCGAACATCCGGCGTTCCAGCAGCCGGCCCTCGGCGTAGAGGAACCCGCGGGCGTCATCGAATCGTGGCTTGCTCATGCTCTCTGGTCTATCGCCGCTGGTGGCCGGCTGTCTTGAAGGTTTCGGACACCCCGCCGTGGCCCAAAGGGACTAGTCCGGCTATGTCCGTGTTAGCGAGGTATGGGGCATGTTACGTAATAGCGGTCTGGACGGGCCGACAATACCGGGACTACGGGGACGACGGCGGTGGCGACAACGGCACCACCACCAACAGCGGCGACACCGGAGGCGCCGACGGGGGCGGGGGCGACGGCTGACCGGTAGCGGTTAACACCGCGCACGGACCTCACGTTCCGGGGATCCTGGCCGTCTACTGGGCAGGAGATCCCCGAAACGAGGAGACTGCCATGACCGCCAGCCACACGATCACCGACTCGCCGGCAGGCCGGCTGACCCTCGTGGCCGATGAGGGCAAGCTGATCGGCGTGTACTTCCCGCATCACTGGCACCGGCCGGACCCGGCCGCGTTCGGGCCCCGTGACGACACCGGCTTCGACGCGGCCCGGACCCAGCTCGCCGAGTACTTCGCGGGCCAGCGGGAACGCTTCGATCTGCCGGCCGAGCCCCGGGGCGCCGCGTTCCAGGTGAAGGTCTGGGAACTCATCGAGGACATCGGCTACGGGCGCACGGCGACGTACGGCGATCTCGCCCGCGTCCTCGGGCCCGGCGTCACGCCCAAGGACGTCGGCGCGGCCGTCGGGCGCAACCCGCTGTCGATCGTGATCCCGTGTCACCGGGTGGTCGGCAAGGACGGCAAGCTCACCGGCTACGCGGGCGGGCTCGCCCGCAAGCGGTTCCTGCTCGACCTGGAGGCCGCGGCCGCCGGGACGTCGCAGGCGCTGTTCGCGCTGGCCGCCTCACATTCCGCCGACTAGGGACGTCTACCAACTGTGACAGGAAAGCAGCCGTTCGAGGGCGTCGTGGCTGACCACGCCGCAACCGTGCTCCGCGTCTGCCGGGCCGTCCTGGGCCCGGCGGACGCGGACGACGCGTGGTCGGAAACGTTTCTCGCCGCGCTCAAGGCGTATCCGGACCTGCCCGGGGACGCGAACGTCGAGGCGTGGCTGGTGACGATCGCGCACCGCAAGGCGATCGACGTCACCCGCGCGGCCGCGCGGCGGGCGGTCCCGGTCGCCGACGTGCCCGAAAAGCCTGCCGCCGGGCGGGCGGACGGGAGAGACCTTGACCTCGCGGACGCGCTGGCCGCGCTGCCGCGCCGGCAGCGCGAGGCCGTGGCCTACCACTACCTGGCGGGGCTGCCGTACGCCAGCGTCGCCGCCGTCACCGGCGGCACCGCGGACGCGGCCCGCCGGGCGGCCGCCGACGGCATCGCCAACCTGCGCAAGACCTACCCGGGACCAGAACCAGTGGGCTCAGCACGACCAGAGGGAGAGACCCATGCCCGCCAACGATGAAGCAGAGGTGCTCGGCCTCTTCCGCGACCTGCCCGAGGTCACGCCGGCGCAGTTGTCCGCGCTGCACGACCGGCTGGCCGAGAGCTCGCAGGCCGCTGGCGTGCTCGACGTGGCCTACCGCACGCTGGACACCCCGGTCGGGACGCTGCTGCTCGCCGCGACCGAAGACGGGCTGGTCCGGGTGGCCTACGCCGCCGAAGGCCACGACCAGGTCCTGGAGAACCTGGCCGCGCGGGTCAGCCCCCGGATCCTGAAGGCACCCCGGCGGCTGGACGCCGCCGCCCGCGAACTCGGCGAGTACTTCGCGGGCCAGCGCCGCCGCTTCGACCTGCCGCTGGACTACCGCCTGGCCACGGGCTTCCGCCGCAAGGTGGTCAGCTACCTGCCCGGCATCGGCTACGGCCACACCGCCAGCTACGCGGCGGTGGCCGCCGCCGTGGGCAGCCCCCGGGCGTTCCGCGCCGTGGGCACGGCCTGCGCGACCAATCCCCTGCCGCTGATCGTCCCCTGCCACCGGGTCATCCGCTCCGACGGCGATCCCGGGCCCTACCTGGGCGGGCGTGACGCCAAGCGGCTCCTGCTCGAACTGGAGGCAGCATGACGCCGACCACCGCCACCCGCCCGTGGCACGCCCGCGTCGACCGCGCCGACTGGGCGCAGGTCACGGCCGAGGTCAACGACACCGGCTGCGCGCTGACGCCGCCCCTGCTGACCGCGGCCGAGTGCGACGCCACCGCCGCGCTTTACGACGAAGGCGCCCGGTTCCGTTCGGTCATCGACATGAGCCGGTACCGGTACGGCGAGGGCGAGTACAAGTACTTCACGCCCCCGTTCCCCGAGCCCGTCGAGCAACTCAAGCAGGCGCTTTACCCGCGGCTGCTGCCGATCGCCCGGGACTGGGCCGGCAAGCTGGGCCGGCCCGCGCCCTGGCCGGACACCCTCGGCGAGTGGCTGGAGATGTGTCACGCGGCCGGGCAGGCCAAGTCGACGCCGATCCTGCTGAAGTACGAGACCGGGGGCTGGAACGCGCTGCACCGCGACCTCTACGGCGACCTGGTGTTCCCGCTGCAGGTCGTGATCAACCTGAGCCGTCCCGGCACCGACCACACCGGGGGTGAGTTCCTGCTGGTCGAACAGCGCCCCCGGGCCCAGTCCCGCGGCACCGCCACGCTGATCCCGCAGGGCCACGGCCTGGTCTTCACCACCAGGGACCGCCCCGTGAAGTCGGCCCGCGGCTGGTCGGCCGGCCCGGTCCGGCACGGTGTCTCGCTGATCCGTTCCGGCCGCCGCTTCACCCTGGGCCTGGTCTTCCACGACGCCGCCTAGGACGATCAGAACCCGTGACCGCGGTTGCCATCAAAACCACTGGTAGTCGTAGGATTCGATAGCTGTTGTGATCAGTGGGGTGGAACCGATGCAAGCTTCCGCCGAGTCCGCCGTACCGCCGGGCGCCTCCGGTCAGGCCTGGGGCACCGCGGCGCCCCGGGGTGACAGGCTCCGCCAGTTCGTCCGCGCGTACCGCGTCGACCTCGCCTGGGCGGCCTTTGTCGTGCTGAACCTCCTCGCGATGCGCCTGTTCGGGGCCTGGCAGACCGTCCCGTTCCTGATCATCTGGATCAGCCTGACCACGATCTACGGCTTCCGCCTCTGGCGGGTGGGGTCCACGGTCGTGACGGTCGCGATCGTGACCCTGGCCACCGGGGGCCTGATCGGCTGGCAGGTGCTGCGGGGCAAGCAGGACGGCGACTACCTGGCCGAGGTCCCGCTGCTGGCCGCGATGTTCGTGATCATGGTGTGGCACGCCCGGCGGCGGCAGACGGCGATGGAGGAGATCAGGCGGGTCTCCGAGCACAACCTGCTCCTGCTGGACCAGCAGCGCCAGTTCCTGCAAGACGTCTCGCACGAACTGGGGACGCCGATCACGATCGCTCTCGGCCACGCCGAGCTCATCTCGCACGCCGCCACCGACCAGGCCATCGCCAAGGACGCGCGGGTGGCCGTGGACGAACTGCTGCGCATGCGCCGGCTGGCGAACCGGCTGGTGCTGCTGGCCTCGACCGACGGCCCGGACTTCCTGCACCCGGCGCCGGTGGACGCCGCGGAACTGGTGATGGAGATCCTGCAGCGCTGGAGCCAGACCCCCCGGAAGTGGTCGCTCAACATCTGGGCCGACGCGCACGTTCAGGCCGACCGGGACCGGCTCACCCTGGCCCTGGACGCTCTGATCGAGAACGCGGTCGACCACACCGAGCCCGCGGACCAGATCGAACTGAGCGTCCGGCATGAGGGCGAGGAGATCGTCCTCGCGGTGAAGGACTCGGGCTCGGGCATCCCGGCGGCCGAGATCCCGCAGATCTTCGAGCGGTTCACCCGGGTGGGGTCTGGGCGCAGCCGGGAGACCGGCGGGTTCGGCCTGGGCCTGGCCGTGGTCAAGGCCATCGCCGGGGCCCACCAGGGCCGGGTCCAGGTGTTCAGCACGGAGGGCCAGGGCTCGGAATTCGAGCTGTTCCTGCCCGCGTCGGCGGTGTCGGCCGCGTTAACGTCGCCGTCGGAGCAGCAGCCCATGCGCGGCTAGCCGATCCGGCTCATCACGCCAGCGGGGGAGAGAACTCGATGACAGCCAGCGAATGCGGGCCGGGCGGCCACGGCCCGGGCGGCCACGGCCCGGTGTCCCACTACGGCCGGCCGGTGCTGGACGGCCGTCAGGTCAGGATCAGGCCCGGCGTTCCCGGCGATGCCGCGCTACTGCTCGACATCCTGTCCGAGCCGTCGGTGTCGCAGTGGTGGGGTGAGCCGGACCCGGTCGCGACGCTCGAGGGCGACCTGCGCGGCAGCGAATCGTTCGTGCTGCTCGTGGCGGAGGTCGGCGGCCAGGTCGCCGGGGGTATCCAGTACCACGAGGAGAACGAGCCGAAGTACCGGCACGCCGGGATCGACATCTTCCTCGGCCACCGCTTCCAGAACCGGGGAGCCGGGCGCGAGGCGGTCGCGCTGCTGGCCAGGTTCCTGTTCGAGCAGCGCGGTCACCACCGCCTCACCATCGACCCGGCCGCGGCCAACCAGCGCGCGATCCGCAGCTACGCCAGCGTCGGGTTCCGGCCCGTGGGCGTGATGCGGCAGTACGAACGCGGCGACGACGGCCGCTTCCACGACGGCCTGCTGATGGACCTGCTCCGCGACGAGCTAGCCGGCGGGTGAGCGTCGCAACGCGCCAGCGACCGTGACACCTCTGGCTGGTCCTGGGCGTCTAGACATAAATGGCAAACAACGGCACGCGCTAGCCCTTATTCGGGACGCCCGTGGTGCGATACATTTCGGTATTCGCACGATATCTCAGGGTACGAGTCAAGGCTGCCCCGCCCCAGCCGCCGCGGGAGGAGGCTCCAGCAGAAAAAGGCCCGCGGCCATTGTCCGATAGGCCGCCGGGCTCGCTAAACGTCTCGAGGTTGGGTGCTGGTGGAGGTGGAGGCGCGTAGGGCGGCCAATGGCCAGCCTGGTCTGCCGCGGCGGCGCGAGCCGGACCTGGTGAGCCTGGCTGCGTTCACTCTCAACGCCAACGGCGTGGTGGCGTCCTGGCCGGGGACGGCCCGGGCGCTGTTCGGCCACGAGGCGGGCGACGTGGTGGGGCACGACGTCTGCGAGGTGCTGATGACCGGCCCGGGCCAGCGTGAGCTGGTCGGGCGGGCCCTGGCCGACGCCGTGGCCGGGCGGGTGCACACCGCCACCGTGGCCGGGGGTTCCCTGGGTGAGGGCCGGTTCGCGTTCCGGTGGGAGCCGCTGGCCGGCCCGGGTGACGCCGTCCTGGTCATCGCCGCCCGCGCCTGGCCCCAGCCGGCCCCTAGCTGGCTGAGCGAGGCCACGGCCCGGATCGGCAGCAGCCTGGACCTGGCCCAGACCGCATCCGAGGTCGTGAACGCCGCCGTGCCCGGGTTCGCCGACGCGACGGTCATCTACGCGGCCGAGCGGCTGCTCACCGGGGGCGAACTCGCCTCGCCGCGGTACGCGCCGGGAGCGGCGGTGCGGCGGCTCGGGGCCCGTCTGGCCGACTACGACGCGGCCGTCACCGGCACCCTGCTGCCCGTCGGTGAGGTGCTGTTCCTCAGCCCCGACACGCCGCGTTCGCAGTCGATGGCGACCGGCAAGCCGATCCTGTCCAGCGTGCTGGACGGAGAGACCGCCGCCCGGATGGCCCGTCATCCGGGCGGGCTGCAGATCGCCTCGGGCTACTCCTCCTACCTGACCATGCCGCTGGTCGCCCGCGGCGTGGTCGTGGGGTGCGTGACGTTCGGCCGGGCTCCGGCCAGTCCCGCGTTCAACCCGGGTGACATCGCGCTGGCCGGCGAACTGGCGTCGCGCGCCGCGGTGTGCATCGACAACGCCCGGCTCTACGGCCGGGAGCGGCGGACCGCGCAGGCGCTGCAGCGGGGGCTGCTGCCCGGCCGGCCGCAGGTGCCGGCCGGGCTGGACGTCGCCCAGGTCTACGTGCCGGTTGGTGACAGCGTCGTCGGCGGTGACTGGCACGACATTGTCCCGCTGTCGGCCGGCCGGGCCGCCCTGATCGTCGGCGACGCGATGGGCCACGGCCCGGAGGCGGCCGCGGTCATGGTGCAGTTGCGCACGGCCGCGCACACCCTGGCCGACCTGGAGCTGCCGCCCGGGCAGGTGCTGCGGCGGCTGGACAAGATGGCGGCCGGCATGGACCAGATGGCGTCGGGGACCGCGGCGCCGTTCGCGACGTGCATCTACGCGGTGCTCGACCCGGCCGGGAACTCGTGCGTGGCCGCCCAGGCCGGCCACCTGCCGCCGGTGCTCGCCCACCCCGGCGGCGAGACCGAGGTGCTCGACCTCCCGCCTGGCCTGCCGCTGGGCCTGGGCACCGGGTCCTTCCAGGCCACCCGGCTGCGCCTGGCGCCGGGCGCCACGCTCGCGCTGTACACCGACGGGCTCGTGGAGAGCCGCACCCGGCCCATCGACGACGGGCTGGCCGCGCTGCAAGACGCGCTCAGCTCCGCCCTGGCCGAGCCCGGCAACTCGCTCGAGGCCACCTGCCAGGCGGTGACCGAGCGACTGCGCGAGCACGGCGAAGACGACATCACGCTCATGCTCGCCCGCGTCCGCCGCTAGGCAGACCGCGGGCGCACCGCACCGCGCCGCTCCGGTTAGGGACATCCCTTGGGGACAATCGTGCACTACCGTGCATAGAGTTACTCGATGAGCGGAAGACCCGGGGGAACGCGGGCCCCGATGCGGCACTAGCGGGAGACGTGGTGGGGAACCCGATCAGGCAGCGGCCCCGTTCGACTCTGCTCGTTTGCGCCCTGGGCGTGGTGGCCGTGGCCGTCGCCGCCTGCGCTCAGGCCCCGGCCAAGCCCGTCGCGCGCGCGACCGTGCCCGCCACGCCCGCCGCGACCGCGCCCCCGGTCGGCCCGCACGGCGGAGTGAACCTCAACGTGCTCGTGGTGACCGACGGCACGCCCGCGGTCGAGGCCGTACGCCAGCAACTGACCACCGAGGGCCTGCCCGCCACCGTGGTCAACCTGCACGACTCGTCCCGCCCGCGCATCACCCGGGCGTACCTGGCCCGCACGCTGCCCGACGGCACCAAGGGCGGCAACTTCGACGGGGTCGTGCTGCCGAACGCCGACCCTCCGGGCCTGTCCGGGGCCGAGCAGGCGGACCTGGCCTGGTACGAGCAGAAGTTCGGGATCCGCCAGGTCGACGCCTACACCCCGCCTTCGCCCGACCTCGGGATGAACCCGCCGGTCTACAGCGGCCCGCTCAGCGGCACCATGAGCGTGACCAAGGCCGGGGCCGGCGCCGGATTCGGCTACCTCAACGCGAAGTTCCCGTTCAGCGGCGGACCGGCCGGCCCGGCGCCGTTCGGCTACCTGGCCAAGCCCACGTCGGCCGGGGTCACGCCGCTGGTGAACGGGGCGATCCCGCATGGGTCCGGTGACGCCGCGCTCGTGTGGCAGTACGACCATGGCGGGCGCCAGGAACTCGGGATCGGCTTCGGCTACGCCTACTACCAGGCGCAGTTCCGCTTCCTGGGGCACGGCATCGTGGACTGGCTCACCCGCGGCGTCAACCTCGGCGACTGGCGTAACTACCTCGACATCGCCTACGACGACATGTTCCTCGGCGACGGACAATGGAGCACTGTCGGTCACTGCACGCCCGGGGACAGCGTCTGCCCGAAGGGCACGCCGATGACCCCCGCCATCCGCATGAAGCCCGCCGACGTGACCTACGCCGTGCAATGGGAGAAGCAGCACCACTTCACGATCGAATTCCTGTACAACGGCGGAGCCTCGGCCCGGTTCGCGGTGCACGGGGTCGACTCGCTGCTGGTGGCGACCAAGCCGGTGGCCAGGGACTTCTACTGGGTCAACCACACCTACACCCACGCGTACCTCGGCTGTAAGCAGGACTTCAGCGTGGTGCCGTGGCAGTGCGTGAGGTCGAACGGGCAGCTCGTCTGGGCCGCCAACCTGAGCCTGGTCAACAGCCAGATCGAGCAGAATTTCAGCTGGGCCAAGAAGAACGGGATCCCCGCCGAGCCCGGCGTCGTCGCCAGCGGCGAGTACTCGGGGCTGCGGATCCTGCCCCAGCAGCCGGTCGACAACCCCTCTCTGGTCCGGGCCATGGGCCAGGACCATATCCACTGGATCGTGCTGGACGCCTCGCGCGAGCCGAACATGCGCCCGGTCGGGGCGGCTCTCGGCGTGCCCCGCCACCCGATCGACGTAGGGGAGGACGTCGACACCATCGCCGACGAGGTCAACGAGTTCAACTGGTACAACACGTCCAAGGCCGACGGCGGCAGCGGCGCGTGCGACGGCAGCAAGGTCACCCAGTGCCTCAGGCCACTGAACCCCAAGACCGGCTGGACCTCGTTCATCGTCCCCGGCCAGGTCCAGATCGTCTACGACGCGGTGCTGAACAACGACCCGCGGCCGTTCTTCATGCACCAGTCCAACCTGACCGGCGACCGGCTCGGTTACCCGGTCATGGACGGCGTCCTGTCCGCCTACCGCGCGGTCTACAACGCCAGTGCCCCGATCGATAACCTCCCGACGCCGGGCGACGGGGCCGTGCTGCGCAACCAGCAACTGTGGTCGCGCGCGATGGCGGCGGGCCAGGTCACCGCCTGGGTGCAGGGCAACAAGGTCACGATCTCCGGCCCGGCCGGCACGCCGGTGCCGCTCACCGCCCCGTCCGGGACCACCGTGGGCTCCGCCGGCGGCCCGGCCTACGGCTCCTCGTACGCGGGCGAGCGGTCCGGGTACACGGCGCTCGGCACCAGCCCGCTCACGCTGACGCTCCCCTCCGCCCCCTTCCGGGCCTAGTCGAGGGTCACGGGCTCGCCGCGCAGGGCGGCGAACCGCCGGGCGGCCTGCGCGAACTGGCCGATGATCTGCTCCTTGACGTCCGGCGCCAGCGGCGTGTCCGGCCGCGCGATCAATTCGGTGAGCACGGGCACCAGCGGCTCGTACTTGCCGACCAGCCGGCCCAGGCGCGGACCGGTCGTGTGGATCAGGCCGACCGCGTTGTCGGTGAAGTCCGACGCCTTGACGATCCGGGCCGTGGGACACCCGGCCAGGCTGGCCGCGACGTGCTCGCGGTACTGCTCGTGCGGATCGCGGGCCGGATCCTGGGGCGGGTTGGTGACCGCGCCGACCAGGCCGGCCACGCGCTCCCCGAACTGACCGGCGATCGCCGCGAGCGCCTCGCGCGGCCCGCCGCCGCAGGCCAGTTCGGCCGCGTGGTCCTCGACCGCGTCGTGCAGCAGCGCCGCGCAGGCCAGGTCCGGGTCGGTGACCCGGTAGTGGCTGATGACCCGGATCGCGACGCGCAGCAGGTGGTTCACGTACGGCTCGCGCTGGCGCCGGTCCCCCGCGTGCAGGCGGGCCGCCAGATCCAGGGCCCGCTGCACGCGCTCGCGGCCGGAGGGCGGGAACCCGGCGATCTCGATCGCCAGCCGCTGTCTCAGCCCGGCCTCGCCGTACACGGACGTGATCGAGTGCAGCGGCATCTGCGCCAGCAGTCGCTGCTCGGCCGCGTCCAGGCTCATGGCAGCATTACATCCCGCCCGCCGCCCGGGCGGCCAGCACGCCTCGCGGTTTACGGCGGTCATTAGTCGCTTCGTACTATTATGGAGCATATGATCCAATCCCGGGAATGCCAGGCGGCCGGGCCGCGGGCGGCTGATCCATCGGCTGCGCCGCGACGGCCGTCACCCGGTCTCGCAGATCATCCGATAATTCGACATTTACGCTATGCCGCGTGGTTATGCCGGTTTCCCACGGGTAATCCACTGCGGAAGCGGGCCCGGGAACCTGGCCTTACAGCAGTCAGGCGGGCGACACCGGGCCACAATGCAGGGAACTGTCAGAAACCCGCCCTACTGTTGCATTATTAGCGGTGGGGACGGGAGGGAGACGCGCCATGCTGGTCAAACGTCAGACGACGGCCAAACCCACGCGGGGACGCGGCCGGGGACCGCGCGGCCATCTCGCGCCGTTACCGCGGCCCGGCCGCTGCCCGATTCAGGGCTGCGGTGATCCGATCGACCCAACCCGCCTCATGTGCCGCAGCCACTGGTACCTGGTGCCCAAGCAGATCCGGGACCGGGTCTGGGCCACCTGGCGGTCCGGGCAGCGGGCGTTCAGCCCCGAGCATAAGGAGGCCGTGCGCAAGGCGATCGCCGCCTGCCAGGCCACCGTGGCCAGCATGGGCGCGGCCGCGGCCGAGAAGGGCGTGCCGCCGGACGCCCCGATAGCCGACATGTCCTAGGCCGGCCCGCCCTGGAGGCCGGCTTTTACCTGCCTTCCGGCGCTGGCGCGTGGCCGTCGGCCGCCGTCTCACGAGCCGGGCCGGACGGGGCGAGCCCGCGCATGACCTCAGCCAGGGCCTCGAGGGCCGGAAGCGCGTCGGTCAGCGCCGACACCTGCCCGGCCGTGAGCTGTTCCATGCACTGCGAGACGGCCGCCGCGCGGCGCGCCTTGATCTGCTGGTCGATCCGCCGGCCCGCGGCGGTACTGGCCACCGACGCGCTGCGCAAGTCGGCCGGGTCCGGGATCCGGTCGATGAGATCCATCGCGTGCAACTTGCTGACCACGCGCGACAGCATGGTCGGGTTGAGCGTCTCGAGATCGCCAAGCTCGGCCAGGCTCAGCGGCCCGTGCCCCACGATCAGCCCGAGCACCGAGGCCTGCGACGGGGTCAGGCCCGCGCCGGTCGAGGACGTGTTGAGCTGCCGGGCGAGCTTGCTGATGACCCGGCGGAGGCGGATCGCGCCGTCGTCGTCCATGGTTATGTCAGCCCCTCCCGCGCCCATCCCTAAACCCTAAGCTCACGTCGCCCGCCTCCCGCTCGCGCCACCCACGGGGTACTTGCCTGTCGGCAAGCAGTGTAGTGTCACCTATTGGTGGCTGAGCAGGTGGCACGCGCTGACGTCGGTCGCGAGCCTGTCGCGGCCGGGCCGGCGCACGGGCGGCACGTCGTCTTCGCCGTGGTATCCCTGGCCCTGCTCATGGCCTCGGTCGACCAGACGATCGTCGCCACCGCCCTGCCCGCGATCCAGCATGAACTGCACGCCCAGGTCAACTGGAGCAGTTGGACCATCACCATCTACGCCCTCGGCCAGGTGCTGGTCATGCCCCTGGCCGGGAAACTGGGCGACCAGTTCGGGCGCAAGCAGATCTTCCTGGGCGCGGCCGTCCTGTTCACCACCGCCTCGCTCTGCTGCGGGTTCGCGAACGACATCTACCTGCTCATCGTGCTGCGCGCGTTCCAGGCCATCGGCGGCGGGGCGTTCATGCCGTCGGCCACGGGCATCGTGACGCATATCTTCGGCGCGGAGCGCGATCGCGCGGTCGGGCTGTTCTCCAGCATCTTCCCGATCGGCGGCATCATCGGGCCGGTGCTCGGCGGGGTGTTCGTCACGTACTGGTCCTGGCGGGGGATTTTCCTGGTCAACGTGCCCATCGGGATCGTGCTGCTGGCTCTCGGCGCGGTGTTCATCCCGAACATCGCCCGGCGGCCCGACCGCCACCTCGACCTGCGCGGCGTGGCCCTGCTCGGCGCCGCCCTGCTGTCGGCCATGCTGGGCATCGCCTACCTGGGCGGCAGCCACAGCGATCCGGCTAGCCCGCTCTTCCTCGTCCCGGAGTGCGCGGCGATCGTGGCGGCCGTCTGCTTCGTGCGGCATACGGCACGGGCCGCTTCGCCGTTCATCTCCCTGCGGTTCCTGACCGGCAAGGGCTTCGGCGTCATGAACCTGCTGAACTTCCTGTACGGCAGCGCCGCGCTGGGCTTCGCCCCGCTCGTGCCCCTGTACGCCCAGGACCGCTACCGCCTCCGTCCGCTGGCGGCCGGGACCCTGCTGACCGCGCGGGCGGTGGGCATGATCGCGATCGCCGGCCTGGCCGTCTACATGCTGCGCAGGACCGGTTACCGGTGGCCGATCGCCATCGGCTTCGCGCTGACCGCGGCCGGCCTGATCGCCACCGCCGCCAGCCCGCCGGGCGGCCTCTCGGCCTACGCCTGGCTCGCCGTGGCCGCCGGGATCTGCGGCGTCGGCATGGGCGTCTCGACTCCCTCATCGAACAACGCGACGCTGCAACTGGCGCCGGATCACGCGGCGGCCGTGGCCGGCCTGCGGGGCATGTTCCGGCAGGCGGGGTCGATCACCGCCGTTTCCGTGACCGCGGCGGTCGTGGCCCGCAGCAGCGACCCGGGCCTGGCCCAGGCCCACGTGTTCCTGGCCTTCGCCGCGGTCATGCTCTGCTCCCTGCCGATCGTCGCGCTGGTACCCGAGCACCGCGGTCGCTGGTAGGCTCTTGACAGATCGAACAGAGGTTCGAATACTAGGCGCGTGACCAGCCACAATGCGCCCTGGTGCCCGCCGATAGTCGAACTGAGCGGTGGCATCGTCGGCCACCTGCTCGCCTGGGAGATGCACGAGCGCGACGGCTCGTGGCACGCCTGGGTCTCCTGGGTCCACGAGACCGGCGGCCGCCACGTGCACAAGGTCGTCGACGTCCGCGCGGGCAGCCTCCAGCCGCTTGAGCACCCCGACGCGTACTCCGCTGTCCCGCGGCGGGTGCGCGGCAACGACGGCCTGATCCGGCCCTGGTCCGGAGAGTCTGGCTTACCCCGATCCGGGCTGAGCCGATCCGGGCTGAGCCGATCCGGCGAGTCCGGCTTACCCGCCGTTGCCGCGGCTAGCCAGAGGTGCCGGCGGCCGGATCGGCGCCCGGGGGTCGCGGTGGCCGTGCCCGGGCCCGGGCCCATGCCGGCGGCGGCGAGCGAAAGGACGGCCACGGCGCAGGCGTAGACGATGGCCGTGTCGCGCAAGCCGACGTGGGTGGCGGCGATGCCGGCCGCGATGACGGGCAGGCTGAAGGCGAGGTACGACACGATGTATATCGCGGCGGACAGCGCGGCCCGGCCGGTGGGCGGCGCCAGCGCGACGAGGGTGCGGAACGTGCCGAGGAAGACAGTCCGAACCCGGTGCCCGCGACCGCCGTGCCCGCGAACAACCCGGCCGCGCTGTCCGCCGCGATGGCGCCCGCGGTGATCCCGACGCCGACGGCCAGCAGCAGGCACCCGGCCGCCATCGCGCGCCCGGGCCGGGCCGCGCGCGCCGCGATTGAGGTGATCGCGCCCAGGCCGGTCAGCACGAAGATCACCGATCCGCCGGCCACCAGGTTGCCCGAGCGCAGCATGACCGCGGCGATCGACGGCCCCAGGGCCAGGTAGAGCCCGCCGAGCGCCCACCCGGCGACCAGGCAGGGAATGCGGTGTACACGGCGAACACCGCCGTCAGCGTGGCCGCCGAGAAATGCCAGGACGCCTGGTACACCCCATAAAGCGGCGACGGCGCGGCCGCCGCGCACATGAGCCAGCCCAGCAAGGCGCCCATCAGCCAGAATGCCGCG
This sequence comes from Streptosporangiaceae bacterium, assembly GCA_036267555.1. Taxonomy (GTDB): domain Bacteria; phylum Actinomycetota; class Actinomycetes; order Streptosporangiales; family Streptosporangiaceae; genus JASHPR01. Next base: position 35,336 of record DATAVV010000066.1, on the reverse strand, counting down.
TTACGCGGGATAGTCATACCCGCCTCCACCAGACGACAAAATGCGCGCGTGAAGCGCGCAGGTATGGCTAACACCCGAGATAATCCCGGCGTTCCCGGCCACCTGGCGCTAGTTTGCACTCACGTTAAGTCACCAAGTACTGGATGTCACCAGAGCGCTCCGTAGGGTTGACTCGGCCGGGCGGCACCGCATAAATGTCCTCTGAACTGCTAAAACTCGGGAACCTCCACTACCGCTGACACCACTGGCCGGGAACGTGCCGTTGCGCATTGTTACGGCTTAAAGATCCGTCACCTGACCGATGTCTCGCACTGCAACTTGCAGCAGCATTTGTGATGCAACAGGCACGCAAAGCGGCCTGGCAACTGAAACCAGGAAAATAGATGGACACGATGGCACCGATCCGCCCGACCGTGCTACGTCCCCGCCGCATCGCCCTCCCCGCCGGCCCTTCGGCCGCGGCCGAGGCCCGCAGGCAGGTCCGCACCGCTATCTGCACCTGGGGTATCCCGGTTGACCCGGAGGTCGCGATCCTGCTCACCAGCGAGTTGGTGACCAACGCGATCCTGCACGAGGCGAGCGAGACGGTCATGCTCACCATTACCTGCATCTGCGACCAGTTGCGCGTCGATGTCCACGACACCTCGCGCCGGGCCCCGGTCCCGGTGGACGCGGCGACCGACGCGGAAACCGGGCGCGGCCTGATGCTGGTCGCCACCCTGTCGACGGACTGGGGCTATCACCGGACCTCGGTGGGCAAGGCCGTGTACTTCACGCTCGCCCCGCAGGACGTTTTTTGATCTCGGGCGGCCGCACCCCCCGCAGGCGATCACCTTCCGGTCAGGCAACTCGCCTGTGCCGGCTGCGCAGCCACGGCCGTCGCAGGCCCCGTTCCTGCCACGCGGTCACCCCGAGGCCGCGGCACGCAAGGCGGCCTCGCGGGCGATGTCGATACGCGAGTGGACGTCGAGCTTCTTCAGGATGTGGGAGACGTGGGTCCCGACCGTCCGCCGGGATAGCAGCAGCTTGGCGGCGATCTCGGGGTTAGACAGGCCCTCTTCAACCAGTGCGGCGATCTTGGTCTCGGTCGGCGTGAGGCTGTCCCAGCCGCTTGTCGCCTGCCGGTGCTTCGAGTGCGGGCCGCGGCGCATGCCGTGAGCGCGAAACGCCGCCTGCAGCCGGGCGGCGTCGGCGGCAGCACCGAGCGAGGTATAGATCTCCATGGCCTCCGTGAACGCGAGCCGGGCCTGGTCGCGGTCGCCAGTGCCGATGAGGACGCCGGCGGCAGCTTCCAGCGCCTTGGCGCGAAGGAGCGGCCGACTGGCGTCGCCGTAACTTTCCGCCGCCGTCAGCAGCAGCGAAGCGTCACCGTCCAGCAGGCCGCGGCAATATCGCGCGTTCGCCTGCCGGTGCGGAATATCCGAGTCCCCGGCGAGCGCCGCGGCGTGGCCCGCCAGGGCCTGCGCCATGGTCAGGTCGCCGGTCGTCACGGCCAGGCGAACGGCATCAGTCAGCAGGTCCTCCATCTCATCGAGCTCATCGGTGAGATCGGCCAGGCCAGCGGTCAGCGCGGCCAGCGCCTCTGTCGGCGCGTCTGCCTGCTCGAAATCCAGGCTGCGCGCTAGGGCCAGCGGTGCGATGACCCGGTTCCCGATCCGCTTCGCGTGCGGGGCGACCGCGTCGAGGTGTCCGCGCGCCGCGGCGATGTCGCCGCGGTGGAAGCAGATCACGGCCGCGATACCGAGGTCGCAGCAGGCCGCTATGGGTTCCTTCAGGTCTTCGTGCAAGGCCTCGACCTCGGCCATGGCGTCGGCCCATCGCCCGGTGTCGAAGAACAGCTGGCCGAGAGCGCTGTGCGCCTGCACCAGCCGGATCACGGTGCCGACCTGGTCCGCGAGGCTCCTGGCCTGCCCAGCCGCGGTAAATGCCTCCTCGTACCGGTCGAGGTTGCCCAGCGTGACGGCCTTGTTGATCTGGAGCAGCAGCCGCAGGTCGGTAAGGGAGGAGTCGGCCTGGGTCACTGTCAGCGCCTGGTCGAACAGCGGCAGGGCGTCCGCCCGCTGCCCATGGTCGGCGGTCACCATCGTCAGCACGTGCAGCGCCCAGCCGATCGCCCAGTTGTCGCCGGCCTCCGACGCCGCCGCGAGCGCGGTGGCGGCAACCCGGCCCGCCTTCTCCGCCTCGCCGAGATTGTCATGCGTCCGCGCGGCCAGCACGAGCAGGCGGGCACGGTGCCGGGCCGAGATCCCGGGTGAGGCCATGGCCTGGTCCAGTGTGGTCAGGGACTCGGCGAACCGGCCGACCCGCATCCGGCACTGCGCCAGCGTCCAGTGCAGGTCGACGAGGAGATCGGGCTCAACGGCGCGCGTCAGGGCCTGGTTGACCACCTGCTCGGCTTCGGACGCGTCACCTACCCGGTAGAGAGCGTCGGCGAGCCGGCCCGCGAGAAAGTCATGCTGAGCCGAGCCAGCGGATGCGTCGACGACAGCCTGGCGCAGAAGTTCCGTCGCCACCTGAGGCGCCTGGCCGACCAGGATCTCGGCGGTGTCAGCCAGCCAGGTCAGCATCCACTCGTCCATCGGCTCGCTTGTGCCGTCCGGCCCGTCCACCGCCTGCAACAACTGCCGCGCCACCCGGTCCGCGGGCGCTCCCGCCTCGGCGAGGGCGCGCCCGGCATCACGATGCCAGGCCGTTCGCACCGGCACCGGGATCTCCTCATACAGCGCAGCCCGGATAAGCGGATGCCGGAACCCCAGGCTGTTGTTGGTTTCGGCCAGGACGCCAGCGGCGCACGCCTCGTCGACGACCGGCACCAGGTCGGCTATGCCGCGGCCCAGGACGATCGCCAGGTCCCGCACGGCGAAGTCCACGCCGAGCAGGGCCGCCGCCCGAAGCACATCGCGCCCAGGCCCGGAAACAAAGCCCAGGCGGTCCGCTATGGCCGCCGACAGCGAGCTTGGCACGAACCCGTTCGTCAGCTTGGCGGCACCCGCGCCGGTGATGGTCACACTGGAGCTGCGGGCCAACGCGGCGACTAGTTCGGTGACGTAGAGCGGGTTACCGGCCGCGCCGCCGGCGAGCTGCAGCAGCTTCTCGTCAGGCCTGCCGCCGACCAGCGCCGCGACCAGCTCGGCGACCGCCGCGTCGGTCAGGCCGGTGAGCGGCAGCCGCGCCGCTGCACCGACCGCCCGTCGCAGCGCCAGCAGGTCCTCGCGCTGCGGCACCGGTCGCATCGTCCCGATCAATAGCAGCGGGACTTGCGCTGCCGACCTGGCCAGCCGCCCCCACAGCGCGATGCTGGCCTGGTCGGCCCACTGCAGATCGTCGACGACCAGGATCGTCGGCCGCGCCGCGCACTCCTCGGCGACCAGAGCCAGCAGCTGTTCCCCCAGCGCGGCCGACACATCCGTACCGCGATCAGCCGCTACCTCGCCGCGCAGGAGGCCGACAATGGCGTTCCGCCGCGGATTGACGGACGGCTCGCGGACTCTTAAGCCCTCGAGCAGCGGAAGGAGCGGCAGGGCCTGGCCCAGTTCGTCGCCGGCGCCCCAGAACACCTGGCAACCGGCTTCAGCCGCCCCGGCCAGGGCCGCTCTCACCAGCGTGGACTTCCCGATTCCCGGCTCGCCCTCGATCAGCAGCGAACGCCCATGCCCCGAGGCTGTCTCTCTTATCAGCCTGGTCAGCACCGCTAGCTCGCTGTCGCGGCCGACTAGCGCACCGGCCAGGCTCACGGTGGGCATAGAGCGAACTTTACTACTTGAACATTAACGGAACAAGTGAACCCATTTGGTGCAAAACCTCCCATTTAAATAAAACCTTTGAATAATAATTACACTGTCAATTTCGCTGCATCCGGCAATGCAAGTTGCACGCAGGCTTTCGGTGCATTCCTCAACGACATTTACCTGACCGGGAGAAATCATTTTTCTCTTAACGCAGCATCGCAGCTTTTAGTCTGCATCAAGAGGATTCAAGCGTCAAATCCAGGAGATATTCAACTCGAAGTTGGATGCGCCGGTACAGGCGGCAGGACGGGGCAACCCGATGCTGCTGACCTGCGTGGTTGATCTGGAGGAGTCATGCGCATCGGTCGAGTCACCGCCATTCCCACCATCCAAGCACTCGGCGAAGACGCCTCTGTCGCAGAAATATCCGTGACAGCCGCACACGATTTCACCGTACACGACCAGGCTTCTGACACATCGTCACTCGAAGTCCTTTACCGAGGCTGATAGAACCAGCACCCGAACGATTGGAGCTGATTTAACTAAATCAGCTCCAATCCGTCTCGCGTGGTTATCAGCGGAGCGGCCAGTTCGGTGCGTTTGGGCGCTACTGGCCGCCAGGATCCGGGCGAGACGCACGGATCCTGCCCGCAACTGATATTCACAGTTCTGTGCAACCACCTCATTAATCACATCCGTACCGTGAGCCCGGGGCCCGGCATCCAGAACGCCACGGGGCGGGTAAGGCGAGCAGCCGGAGAAGGGCGCCAAGGACGCGCGACCGGTTCCAGCCAGGCCGCCACAGCAACGGGGGAACGCCATCAGGCCGTCACCGCGACCGGGAGCCATCACGCCGTCACGGCGACGAGAACGCCACACCACCACGGCAACCGCACCACCGCGTCAGCCACCGTCCCGGCCCGCGCCTGGCCGTCGCTTTGGCCCCGCGCCGACCGCCGTCGTGGCTTTGCATCGTTCCCGGCCCGGGCAGCCATATCTCCCGCACAGGCAGCATCTCCGCACCGGCAGCCGTCGGCCGCAGGCAAGGCGTCCGGCCACTGCCCGCCCGTGCGCACCGCCACGCTGCGCTCCGCGCTCCCGGCCACACACCACCGCGCACCGGCCCGGCGCACCGCCCTCGCACACTCCCGAGCACCGGCCCCGCATACCGTCGCCGCTCGTCGGCCCGCGTCCGCCCGCGGGCGCTTGCGCCGGGCGGCACGGCGCGATCTGATGTGCTGGAATTCACGAAGGGAATAGGTGAAAGTTTCATTACTGTTTCTAGGTAAAATATAGGTGACTGTCGCGCTGGTCCCGTTCGCGCAACAGCGGGAGGAGGGTGCGGGATGACCGTGCCAGGGAGCCCCACGGTACGACGGCGTCGCCTTGCCGCCGAGTTGCGTGAGATCAGGGAAAGCAAGGGCAAAAGCGGTGACGCCGTGGCCGCGGCGCTGAAGTGGTCGCCGAGCAAGGTCAGCCGTTACGAGCGGGCCAGGACCGGATTGCACCCGCGCGAGGTCGAGCGGTTGCTCGACTACTACCAGGTGACCGGGCCGCGCCGCACGCTGCTGCTCGACCTCGCCCAGGACGCGTCACAGAAGGGCTGGTGGGAGGAGTACGGCGACGGCCTTTCGGTCGACTACCAGCAGTTCATCGGGCTGGAGCACGAGGCAAGCTCGATCGACATCTGGCACATCGACGTCGTAACCGGCCTATTACAAACAGAGGCCTACGCCCGGCACATCATCAGCACCTACAGCCGGGTGGAACCGAACCCGCCGGGCATGGTCGAGCGCCTGGTCAGGGTCCGGATGCGGCGCCAGCAGGTGCTCAACCGCGAACCAGGGCTTCAGTTGTCCGTCGTGCTCGACGAGTCGGTACTGATGCGCCGGGTCGGAACTGACCAGGTGATGTACGACCAGCTTCAGCGGCTGGCCCAGGAGGCTGATCACCCGAACCTGAAGCTCCAGATTCTCCCCCTTGACGCGCAGCACACGGTCTTCGGGGAGTCCTTCGTCATATTCAGGTTCGGGCCGGACTACGACGCCATGCTGCACGATGTGGTCAGCGCCGAGCACATGAGGAACGGATTCTCCGTCGAGGGCGAGAGAGAAACCTACCTGCACCGGATCGCGTTCCAGATGCTCTGCGACGCTTCGCTCAGTCCCGAGGCGTCCAAAGAGCTCATCCTCAAGACGGCCCAGGAACAGTGGGCGGACGGCCGGCCGGCGGGCTGAGGCGATCCTGAGCGGGTCCCTTACCGCACCCAGCACCCAGCACCCACCCGTTCATGCTCAGGGTTATCCGCCCGCAAATAGGGCTCGCGGATGACTACCACGCTGATTTGATCTTGAGGGCCCCCCGGTTTCCATGATCTGGGTCAATGACACGCGCATATCGCACGCCATCCACCCAGATCATGGAATCGTCCCCTGGCGCACCGCGATTGGCCCGGCACCTGCAGCACCGCGCTCGCTTCGTCCGCATCCGAGAACATCGCCGGTCGCACAATGCCCCCACCAATGCGCCGTGAACCGTAACCGGACGACCAATCCCGGTTAACTTCGAGGGTCCGCTTATTGGCCGTCCCGCGACCATTTCCAGGGCCGGGTTAATTGCGGATACGGCCGTTTGCCACAGCCGCTGGCTGGCCTGTCTGGCCGCCCGCAACAGGGGCTTTATAGGTATTCGCGCCGTGTGACCATAGTGTACGCTTTAGCAGCGATTCGCCCGGCGGCCTGGGGCGGGCGCGGCCGGGCGGGCGAGAGCCACGGCCAGATTGGCCCGCGGCCCGCCGCCGCGTTGCGGAAAACGTCGATATCACGCGTCGCGGGCCCTGTCGGCTGATGTGGTAATAGATGCAGGTCAGTAGCGTATCTCGCGCCATATCGCCGGACGCCATCGATGATCGGCAAGGCCTGGACCTCGGTGTTCCCCAGTTAGGTATTCTCAGGCTCACCTACACCAGTACTCTCCTCTCGTGATCACAGACCACAGATCTCAACGAGGGCCGCCAGTCTGGCTCAACACCCTGAGTGAATGATACGCTACTCTGCGTAGCAGGGTTCCAGCCCCTGAAGTACCGCATCCATTTAGTTCCGTAAGTACACGCATCCATTTAGTTCCGTGAGTACACGCATCCAGTGAGGTAAAAGGTGGACAGAATCACGCCTGGGGGTCACCAGGAAAGGTCTGCTGCAGATTTGTCCTGGGTTAAGAGCTCCTTTAGCTTCGCCAATGGCAACTGCGTCGAGGTGGCGAGCCTGCCTCAGGGCGGAATCGGCGTTCGCGACAGCAAGAACACCGAGGGCCCGATTCTCCGGTTTACGCCAGACGAGTGGAACGCATTCCTCGGCGGCGTGCGCAACGGAGAGTTCGACAGGTTCAGTTAGTTCTGACCGTCGTGAGCGGGACGCGGTAGTGGTCCTTGCTCAAGGCTTACGGCCAGTGCTCGGGTGAAGGCCCCTCCCCGGTGATGAGGGGCCTTCGCTTTGTCCTCGCGGCTTTGTCCTCGGTAGGCCGGGTCAGGGCGCCGGCTCCCAGGGCGCGTCGCCCTCGCCGATGATCACCGCCGCTTCCGAGAGTTCGCTGGGCTTGAAGATCACCAGCCCGGCCATGACGAGGATTCCCGCGGCCAGCCATCCGATCGAGATCCAGATCGCGAGGTCGGCCGGGTACGGCGGCCTCGGGGATACGTTCTTGAGGAACAGGTAGACGACGGTCGCGACCGCGGCCGCCGGGATCAGCCCGTGCCACAGCGGGTTGAACCGGCCCAGCCGCCAGAAGTCGCGTAAACGCCCAGCGCGCAGAACGTTACGACCAGGCTCAGCAGCGAGAAGGCCGGCAGCGGCTGGAAGCCGAACCCGAAGCCGAGGCTGATCGCGATCGCGGCCACGAGCACTACGGTGAGCGCGGCGGCCGGCGCGCCGAACCGGCGCGTCGTGCGGCCCAGTGCGCGCGGCAGCAACCCGTCCGGCCCAGCGCGAACAGCATCCGCGCGGCACCGTTCCGCGCGGCCAGGCCCCCGGCGATCAGGGCGACCACCGAGGCGATGTCCACGAGCACGGTCGCGCCCTGACCCCAGTAGGGCCGCCCCATCGTGTCCCAAGGGGCCGCGTCGGCCGGAAGCTTCCCGATGTTCGCCAGGCCGTAGCCGATGGTCGTGACGTAGAAGAAGAACACGAAGACGACGCCGATGGCCACGGTGGCGCGCGATCCTGAGCAGCTCAGCGCGGCCTTCTCGGTGCCTGGCTAGCGCCGGAGCGCCGCCCGGGCCAGTTCGGCGACCAGCCGGGCGGCGTCCACGGTGCCGACGCCGCTGGCCAGGTCGTAGCCGCGCAGGGCCGGGAAGCCGTCGACGGTGACCGTGGTGCCGTTCGCCGTGAAGCTCACCGTGTTGTTGCCCTGCGTCACGTCGACGAGTCCGGGGGCGTGCTGGCGCTCCAGCGCGTAGAGCGCCGGGTTGATCAGCCCCAGCCGGGCGTGGGCGTACTGGTCGGCGATCGCGACGACGCCGGCGAACAGCGGCGACGCCGCGCTGGTCCCGCCGCCGGGCCCCCAGGCTCCCGGCGCCCCGGTAAAGGACTCGTACAACAGGACGGCGCCGCTGAGCGAGGCGCTCATGGCCACGTCGGGGACGCCGCGCTGCTGACCGGTGATGCCGCGCACCGGGTCCTGGTACCACGGGCGACCGAAGACGGCCGAAAGCCCTCCGCCGCCCGCCCACAGGTACTCGGGGCCGGCCAGTTTCTGGACCACCGGGTCCGCGTTGTCGTTCCAAACCGTGTCGGGCGAGGTCCGGCGGCCCGACGCGGCCAGGTGCAGTTCGGTGCCGCCCACGCCGGTGACCAGGGGATCGGACGCGGGCCAGTACACGATGCGCCGGTCGAAGCTGGTGCCGGTCAGCGTCGGGCCTGACGCGCCGGAGTCGCCGGAGGCGGCCAGCATCGTGACGTGGTGCCGGTAGGCATTCTGATAGGCGAACCGCAGCGCTTCCACCGCGGCGGGGCTGCCGATGTCCGGTTCCGGCAGGCCGAAGCTCTGGCTGAACACGTCGCCGACACCACGGTTGATCACGTCGTTCTCGGCCGTCATGGCCTGGGCGAGTTCGCCGTCGGCGGTGGTGGCGGTCAGCGCCACCTCGACCAGGACGATGTTCGCGCCGGGCGCGATCTCGTGGGCCAGTTCCACGTCGCCGGTTATCTCGCCGGCCGCGGCGACCATCGAGGGGTTGCCCGGGTTGAACGGCGGAACCGGCCCGAGGGGCGCCGCGATCCGCAGCGACGGCGGGGCCGCGATCCCGAACGCGGTGTCGAAGACGTTCAGGTCGTGACGGAGGGTCGGCGACTGGTAAGGGTCCACGATCACGATCGTGCGGCCCCGGCCGGTGAGCCCCCTGGCGTACAACGGCGGCAGGTCGTAGGCCCGTTCGACCTGCACCGGCGAGTAGCAGGGGATGCCCAGGCGGGCCAGGCACTCGGCCGAGGTGGGCGGGGCGGGCGCGGTGGGCGCGGTGGGCGCGGTGGGCGCGGTGGGCGCGGTGGGCGCGGTGGGCGAAGAAGAAGAGGTCCGCCCGGCCGGGAAAAAGGTCCCGGGCCCGACGATGCCGGGAGCCGGTAACGCGACCACCGGGGCGCCGACGGCCGCCGCGCCCGCGGCCGGGGCCGCGCCCGCCGCCCGGGCCGCGCCCGGTGCCGCCGCCGCGGCCAGGCCCAGCACCGCGCAGGCCGCCGCCATCGCCGAGATCTTGTTCCGTCCGCCCATCCTGTCCTCCCGTGGTTGTTTGGCCCCGGTCGCGTCTCGCCTCGGCGCGGCGCGGCCAGGCCCGGAATGCCGCGTTAAGCCTATTAAGGGTTCTATGCGGGCTGGCGGACAGCCCGGTGCGCGCCGGTGGCGCTGCGCATGACCACCAGGTAGACGCCGGCCGACACGAACCAGCCCACCAGCCAGGAAATGTCCGCCCCGCCGAGGGCCTTGACCAGCGGCCCGGTGTAGTCCGGCTGGGGCACGAACGGCCACTCGGCGGCCAGGCCCACCGCGTAAGCTAGCAGGCCGCGCCAGGCGAAGTTGCCGTACACGCTGCCGGGGACGAAGAACGCCCCCGCGTCGTAGCGGGCCCGGCGGATCACGAGGTAGTCGGTCAGGTTCACCGCCGACCACGGGATGAACAGGACCAGCAGCACGTCGAGGAAGTTGGACAGGTTCGTCACGAACGACCGGTAGCCCAGCAGCGCGACCACCACGCCCGCCGCCATGACGCGGCAGAACGGTATGAGCCGCACCATCAGCGAGAGCGACTTGAAGCGGCGCCACATGTTGCCGACCGCGAGCACCCGGAACGCCCGCCCAGCGCCCGGCCTCTGGGGTAGGCCACCGGTCCCGCATCCGCCTGGCTGGTCGTGACGTCCGCCCAGTCAGCCGCGGAACCGAGGTTCTCCGGCCACGCGTTCGGCACGGTCATGGCGCGGGTGCGCTGCGCACTCCCGGCCTCGAGCAGCAGCACCCGGACGCCGGGATCCTGCGACAGCCTGGCCGCCGCCACGCAGCCAGCAGTGCCCGCGCCCACCACGATGTAGTGGAATTCGGCCGGCCGGGGGCGCCTAACCGGGCCACGAGCCTGTAACGGGCTCATCCGGTAAAAAGCCGCGCATGGGAGAAAACCCTACGCCGACGGCTCTATTACCGGCAAACCTGATCAGCCGGCGATCTGCCCGCGGAGGGCTTTCAGCGTGGCGACGTAGATCTCGGAGAACGTGGGGAACGGCTGGATGGTGTCGCGCAGCACGTCGAGCGGCAGCCGCGCGCGGATGGCCAGCGTGGCCTGCTGCTGCCACTCGCCGGCCTCCGGGCCGAGCGCATACGCGCCGGTCAGGTGCTCACCATCGGACAGCAGGGTCAGGAAGCCCTTGTCCGTGGCGTAGGCCCGCGTGTAGGTCTCGGTCTTGGCCACCTCGGACAGCGGCGTCGTGGCGCTGAACCGGGCCTCGCTGGCACCCACCGAGGCGGCCTGCGGATCGGTGTAGACGACATTCGGTATGGCCTCGTAGTTGGCCTCACGGGGCTCGCCGAGGATGTTCGAGGCCACCACTTCGCCCTGGTACTTGCCCACGTGGGTCAGCAGCCGCACGCCGGTGACGTCGCCGATGGCCCACAGCCGCTCGCCGACGCGCAGCCGCCCGTCGACCGGAACGCCGTGCTTGGTGGCCTCGATCCCGACGGTCTCCAGGCCGATCCCCTGGACGCGCGGGCGCCGCCCTGTGGCCAGGAGCAGGTGGTCACCGCGCAGTTCACGGCCGTCCTCGAGCACCAGGACGTAGTCGTCGCCATCGCGCCGCGCGGAGGTCGCGTGCACACCGAGGTTCAGGTCGATGCCTTCGGCGCGCAGCATCTCGCCCAGCGCCTCACCCAGCGGCGCGGGCTCGCGGCCGAGCACGTGGGAGGCGCCCTCGACCAGGGCCACCTCGCCGCCGAGGCGGTGCACGGCCTGGGCCATCTCGGCGCCGACCGGTCCCCCGCCGAGGATCAGCAGGCGCCGCGGGACGGCCTTCATGCCGGTCACCTCGCGGTTGGACCAGACGCCTTCCATCTCGCTCAGGCCCGGGACCGGCGGCGTGACCGGGTCCGCGCCGTTCGCCAGGACCACGTGCCCGGCGGTGTGCCGGACGCCGTCGACCTCGACCACGCCCGGGCCGGCGAGCCGGCCGGTGCCGCGCAGCAGGTCGATGCCCTTGCCCGCCAGCCAGTCCTGCTGGCCGGCGTCGGAGTAGTTCGAGACCATGAAGTCACGCCAGGCCAGGGCCGCCACCGGGTCGACCTCGGCCGTGGCCGCGGCCTCGCGCGCCTGGTGTACCGCCTCGCCGGGACGCAGCAGCGTCTTGGACGGGATGCACGCCCAGTACGAGCACTCGCCGCCCACAAGCTCGCGCTCGACCACCGCGACCCGCAGCCCGCCGTCGGCCAGTTCGCCCGCGCAGTGCTCGCCCGGCGAGCCGCCGCCCAGCACGATGACGTCGTAGTCGGTCATTCGCCGTCCGCCTGCCCGTCCGCGACGGATTCGTGGGTCACTGGCATGGGACTCTCCTTCTATTCCGGTTAAGCGGCTTATTCCGTAACGCGGCGCGGCGGCAGCCTGGTCTCGCCGCCGCCGGGCCGGGGGTCACCGGCCCGGAAGGCGCGTGGTGATCTCCTGGACCAGCCAGCCGTTGCCGTCCGGGTCGCTGAACGAGATGAACGAGCCGTAGGCCTGGTGCCCGGGCGCCGGACCCAGGGCCCGCTCGTCCGTCCCGGCGTGGTGGAATACCCCGCCCGCGTCGTGGAACACCTCGCTCACCGCCACGCCGCGGCCGGCCAGTTCGGCCCGGGCCGCGTCGATGTCGGCGGCGACGAGATGCAGTCCCTGGGTCGAGCCGAGTCTCATGTCCATACGACTGCCCCTCCTGTCGTCCGCGGTTCCCGCTGCCGTCCGCCGCGGGCGTTCCGGCTCGCACCGGCGGACCGGGCGGCCCGGCTGGCTTCCAGGCTCGCGCAGGCGGCCGTCCCTCACACCTGTTGAATACCCTGGTCCGGGACCCCTGGTCTAGGGGCCAGGCCGGGAAGGATCTCCGGCGGCAGCGGCCATGCCTCTTTTCAGCCGCGCTCACCTGGCATGCGAGCCGAGCCGCCCTATTGGGTATGACCCCTGAGCGCAGCAATGCAGACGGCCTGCCTGGCCAGGCATGTGCATGTCCTCTTGCATGTACATGCATAGTTGCATGTACATGTAGGCTTACATGTACATGTTTAGTGACATGTGGATGCGCAGGGGGGTTCGGGTGGCACGACAGACATTCGTCGCTCTGGTCGACGATCTCGATGGCGGTCCGGCCGACGAGACCGTGCGGTTCGGGATCGACGGCGCGCGGTACGAGATCGACCTCAGCGCCGAGAACGCGGCGGCGCTGCGCCAGCGACTGGCGCCGTTCATCGAGCGCGGCCGTCCGGCGGGCACCAGGGGCCGCCGGCCCAGGCGGACCGCCGCGAGCCGGCAGCGCAGCCAGGACATCCGGGCGTGGGCCAGACAGCAGGGCCTGGACCTCCGCGCCCGCGGCCGCATCCCGGCCGGCGTGGCCGAGCAGTACCAGGCGGCCATCGGGGACACGGCCCGGGTCTTACCGGCCCGCCCCGGGCGCCGGGCCTGGTCGCGGCGCACCGGCGGGCTTACCCCGATGACAAGCGCCGCCTCGCGAATCGTTGCGCGCGCGCATAGGAACCCGCCCCGGCCTGACGTGTACTCCGGGCATGCGCCGCTTCCCCGCTCTCAGGCTGTCCGCAGCCGCTGCTCTCTCCGCGCTCTTCGTGACCGGTGCCGCGATATCGGCGACACCCCAGTCAGCCCAGGCCCAGACGCTGCTCCCGGTCAACTACGACTTCATCGCGGGCGCCGCGACCACCTTCTCCAGTCCGCAGACGCCGCCGCCCGGGGCGGACGTCGGCTGCAAGCCCACGTCCGCGCATCCGGACCCGGTCATCCTCGTCCACGGGACGTTCGCCAACCAGGATGACAACTGGCAGGCCGCGTCCCAGCCCCGGCGCCGGTTCAAGCGCTTATGAATGTGAGTCCAGGGCTCATCCGTGCACCCCAGACTCACTTTCATAAGCCCCGGGGCCGGTGCCGTCCAGCCAGGCGGCGATGGCGTCCTGCCAGGACTGGAGGTAAGCGGGGTACTTGTCGGCGAATTCGCCGAGCTTGTGGCGGGCGAGGCCGGTGAGCGCGGTGAGGTGGTAGCTGACGTCGACGTCGCTGTGGCGGCCGGCGGCGCTGACGACGATGGTTACGGTGCCGGCCTGGTCGCCGGGCGTCACGCGGGCATAGGAGATGCGCTGGCCGGGCTGGCGGTCCGTTACGAGCCAGACGGTGTGCTGGCCGTGGGCGCTGGTCTCGAAGACGGTTCCCGGCTCGGTGTCGTCGGGCGCCGGGGCCGGGAAACGCGGGTGCCATCCGTGCGCCCAGTCCTGTTCCCCGCGCGGGGTGAACAGGCGGAACGCGGCCGCGGGCGGGAGGGCGACATGGATGCGGCCGGTCAGGCTGCACTGCGCGGCGGTCACGGCTGCTCGGTGAGCTTGTGCGCGTCGGCGGCGGTCAGGGTGAGGCCGTAGACCGCCTTGAGCTGGTCGATCTTGGCCAGGACGGGCGGCCCGAAGGGCGTCTTGCCCTCGAAGGCGTGCAGGACGATGCCTTCGACGAGGTCGCCGAGGGACAGGTCGAGGTATTCGGCCAGGCCCTTGAGTACCTTCAGCGTGTTGCGCTCGATGCGCAGGCCAGTCTGCGCTCGCTCGATTGTTACCACGGTAACATGGTAACCGATCAAGCGGCCGGGAGCACCGTGGCGGTGCCCTGACTGGACGAGACCCGGACGAGGCGGCTGCTGGCGGGGTCGTCGGGAACCCTGGAGCGGGCGGCGCCGGTGCCGCTGGTGACCAGGACGCGGTACCGGTACCCGGCGAGCGGCAGCCGGGCGGTGGCGTTGCCGGTGCCGCAGGTGATCTCGGCCGACTGCGGCGCGGCCGCGAAGCCGATGTCCACGCTCCCCTGGTTCGTGTTCACGCGCACGGCGGCGGAGCGGATACCCGACGCGGTGACGTCGCCCGAGCCGGTGCTGACCTGGAGCGGACCGGAGACGTCGCCGAGCCGGACCTGGCCGTTGGAGCCGTCGATGACGACGGGGCCGGACAGGCCGGACACGGTGTCCTGGCCCGACCCGGAATGAACGACCACGGCGACCCCGCGCGGCACCGCCACTTGGAACCGGGAGCCGCAACTGAAGACCAGCCCGGCGCAGTCGATGGACAGCCGCAGCGTGTCACCGGCGAGCGTCCACGACGCGTGGCCGGGCTTGGCCGCGGTGCCGCTCACCCAGCGCTGCACGCCGACGCCGGGCCCGCCGCCGGCCACCACTCGCAGGTCCGAGCCGCCGGCGTCGATGACCAGGCGGGAACCGCTGAAGCCGAAGGACGTCTGGGCGTGGACGGTCCGGGAACTGCCGCAGCCGGTCACGGCCAGCATGACCACGGTGGCCGTGGCGGCCAGGGCGGCGAGTGCGGGGGCCTGGCGTCGTTTCATGGTCGTTCTCCGTTCGGCGTGAGGAATCGGGTTCGGGCGGGTCACCGGGCGGCGTGCCGGGCGGCGCGGATCGCGAACGTGACCGCGAGCATGGCGGCGCCGGCCCCGGCGACCGACAGCGCGGGCGGCCCGGCCGGGCGGCCGGCGGCCAGGACCGTGCCCATGTAGTCGGCCGCGGCGACCTGGTTGACCGCGGCGTACCACAGCAGGACGTAGAGCGCCTGGAACGTGCGGTGGGTGCGGGTGACCGTGCCGAGCAGCAGCGCGAGCGCGGGGATGAACAGCGCGCCGGCCAGCCAGGCGGCCACGCGCGGCCCGTCGGCCGTGAGGGCCATCCGCAGCAGCGGGCCCAGCCCGGCGAGGGCGGTGAGCGCCAGCCCGGCCGCCCATTCGGCCGCTAGCTGCCGGTAGGCCCCCGGATAGGAGCCGAGCAGGGTGTCCAGGCCGTTCTCGCGGCGCTGGGTGCCCAGCCTCGACCAGATCAGGACGGGCCAGACCCAGGCGGCCGACAACAGCAGCGCGGTGCCGGCGCCGGCCGGCTTGACCAGGCCGGCCGGGACCGCGAGGCCGGCCACATCCACGGCGGCGGCCACCAGCCACCACCAGCGCGAGGTGCCCTGGACCAGGATGCGCACCTCGCCGGCCAGCAGCCGCCCGAAGGCCAGGCGCGGCCCGGCCCCGGTGCGCGGCAGTGGCCGGTAGACCGCCGCCGCCCGGGCCGCCGGCATCACCCCCGCCGCCAGGTCCGCGAAGGGCGCGGCCACGCCAGGAACCGCGGCGGGCTGAAGATGAGTGTGAACATGGGGCAGTTCTATGTGCCCCAGCGCCGCATTCACCGACGGCTGCGGAACGGGATCCACGGCGGACGCCTCGCCGCGGGTCACCCGGCCCCGGGCGCGGTCCCGGGCCGGGTCGAAGCGGCCGAACCAGGCGGCGGGCATGACGGCCAGGCCGATGCTGATCGCGATCACCGCGAGCCGCGCGGCGACGAAGCCACCCGACGGCGCCAGGCCGGCCCAGGCAAAGGCGTGCAACGGGTGCTCGACCTGGGTGAAGCCGACGCTGAACTCGGCCGGGCGCAGATGCTGGGCGGTCATGGCCGCGCGCATTGAGGCGCGGGCCAGGCCGAAGCCCAGCGGCACGCCGCCGCCGGAGATCGCGAAGACCATCCACACGAAGAGCCAGCCGATGTTGCCCAGGCCGCCGCGCAGCCCCGGGATGGTCTCGGCGAGCACGGCCGCGGCGGCGGTCAGCACCAGCACCGGCAGCGTGAACAGCGCGTACGGCAGCAGCAGGACGCCGAGGCCGACGCTGCTGGACTCCCCGCGCGCCAGTTGCATGGCCAGCGCCGTCACCGCCAGCACGGCCGCCATCGAGGCCAGCACCATCAGGTTGCTCAGGAACTTGCCCGCCAGGTACCCGGCGTTGCGCAGCGGGGTGGCGGCCAGGACCTGGCCGACCCCGGTCTGCCGGTCGCGCTCGATCGCGCTGCGCACGACGTAGAACCCGGCGCCCATCAGCCAGAGTGCCCCGGCCAGCGCGGTCACCGTCCCGGCCCAGGCGCTGGTGTACACGCCCCGGTACCCGCCCGCGTTCATGATGACCCACCGCGAGGACGCCGGAGGCAGCGCCAGGTAGCCCAGGACGACCGCGCCGGCCAGCGTCACCAGGTACGCGGGCCGGCGCGTCCGCTCCAGGAAGTCGGCCACCGCCAGCGCACCGAGAACCCGGGTCCTCATCGCCGCGCCTCCCGCGCGGTACCGCCCGGCGCGGTACCGCCCGGCGAGGCGCCGCCCGGCGAGGCGCCGCCCAGGGTGCCGGGCGCGGCGTGGATGATCGTGAGGTAGGCGTCCTCCAGATCCGGGGCGGCCGGCACCGCGTCCGGGGCCGGGGGCGCCGGCGCCAGCAGGCGGACCCGCACGCCGGCGTCCGTGCGCACCATCTTGCTGACCAGGTGCCGGTCGCGGATCCGGGCCAGATCTGCGGGCGGGACCGTGGTCTCCCACACCTGGCCTTCGGCCTGGCGCAGCAGGTCCTGCGGGCTGCCCCGCAGGAGGAGCCGCCCGCCCGCCATGATCACGATGTCGGAGGCCACGGACTCCACGTCGGAGACGATGTGCGTGGACAGCAGCACCACCCGGTCGCCGGACAGGTCGGCGAGCAGGTTCCGCAGCAGCACCCGCTGCTGCGGGTCCAGGCCAGCGGTCGGCTCGTCGACAATTAGCACCCGCGGGTCGGCCAGCAGGGCCTGGGCGATGCCCACCCGGCGCAGCATCCCGCCGGAGTACTTGCCCAGCGGCCGCTTGCCTGCGCCGGTCAGTTCGAGCAGTTCGAGCAGTTCGCCGATCCGGCGGCGCGCGACGCGGGCGGGCATGCCCTTGACCGCCGCGAGGTAGGCCAGGAACTCGCGCGCGGTCAGGTGCGGGTAGACGCCGAAGTCCTGCGGCAGGTAGCCCAGGTTGCGGCGCAGCAGGTCCGGCCGGGCGACGACGTCGGTGCCGTCGAGCAGTACCTGCCCGCTGGTCGGGCGGGTGACCGTCGCCCCGATCCGCATCAGCGACGACTTGCCCGCGCCGTTGGGTCCCAGCAGGCCGACGAGCCCGGCGCCAAGGCGCAGGGTCACGCCGTCGACACCCCGCAAGCCGCCCTTGTACACCTTGGCGACGTTGACGAACTCCAGCAGCATCTCTTCGCGCCTTCCCGTCGGGCCGTGGCTCGCTGCGACCGGGCCGGAGCCGGGCCTGGCCAGCCCGGCGGCCACACCAGGGCCGGGGCCGGCCCGTTCCCCGGCGCCGCGTTCAGGCAACCAGCCGGGCTGGCCGCGGTCACTACGCGCAGGTACCGGACCCGAGGGGGGCTAGGCATACCTCGCGCCTACGGTCAGCACCATCGGCCCAGGTCCGGAAGCGGGCTACCGTGAGGCGCATGCACCCGGCCCGCCCGCAGACCGCGCTGCAGGCCATCGCCTGCCGCCGGCTGCTGATCAGCGGCTGGCCGTGGCGGTGCGCGGGCTACCTGCTCACGACCCTGCCGCTGGCCCTGGCCGCCCTGGCCGGGCTGACCATCCCGGCCGTGCCCTGGCTGGTGCTGGCGGCCGAGCTGAGGTCGGGCCGGGCCCAGGCCGGCGTGATCGTGGTCCTGGCCCTGCTCGGCGTGGCCCTGATCCCCGCGCTCGGGCCGCTGATCGCCGTGCCGCTGGCCGCGGCCGAACGCAGGCGCCTGCACCTGGTGGACCGCCGCCCGGCCGGCGGCGGCCGGGCGAAGGCGGCGGTCGGCGGGCCGGTGTCGTGGCTGCGGGCCCGCTACACCGAGCCCGCCACCTGGCGCGAGGTCGGCTACGCCTGCCTGCTGGCCACCGTCGCGCCCGCCCTGACCGTCGCGGCCTTGCTCGCCGTGCTGCTGGCCGGGGTCCTGGCGGCCAGCCCGTTCCTGGTCATGGCGCAGCAGCCGGGGAGTGCCCCGGTGACGCTGGCCTTCGGCCAGGCCGCGACCGTGCGGCAGGCGCTGCCCTACGCGGCTGTCGGCGTCCTGCTGCTGCCCGCGGCCGGCTACCTGCTGACGCTGCTCGCCGGCGCGCAGGCCGGGCTGGCGCGGGCGCTGCTGGCCGGCGCGCCGGGCGACGAACTGCGCGCCGAACTGGCCGAGGTGTCACGCTCTCGCGCCCGGCTGGCCGGTGCGTTCGAGGCCGAGCGCCGCCGGATCGAACGCGACCTGCACGACGGCGCCCAGCAGCGGCTGGTCAGCCTCACCCTGCAGCTCGGGCTGGCCCGGCACGACCTGCCGCCGGCCTCGCCCGCGGGCCAGACCGTCGCCGCCGCGCACGAGCAGGCCAAGACGCTGATGGCCGAGTTGCGTGAGCTCATCCACGGGATCCAGCCCCAGATCCTGACCGACCTCGGCCTGGCCGCCGCGCTGGGCGACCTGGCCGACCAGTCCCCGATCCCGGTGGCCGTCGACGTCCGCCTGCCGGGCCGGCCGCCCAGCGCGGTCGAGAACACGGCCTACTTCGTGGCCGTCGAGGCGCTCGTCAACGTCGCCAAGCACAGCGGCGCCAGCCGGGCCCGCGTGGCCGTGGACCGCCGCGGCGGCACGCTCACGGTCGAGATCAGCGACAACGGCCGGGGCGGGGCCGACCCGGGCCGCGGCACCGGCCTGACCGGGCTGGCCGACCGGGTCGCGGTGTCCGGCGGCCGGATGCTGCTGTCCAGCCCGGGCGGAGGCCCGACCCTGCTGCGCGCGGAGCTTCCGTGTCAGCCCGGCTAGCCGCGATCCGGGTCGTCATCGCCGAGGACGGCGTCCTGCTCCGCGAGGGGCTCGCCGGCCTGCTCGAACGGTTCGGCTTCCAGACCGTGGCCGTCGTGGGCGACGCGGGCGCCCTGACGGCCGCGGTCGCCGAGCACCTCCCCGACCTGGTGATCACCGACATCCGGATGCCGCCGGGGTTCACCGACGAGGGGCTGCGCGCCGCCGTGGAACTGCGCCGCGCCCACCCCGGGCTCGCGGTGGTCGCGCTCAGCCAGTACGTCCAGCACAGCTACACCGCCGACCTGCTCGACTCCGGTGACGGCCGCGGCGTCGGCTACCTGCTCAAAGACCGGGTGGTCGACGTCGAGGACTTCACCGATGCGCTGCGCCGCGTCGCCGCCGGCGCGACCGTGGTCGACCCCCAGGTCATCCGCCAGCTCGTGCGGCGGCGGCGCGACCCGCTGGCCGCCCTTTCCGCCCGCGAACGCGAGGTTCTCGCGCTGATCGCCGAGGGACGCTCCAACGCCGCGATCGCCCGCGAGCTTTTCGTCTCCGAGGCGGGCGTCGGCAAGCACGTCGGCAGCATCCTGGCCAAGCTCCGCCTCCCCCAGACCGATGACACCAACCGCCGGGTCCTGGCCGTCCTCGCCTATCTGCGCCGCGGCCCCGACGATAGCGCTTAACGCGGCGTGCGGGCCGGCGGCCAGTTCGGGATCATCACCAGCCAGTCCCCCGCCGGGGACATCATCCCGACCCACGCCCACGCCGGCACCCATGAGACGTTCTACGTCCTCGAGGGCAAGGTGCGCGTGTTCGCGGCGGACCCGGCGGGCGACAAGACCTCGCGGCTGCTGGAGCCGGGTGACTTCGGCTTCGTGCCCGCTGGCCTGGCGCACGCCTACCGGGTGGAGGAGGCGGCCAACATGCTCGGCGTGCTCAGCGGCGGCTTCGAGCGTTTCTTCCAGCAGATGGGCACCCCGGCCGACTCCGCCGCCCCCGGCCAGCCGCCGTTCATACCCGACTTCCCGAGGATGCAGGCCGCCGCGCAGGCCCACGGCACGCGGTTCCTCCCGGACTTCGAGTGGCCTGACGCCTGAGCACCGTGACCGGCCGGGCTTGCGGGCCCGCCAGGAGGAACGCATGCCCCACCCCGCATCGGCCCTGCCCGCGGCGCATGACGCGCCGTTGCCGCCCGGGCCCGGCGTTCGCGGGCGCCGAGCCGAACCCGTTCGAGCAGGTCGCCCACGCGGGCATCGCCGTGGCCAGCGCGGACTACCGGCTCTCGGGCGAGGCGCGCTGGCCCGCGCCACTGCACGACGTCAAGGCCGCCGTCCGCTGGCTGCGCGCCCGCGCCGGCGAACTCGGCCTGGACGGCGAGCGGATCGCCGCCTGGGGCGAATCGGCCGGCGGCCACCTCGCCGCGCTGCTCGGCCTCACCGCCGGTGACCCCGCGCTGGAGGGCGGCCTCGGCGTGACCGGGCCGTCCAGCCGCGTCCGCGGCGTCGTCGCCTGGTACGCGCCGAGCGACCTGCTGGCGATGGCCGCGGACACCGGCACCAGCCCCGGCGACCCCGGTACCCGTGAGGCCGGGCTGCTGGGCGCGCCGCCGTCGGACGTCGCCGAACTCGCCGCGCAGGCCAGCCCGCTCAGCCACGTGTCCCCGGCCGCGCCCGCGTTCCTGCTGCTGCACGGCGCGGCCGACCGGGCCGTCCCGTGCGCCCAGAGCCAGCGGCTGCACGACGCGCTGGCCGAGGCGGGCACCGACGCCGAACTGACCCTGTACCCGGGCGCCGACCACATGTGGGCCGGCGCACCCGGAGCCGGCCCGCAGGCCCTCCGGCAGACGATCGGCGCCCTCCGCCGGTGGCTGCTCCCTCAGGATCCGGACGGGATCGCGAAGTAGGCGATCAGCCGGTCGTGGTCGCTGGTCTGGCCGGCGAAGTTGGCGTTGATGTGCACGGGTCCGGCGTAGGCGACGAGCCGGTCCAGCGCCGGCGGCGGTAGGTAATGGCACACTGAGGCGATGGCGCCATGGCGAGTCCGCGACTTTCACGCCGACGATCTCGACACGGCCGTCCGGCTGTGGGACGACCCCGCGGCGAGCAGCGAGGCGCCCGCATTCGGCTTGTCGGACCTGATCGCCGCCGTCCGGTCGCATGAGCCGGCGGTCGCCGCGGTCGTGGGCGACGATCTGGTGGGCGTCGCCGTCGCGACCGTGGCGGGCGACCGGGCCTGGGTGATGCGGATCAGCCTGGCCGCCGCGTGGAGGCACAAGGGGATCGGCAGCGCGATGCTGGGCGAACTGGAACGGCGCCTGGTCGCGGCCGGCGTGCACCGGATCCAGTGCCTGCTCACCGACCACAGCGAGATCGGCGCCCTAGCGCTGGAACACTCCGGGTACACCCCGCGGCGCGGGCTGGTCTTGTACGAGCGCCTCGAGCCGGTCGACCCGGGCAGCGCCGGGATACTCGGCCAGCTTGGCGGGCGCATGGTGCGCGGCGGCGCCTGGAACCAGCTAGGCGGCATGGTCAAGGAGAAGGAACTGATCGAGCGGCAGGTCATCCTGCCGCTGGCCCAGCCGCAACTGGCCGAGCGGCTCGGCCTGGTGCCGCCGCGGGCCATCGTGCTGTTCGGCCCGCCCGGCACGGGCAAGACGTCCTTCGCCAAGGGCGCCGCTTCGCGGCTCGGCTGGCCGTTCGTGGAGCTGTACCCGTCCCGGCTGGCCGGTGAGTCCCCGGCCGGCCTGGCCGCCGCGTTGCGGGAAGTGTTCTCGATGGTCGCGGAACTGGACAAGGTCGTCCTGTTCATCGACGAGGTCGAGGAGATCGCCGGGACGCGCCAGCCGCGCACGGTCTCGGCCGCGCAGGGGGTCACGAACGAGATGCTCAAGCTGATCCCGCCGTTCCGCGAGCAGGACCAGCGGCTGCTGATCTGCGCCACGAACTCGGTGCGCGCCCTGGACGGCGCGTTCCTGCGGCACGGCCGGTTCGACTACGTCATCCCGATCGGCCCTCCCGACCCCGCCGCGCGCCAGGCGATATGGGACCGCTACCTCGCCGCGATCCCGCACGGCGACCTGGACATGGCCGCGATCGTCGAAGAGTCACGCCTGTTCACGCCGGCCGACATCGAGTTCGCCGCGCGCCGGACCGCGCAGCGGGCATTCGAGCGCGTCGTCTTCGACGGCAGCGAGCAGGAGGTGGGCACCGCCGACATCCGGCGCGCGATCGGCAACACGCGGCGCACCCTCACCCCCGAACTCGTGGCCGAGTTCGAGCAGGACATCGGGGACTACGCCCGCGTCTGACCGCAGACCTGCCACGGCGGCCGTGCCCGGGGGTCGCAGGAACGCGCGATTCTCCAGCGCGGCGAAGCGAAATTCGGGGGCAAGCGCCAGGGCCTTTTCGGCCGCATCACGATCGGCGGCGGTGTGGCTCTGGCCGCCCAGTATGCAGTCGTAGATCCCGGCCGAGCTAGGGCCGCCGGTCCCGGACGCATGCGATGGGGTGCCCATGGGCCACGCTCCGTTACTCAGATATTGCCGCCGGTGTACAGGCGCTGGTAACTGCTCGGGATCGAGCATCCCGTGCCGCCGGCGTAGGTCAGGCCGTCCGGGTCCATGGACCAGACGGCCTGCTGGGCCGTGCCGTCGAAGACCGTGCCTATCGTGTTGTCGAAGAACCGGTTGTCGTACGACGCACACTGCCTGGGCGTGCCCGGGTTGGCGTCGACGCAGGTCAGGTCGCAGAACTCGTCGCGATAGGCCGACGTGCCGCCGGTCGCGTCGAAGGTGTTGTCCTCGACGTCGTTGAAGTTGCTGCGGTCGCGAACCTTCACCGCATGGCTGCTGATCACGTTGAACTTGTTCGCGGTGACGCTGTTGGACGAGCTGAAGTGCGTGATGTAAATGCCGTGGATCAGGCCCACGTCGCTGCCGGAGTTCTCGACGTGGTCGAACGTGTTGTTGGCGATCCGGTTGCTGGAGGAGTCGGTGAGCAGGATCGCGCCGTAACCGGTCTGCCCCGGTGCGTACAGGTCACCGATATCGGTCAGCGTCATGCCGAAGACCGTGTTACCGTTCACGCCCGCGCTCGGATCGATATACATCGGCGGGCTCTCGGTGTCCTTATAGGTATGGCCGGTCTGGCCATCGAGCGAGATGCCGTTGGTGTAGTCCTCCGCCTGCAGGTAGTAGAAGCGCAGCCCGGTCGTCCCGCCGTCGTGCATCGGATCCGAGGCGGCCGAAGGCAACTGCGCCTGGAACCACCACCCGGCCGTGTGCGTACCGCTCGTGGTCGTGTCCTCGAAGACCGGGTCTCCCCCCGGCGGACGGCCGTTGCCGATCACGTAGTTGACGGGCATGAACGTGATCGTGTGCCCCGGCACGTAGAACGTCCACTTCAGCGGGGCCTCGACGTACGTGCCCTGGTCGATCAGGACCTGGGCGTCGCCGGCCGGCGCCGCCTGCTGCAGCACCTGCTGGGCCCGCGCCAGGGTGAGGATGGGGCTCGACGAACTCAGGCCGGTGTTCGAGTCGGATCCGCCCGCCGCGGAAGGCGCCAGGTAGACAGTGGTCGTCGCGGCGTCCGCCGCGGAAGCCGCCGGAGCGGCGCCTGCCCGGGCCGCGAGAATGCCGCCGACGGTTCCGGCCAGGACCAGCGCGAGAAGACCTGGCATAAAGCGTCCGATCAACTGCAGCTCCTTTGTCAGGAGTGATGAGCCGTACGGCACGCTAGCCCCGCCCGGTAGCGTCTCATTAGCGCGGAACAGCCTTCGGACAGCCGGGCGCCACCTGTCACCGGAGGTCTCTTGGGGAGCGCTGCGGAGATCAGCCCAGACTGCGGCCGCCGTCGACGACGATGCGCTGGCCGGTGATGAAGCCCGCTCCCGGCGAGGCGAGGAAGCTCACGGCGTGGGCGATATCCGCGGGCGTTCCCATCCGCCCGGCCGGAACGGACGCGAGGTAGGCATTCCTGGTCTCTGCCGCCACGTCCGCGTGCCGCTCGACCGGGATGAAACCCGGCGCGACCGTGTTGACCGTGATGCCGAGCGGAGCCAGCTCACGGGCCCAGCTCCGGGTCAGGCCGATCTGGGCGCTCTTCGCGGTGGCATAGGCAGACCGGTACGGCGGCGGCCGCTCCGCGACCTCAGAATCGATCTGGATGATCCGCCCCGATCGCCTGGCCACCATCCCGGCCAGCACGGCCCGCCCGAGCAGCACCGGGCTCTTGACGAAGAATTCAAGCTGATCGAGGTGATCCTGCCACGTCACATCGGCCATCCGGCCTTCGGGCTGCGGGCCCGTCGCGTTCAGCACCAGCACCTCTACCGCGCCCAGACGAGCGGAAATCGCGGCGACGAGCACAGCGACCTCCTGCTCGTCGGTGACATCGCCGGCAAAGGCGCCCGCGATCCCGCCCGCGGCCCCGATGCCGCTGGCGACGTCTGCCTGTGCGTCCCCGCCCCGGCCATTCACGGCGACGGCCAGGCCATCACGGGCCAGACGCCGCGCGATAGCCGCGCCCAGCCCCCGGGAACTGCCCGTCACCAAAGCCACGCGCCGCTCATCCAGATCCATGCGGCCGATCATCCCCCCGAACCTCGTCACGCGCCACCAGGCGCACGCGGTGGAGGAGTTAACGCATGTTATGGATAAGTCGGGCGATGCCGGGTAGCTCAGGGCATGGCTAGAACGAGATCAGTAGCCGGGTACGCCATCCCCGGAATCGTCGTGTTCTTCTTCTGGTTGGTGGTCGTCATCCTGGTCATCATCCTTCTCGCGTTCATCGTGCACTGGGCCGGCGGCGGAGCCATGGATCTGCGGCTCGGACACTTCTTCCTGAACGTCGGCTTCACCTAATCGACAGCGACATCAGCTCAACCGATCCTGGCGGGGCTGCCGGGCCGTCCACGCTGACCTTGTGTGTCACAGCGTGCGGCGCCTCGCCAGGCTCGGAAGGATGATGTCCCGCAACTCGTCGTCATGATTTAACGCGGCAATGGTGCTAGCGCACGTGCTGGACGGTGAACCCCAGCTTTCCCAGCACTCTTACGGCGCCGGTCTTCCCGCCCTCGAAGTCCCCGGAAGCAAGGCGCTGGCCCGTCGCGAGCTCATAAGCCGTGCCCAGGATCGCTTTCGGCGGGTAACGGCGTTCGTCGCAGAGCAGGGGTTACCTGGTCCCACGCCACCATTTACTCAGTCCTCCCTCGGCTCCGGCTGGAACGAGCCTGACATGCTGCTTGTGCCGGCAGCAAGGAGCTAAGGGCTGCGAAGAACTAATAGCCTTATCGAAATGCCTCGTGCCTGGCCCCGATCATTCACGTCGTCACGGGATCCCGCCGGCGTGATGGCGGAACAGGTGATGCGGTCGCGGCGTCTGGGGGTGCGGCGGCCCCGGCGGCACGACGCGTGCTGCGAGCAGGCCGGCCAGCGCGAAGCCAGCGGCGATGAACATGGCTACCCCCGTTCGGTGACTGGTCCCGCCGTGGACGGCGACCAGCGTCGCGGACAAGCTCGCGACGCCGAGCGCCGAACCGCACTGCCTGGTGGCGGTCACCAGCCCGCTGGCCGTGCCCTCGGACCGGGCGGCGACCGGTCCCTGGGTGCCGGCCAGGGTGGACGAGACCTGGCTGAGGCGATTGGCGACCCCGAGCACGAACGAGCCCGCCAGCAGCGCGGGCAGCGACCCGGCCAGCACCGCTACGGCGTTTCCGGCCAGGGCCAGCACCGCGAGGGACAGCCCGGCCGCCAGCGCCCGCCGCGGCCCGAGCGCGGGGACGAGCCGGCCGGCCGGCCCGGCCAGCGCGAAGGCTCCCGCCGCCTGCGGGACGAAGCACAAGCCGGTCAGCAGCGGACTGAGCCCCCGCCCCTCCTGCAGGTAGAGGGCCATGAGCAGCACCTGCCCGGCGCTGAAGGCGCCGACTGCGATCAGGGCCAGGTTGGCTCCCGCGATGCCGCGGTCCTTGAGCAGGGCCAGGTCGAGAATCGGGACCCGCGACCTCCTCTCCCGGACGACGAACGCGCCCAGCAGCACGACCGCCGCCCCGAAGAGCAGGGCCGGCTGGGTGACCTTCAGCGTGTCGCCCGCCCGGGCGACCGCGAACACGAGCAGGGCGACCCCCGCCGTGACGGTGATGGCGCCGGGAACGTCAAGCTGCCCCTTGCCGCTGGGCGGATCCGGTGGCAGCAGCCGGAACGAGGCGATCAGCAGCGCCAGGCCGACCGGGGCGTTCACGAAGAAGACCAGACGCCACGTGACTTCGACCAGCAGGCCGCCGAGCACCGCGCCCGCAGCAAAACCCGTCGAGACGATCGCGCCGTAGATGCCCAGGGCGTGGCTGCGCTCCCGCTGGTCGGGATAGCTGGTGACCAGCAGGGACAGGCCCGCGGGAGCCAGCATGGCCGCCCCGGTGCCCTGGACCACCCGGGAGGCGATCAGCAGGCCAGGCTCGACGGCCAGTCCCCCGGCGATGCTCGCCACCACGAACGCGACCAAGCCGATCCGGTACAGCCTGGCCCGCCCGTACACGTCGGCCAGCCGGCCGCCCAGCAGCAAGAACCCCCCGAAGGCGACCGCATAGCCGCTGATCAGCCACTGCAGCGTCGTCGTCGCGACGTGCAAGCCGTGCTGAATCGAGGGCAGGGCGACGTTGACGATCGTGAAGTCCAGCACGACCATGAACTGCGCCATCGACAAAGTGAGCAGCAGCGCGAACCCGGCTCGGGATGCCGGGACCTGATCGCCTGACCGTGAGAGGGACATGCTGGGCACTCCCTTCACTATCCGGCCATTATCGAGGACTCGCCGGTAAGGCGGCCCTGCCGCATCTCCGAATCCCCAATCCTCGGTGGGTTGTGCGCGCGGGATGACGGCTATCCGCAACATCGTCTCGCTCGCCCGATGCCTGGCGCCGGCCGCGGCGGTAGCGTCGAGTGGAGAGCATCCCCTCGCCCCGGCCAGCCCCGAGGGGTCGGATCGGAGCTGAAAGCTATGTGCTTATCGGTCACGCATCCTGGCCAGGCGCCGCCTGCCCGCAGAGGGTTGAGTGCATGTGAACGCTACGCGTAACTCGGTGCCGCTGGAGTCCAGCCGACGGTTCGCCCTGGACTCCGCGGCCAGACGGCTGACCCCTGCGCAGCGGGCGGAGCGGGGCAAGGCGGCCCGGTCTGCGGTACCCAGGGACAGCCATGCCGTCTACGACCCGCCTGCGGACCGCCCGGATCCGGTGGGCCTGCTGGAACGCCAGGCCGCCACGCGGCTGCCCGACCTGGTACCGGTCCGCTACGGCCGGATGCTGGCGTCGCCCTTCAGCTACTTCCGCGGCGCCGCCCTCTCGATGACTGCCGACCTCGCGGCCACGCCCGTATCGGGACTGGCCGTGCAGGCCTGCGGCGACGCGCATCTGTCCAACTTCGGCGTCTACGCCTCGCCCGAACGTGCCCTGGTCTTCGACCTCAACGACTTCGATGAGACGCTGCCGGGTCCCTGGGAGTGGGACGTCAAGCGGCTGGCGGCCAGCCTGGAGGTGGCCGGGCGCGGCAACGGCTACCGGTCAGGGACGCGCCGCAAGGTGGTGACAGCGGCGATCGGCCGGTACCGCGAGGCGATGCGCGTTTTCGCTGATCAGGGCAATGTTGCCGTCTGGTCCGCGCGAGCGGAAACCGGGGCGCTGCGCGAGCAGTTCGGGTCCCAGCTCGCCGCCCATGAGCACCGGCAGGCGGACCGGGCTGTGGCCAAGGCGCGGACCCGGGACAGCCTGCAGGCGCTCGCCCAGCTGACCCAGCAGGTGGATGGCAGGCCGCGGATCGTGGCCGACCCGCCCCTGCTCGTGCCGCTGTCCGACCTGGTCGCGAACGCTACGGACCAGGCAAAGCTGGAAACCGAGCTCAGGGGGCTGATCGGCAGCTACCGGCGCACCCTGGAAACCGACCGCCGCTACCTGCTGGAGCAGTTCGAGTTCGCCGACATGGCTCGCAAGGTGGTCGGCGTAGGCAGCGTCGGGACCCGCTGCTGGATTGTCCTCATGCTCGGGCGCGACGCCTCGGATCCGCTGTTCTTGCAGGTGAAGGAGGCCGAACGGTCCGTGCTCGAGGACTTCGCCGGGGCCAGCGAATACGCCAATCACGGCCAGCGGGTGGTGGCCGGGCAACGGCTCATGCAGGCCGCTAGCGACATCTTCCTGGGCTGGCAGCGCAACCAGGCCGATCCCGACGGCCGGCCGCATGATTTCTACGTCCGCCAGCTACGGGACGGGAAGTTCTCCGCCGACATCGAAACCCTGACCCCGGCGGGAATGCGCGCCTACGGCGAGCTGTGCGGCTGGACGCTGGCCCGGGCGCATGCCCGGTCCGGGGACCGCATCGCCATCGCTGCCTACCTCGGCCAGTCCGCCGTCTTCGACCAGGCCATCGGCGAGTTCGCCGCTGCCTACGCCGACCAGAACGAGCGTGACCACCAGGCCCTCACTGCCGCCGTCGCCTCGGGACGCGTGACCGCGTCGACCACAGGCTAGGCGTGAGCTCCCTGATGTTTGGGGTCGATCCTGGCGGCACACGGCACAGAGAGGGGCTGGTCATGACCGCGGCGAGCCATCCGCAGCTTGTCACGCTGCGTTCCGGTGACGTCGTGCGGATACGGCAGGTACGGCCGGATGACGCGCTCGCCCTGGTCCGGGCCTACGCGAACCTGGGCGAGCAATCGCGCTACCGGCGGTTCTTCACGGTCATGCCGCAGCTTCCCGAAGCCACCCTCAAGGCGGCAGTCGAGGTCGATCACGCCGACCATGAGGCGCTGGTCGCCGTGCCGCTGCTGTCGACAGAGATCGTCGGTGAGTGCCGGTTCATCCGGCTGTCGGACCAGCCGGACACCGCGGAGGTCGGGGTGACCGTGGTGGATGCGTGGCAGGGCCGCGGCCTGGGCTCCGCGCTTCTCGCACGGCTGAGCGAGCGCGCCGCCAAGGCCGGGATCGAGTACTTCACCGCCGAAGTCCTGGCCGAGAACCGGACCATGCTCGCGCTGCTGTCCAGCCTGGGCCAGGTGGAGACCGAATCGCGCGGCCCCGTGGTCACCACCCGCGTGGAACTCGCCGAACCGCCCCGCCCAGCCGTTCCGGACTTCCTTGCCCTGCTGACCGCCGCGGCGCGTGGCGACATCGTGGGCCTTCCCGTCCTCCTCCGCCGGCTGATCCAGGCGCCGGAGGGGCTGGCTCATATCGTGCGGTTGCCGGTGAGCGCCGTGCTCAAGACCCGGCGGCCCGGCGAAGCTCATCCCTAAGCGGCCCTGCGCAGCCGGAGCGTAGCGAGTGGCGCGCTGCGCAGGGTGCGCGGCGGCGCCATGGTCAGGTTCAGGGCCACGAGGGCAGCAGCGAGAGCAAAGGCGATGCTAGCGCCCGTGCGGTCGACGACGATGCCGGCGAGCGCGGGCCCCAGCATCGTCGCCGCGAGCCCGGCGGGCGGTCGGTGGGCGAACACCTCATCGCTCCAGATCACCTGAATGGGCAGACCAGGCAACCTGATTCGCGAAGCTGTCGTCTTAGCGGTGATCGCGGGGATTAGGGGGTTGCATGGATAGAGGGCAGTGATCATCCTCGACATCACCTGGGCCGGTTAACAGTCGCACAACAAAAGCCTGTCCGCCGCGGCGCGTTAGGCGGGCGCGAGCGCGGGGAGTTCGGTCCGCATGACCGACAAGGCCACGAGCGATCTCTGGTGGAAGAACGCAGTCATCTACTGCGCCGACGTGGCGACCTGGCTGGATTCTGACGGCGACGGGATAGGCGACCTCGCGGGCCTGACCAGACAGCTCGACTACCTGTGGGGGCTCGGCATCAACACGTTGTGGCTGATGCCCTTCTACCCGTCCCCACTGGGCGACGACGGCTACGACATCACCGACTACTACGCCGTCGATCCCCGCTTCGGCACGCTGGGCGACTTCGTCGAGATGATCCGCACCGCGGACAACCTGGGCATCCGCGTGCTGGTCGACCTGGTAATGAGCCACACGAGCAACCAGCATCCCTGGTTCCAGCGGTCCCGCCACGACCACGGCTCGCGCTACCGGGACTACTACCGCTGGAGCGATACGAAGCAGAAGGAACCCAGCGACGTGGCGTTCCCCGGTGAGCAGACGAGCACGTGGACCTACGACGACGTCGCAGGGCAGTGGTATATGCACCGGTATTACGACTTCATGCCCGACCTGAACATCACCGACCCGGACGTCCTAGACGAGATGCACAAGGTCCTCGGCTTGTGGCTGGAACTGGGCATCTCCGGGTTCCGGGTCGACTCGCTGCAGTTCATGATCGAGACGATCGGCACCACCGCCAAAGACCGGCCGATCACCTACCTGCGCTCGCTGGTCGAGTTCCTCGAACGGCGCCGCGGCGATGCCATCTTCCTCGGCGAGGCCAACGTCAGCCCGCAGGAGCAGCAGCGCTACTTCGCCGTGGACGACGGCGACGGCGTGCAGATGCTGTTCGACTTCCGCACCTGCGCTGCCCAGTGGCTCGCGCACGCCCGCGGCCGCGCCGAACCGCTGATCGACGCGCTGAACAGCCGGCCCCGTTATCCCGCGCAGGCCCAGTTCGCCAACTTCTGCCGACACCACGACGAGCTGAACCTCGGGATACTCAGCGACAGCGAGCGCGAGGAGGTCTTCGCGGCCTTCGCGCCCGAGCCGGAGCACCGTGTCTACGGGCGGGGCATCCGTCGGCGCCTGGCCTCCATGCTCGGCCACGACCAGCAGCGAATCCGGCTGGCGCTCGCCCTGACCATGGCGCTGCCGGGCACGCCGGTCTTGCTGTACGGAGACGAGATCGGTATGGGAGAGGACCTGTCACTGCCCGGACGGCTCGCCGTGCGCAACCCGATGCAGTGGTCGCCCGGACAGGCCGGCGGCTTCTCCGCCAGCGACAAGCTGTACCGGCCGGTCCACGCCGATGGACCCTACGGCTACCGCACGGTCAACGTGGCCGACCAGCGCCACGACCCCGACTCGCTGTACTCCTGGGTGGCCCAGGCCATCCGGGTGCGCCGCGAGTCGCCGGAACTCGGCTGGGGCGAATGGCGGACGCTCGACGTGAATGACCCACATGTGCTGGCCATCGAAACACGCTGGCACGATGACCGGACGGTCACCCTGCACAACCTGTCGGCCAAGCCCGCCAAGGTCCGGCTTGCGGACGACGCGGAGCAGCCGGGTCAGGGGCAACGGATGCGGCAGATGCTCGGTGACACCGATCCGCCGTACAGCCCAGGCCAGGAAATCGCCCTCGGCCGGTACGGCTTCCGGTGGCTGCGCCAGACCGATTGACAGGTCTCTCCCGACCTGACCTGCTAATCCTGAGTGCCACCCATCACGCTGCCGATGCGATCTGGCGAGCCGCAGAAGTAGACCGTCAAGCAGCGCTGGCCGCCGCTGACGACCACCGCCTTTACATTCCCACCCGCCTGCTTTCCGGAAGGTACGACATCTCACAGCCCTACTCGCCCGCTCTCGAAGCGAAGGCGAGCACCCCAGACGGGGATGCATCAAACCACAGCCGGCCCTGCTGCTCAGCCCGGCCTTAACAGCCCAGCGCTTCAGCACCACCCAAGGGCCCGCACTCGACGCCGCAGCATTTTACCGGCCGAGTCAACCGTCCAAGCCCAAAGCACGGCCGCCCCAGTCAGTTCCGCTGGGCCGCCCAAGACGGTGGCTGCCAAGATGATTGGCATGGAGGTATTGAGCAGCCGGATCCTGCTGCGACCTGCCGACCTGGGCCGCAGCCACCGTTTCTATCGGGATGTGCTGGGCTTGGCGGTCTACCGGGAGTTCGGCTCCCCGGGTGACCTCGGGGTCGTCTACTTTCTCGGCTCAGGTTTCCTGGAAGTCTCCGGCCACCCGGCCGGCCCGGCCGGGCCCACGGTGATGATCTGGCTCCAGGTACGGGATGTTAACGCCGAGCATGAGCGGCTGGCCGCGGCCGGCGCCCGCATTGTCCGTGAACCGGTCACCGAGCCCTGGGGACTGACCGAGATGTGGATCGAGGACCCCGACGGCGTCCAGATCGTCCTGGTCGAAGTCCCAGCTGATCATCCGCTGCGCCGCGACTCTCGGTCCTCACCAGCCACCTGACCAAGCGCTCTCTGCGCGGCAGATGGGGTGTTGCCGGTATCTGGAGCAGGCGGGCCGCAGACCGCTATGTTTTATATTCACCACGCTAGAATCGACGCCGGAGCGGGGTGAGTGGCCAGGTGAGGTGTGCTTCCTGGGCGCGACAGCGGACCGGCGGGTGTCGGCCGGGGACCTGGTCACGGTCGGCGTATCCGACATCCAGCTGATCGGCGAGATGATGGACGTCGAGGCCCGCGGCGTGGGCGGGGTGGTCTCGTTCGCCGTCGTCGCGGCGCTCATGCTGCTGGTCTCTTGGCCAGCCGGCCTGCTGGTGCTGGCCGGGGTACCGGTCATCCTGCTCATCACAACACGGATCAGCAACGTGCAGCGAAGCTGGCAGAAGCAGGTCCGGGACCGGCAGAGTGAGCTCACCGACGAAGCTGTCGACATCGTGCACGGGCTGCGGGTGCTGCGCGGTATCGGCGGGGAGCGGCTGTTCGCCGGCCGGTACCGGGACGGGTCGCAGCGGCTGCGCGCCACCGTGCTGCGGCAGGCGCGGGTGACCGCGCTGCTGGGCGCAGCGAACACGTTCCTGCCCAGCCTGCTGCTCACCGGCGTGGTCGCGCTGGCCGCGCAGCTGACGCTGGCCCGGCAGCTGAGCGCCGGGCAACTGGTGGCCTTCTACGGGTACGCCGTGTTCATGTCATCCCCCATCTACCGGATGACCAGCGCGGTCAGCTTTGCCCTGCAGGCGCATGTCGCCGCCGCGAAACGTAGTCCGGCTGCTGCGCACCGAACCAGACATCGGGCCCGGCCCAGATCAGGCCGTAATGCCGTCGGCCGATGGCGGGCCGGCCGACCGCGTGCTGGCCGACCCCGGTTCCGGCCTGGTGGTGTCCGCGCGGAGACTCACCGCCGTGGTGTGCGCCGCGGGCGACGCGGCCGCGCAGGCCGACCGGCTCGGGCGTTACGCCGAGTCCAAAAGCACGTACCGCGGGCAGCCGCTGGCTGAGCTGCCGCTGGCCGCGATCCGCGAGCGAGTCCTGGTCAGCACTGTCGATGCGCACCTGTTCGCCGGGCAGCTGCGCCATGAGCTGGACCCGGCGGACCGGCTGGCTGACGATGACAACCTACTGTGGGCGGCCATAGACGCGGCCGCGTCGGGGGCCTCCAGGGTGAGCAGGCAGCCGCCTTCCCGCAGTCGCAGGCCGCTGCTAAACAAGAGAAAGGTGAACGCCGCGTTCCGGCCGTCGTCACGGCCCCGCCACGACGGGTCCGGCTGCCCGGACCGGCAGGGCGGCACCGGTCACGAAACTGGCTCCCGGGCTGCACAGCCACAGAACGGCGGCGGCGATCTCCTCCGCGCGTCCCAGCCTGCCGACCGACTGCTGTTTCATGATCTCTGCCATGGCACCGGCCATCCCAGGGAACCCAGAAGCTATTTATTAGCAGCAATGCGCCCGGCCTACCCGGCCGTGTCGTGCGCATCCCTGGCCCGAGGGAATGCCGGCGGGTGTTCAGGCTGCTTGTGAGTTGGCGCTAGGGCTGGCGGGCGCGCGCTGAAGTGCGTGTGCGGACAGGGCCGTGAGCCAGGCGAAGCCGGTGATGATGCTGGCGCGCTGGAACAGCCCGCCGAGGTTAACAAGGCGGGGTGACTGGCCGAATGCCGAAGCGGCCAGTGCCGTGGTGGCCAGCATCGTTATGGCGGTGCCCGCGCTGTAGAGCCCGAACCCGCGCTGGCCGGCCCGCCATGACCGCCAGCTGCATGCGAGCGCGGCGGCGGGCAGGCCGAAGAACACTGGGACGGCCGCCAGGTTGTGCGCCGCGCCGGCCCGGCTGGGCCGGATAAGAGCATCGGGTGGTCCCGGCGGGTAGCCGCTGATCGGGTCAGTAGTAAAGACCGCCGAGCCGATAAGCCCCGCGCCCGCCGCGCCGATCAGGGCCGGCGCTGCGCGGCTGCTGGCCGTGGGATCCCCGGCACGCGCCAGCCCTGCGGCACTGGCCAGGAGCAACGTCCCCGTTACCGCGAAGTTCCCGGCCTGGATCCAGCCGCGCGATCCGAGCGCGAGAGAACTGACCGGGTGGCGCAGCGGCCGGTAGCCGTCCCGGGCGGCGCCCTCAAGCAGGAACGCCCCGACGAAGATCGGGCCAGCGGCCATGCCGCAGCACAGAAGGCTGCGAATCCACGGCTGCGGCTTGCCGGGGTTACTGGCCGTCTTCACCAGCAAAGCGTAACGGGCACTGCGACCACCGTATGCATCAGCCGCCGACAGTGCGCCAGCCGCCTGTGCAGGCGCGGCCCAGGGCGGGCACGGCAGCGCAAGGAAAGCGGGGCGCTGACGCAGGGCAGGTCCCTGCTTTTGAGTGGCGAACGACAAGGAACCTGGCCATCGGCATTTATGTGTGCTGCGGCAAGGACGGCGGACCCCGGCCGCACCCGACCCCTCTGAACCGGCCCGATGAGCGGAACTGAATCGTTCTCCAGGAACTCACTCTCATGCCGCGATGGGTACGAAGGATCGGCTAGTGCCGACCGCTGCAGGCGTGGAGAGGACCCGGACCGCTAGGTGCGTGCAGCAGTGACCGGCTGCTGAGTCGGCTGGCCGGGGTCATGACGGTGATGGAAAGAAATGTCCAAGTCCGAGGTTCGGCTTGCCGGTACCGTAGACCTTCTCGCCAGCGGGCCCGGCCCTGTCGGCTGATCCGCTCGGGCACTGCGGCGAGTTCTGGTTCCTGACGGGCGGAACCGACGCGCACAGAACGACCCGAACGGCTGGATTACCCAAAGCACTGACGGCAGCCGCGCCGCCCACGTCGAGCACACCCTCGCCATCACTGGCGACGGCCCGCGCATCCCCGCCGCGCCCGCATGAGATGCCGGCGCCCTGCCCCAGGGCCAGGTCCCGGCCTACTCCACGACGGACCCGCCCGCGGGGGTTGCACTGCCACCTCCGCCGCGAGTACCGGGGTGCGCGCGGACGGAAACGCGGTCACACCGCGGTCACAAAGTCTGTGACGGCCGTATGACCGGCCTTGCCGTACAACCGGGTTGCTGGCGATTCGCCGGGCAACACGAAGGAGTATGTGCATGAATGCAGCCATCGAGGTCACCGCCGTGCGCAAGCGGTTCGGGCCGGTGCTGGCGCTGGACGGGATGAGCTTTGC
>DATAVV010000065.1:0-24270 GCA_036267555.1 Streptosporangiaceae bacterium | reverse complement strand
CGGCAGACGACGGCGCAGCTGGCGGAGAAGCTGCACTGGGCGGTGATCGCTGTGGACCCGGACGGGGCGGAGCGCCGCCGTCAGGCCGCGGAGCGCCAGGCGGATGTGCGGCTGTATGCGGATGATGACCAGACGGCGACGCTGATGGCGTCGAAGCTGCCGCAGATCGAGAGCGCGGCCGGGTACGCGCGGGTGAGCGCGATGGCGCGGGCGCGGATGGCGGCCGGGTTCCCGGGCAGCCTGGGGTTCAACCGGTCCCAGGTGCTGCTGGGCATGATGCTGGATACCCTGCCGCCGATCCCCCCGGCCGAAGGAGCCCCGCCCGACGACAACCACCCCGGCCCCGGCGGCCCCGGCCAGGACCGGCCGGACACCGGCCCCAATGACGGTGGCCCGGGTTACAGCGGCTCGAGCGACAGTGACCGTGGCCAGGACCGGCCCGGCGGCGGCCCCACAAGCAGCGGGCCGTGGGATGACCTGCCCGCGCCACGGGATGAGGACGCCCCGCCCGACGACGGACTTGATGACCTGCCCGGCCCGGATGAGAACGACCTGTCCTGGGATTCGGCCGAAGAAGACGACGACCCCGCGGGGACCGGGCCAGCACCACAGTGGCCCGCGCTCGGTGTGATCCCGCCCGCTCTGCGCGCCGCCGCCAGCAAGCCCGCGGGTAACCAGCCCGCAACTGGCCGCCCCGCGACGGAGCGGCCGGTGGATGGGCGGCCGGTGCCGGGGCTGCTGGATGTGACGCTGCCCTGGGTGACCCTGACCGGGACCGGCGCCCGGCCCGGAACGCTGGGCCGGATCGGGGCCATCACCCCGGTCCAGGCCCGGCAGCTAGCCCGGGCCGCGGAGGCGGACCCGTCGGCGCACTGGCGGATCATCGTCACCAACCAGGCCGGGCAGGCGATCGGGGTCACTCGCATCCGCCGCGGCACCACCCGTCACCAGGCCACAACCCGCCGGAACCGAACCGGCCTCGCACCGCCCTATAGAAAAGGCCCGCCGGGCACTGGCCCGCCGGGCACTGGCCCGCCCGATACTGGCCCGCCCGGCAACGGGCCGCCTGGACCGCCGCCCGGAACTGGGCTGGTTGGCCGGATCACCCTCACGATCAGCGAGGACACCCTCGCTCAGTACGGCATAATCACCAGCCGCCGGCGTGTCCTCAGCGAGGCGCGCGGGGGAGCGGGTCTGCCGCCGGTCGCGGTTGCGGCATTGCGGGCGGCTGCCCGGGCGCGGGAACGGGCGCGGGCCCAGGGGGAGAATGACCGGGCCGCGGGAGGGTGTGCTCATGACGGTGAGTCGGCGGGGTACCGGCCGCCGCCGCGGTTGCGGGAGTTCGTGATCGCGCGGGATGTGACCTGCCGCAACCCAGCCTGCCGCCAGCCCGCCTGGCGGGCCGACCTCGACCACACCATCGCCTACGACCACGCCGGGCGGACGTGCCGCTGCAACCTGGGCGGCGCGTGCCGGCGTGACCACCAGCTCAAGCAGCACCCCCGGTGGAAGCTCGAGCAGACCCGGCCCGGCGAGTTCACCTGGACCACCCCCGCCGGCCGCAAATACACCGCCGCCCCCGACATCCACCCGGTGTAGTCCGCCCGCGAGCGTGGCGAGCAGGGCGCGGGCCAGCGCGAGCGCCGTCATCACCGCGGCCAAGGCCAGCAGGGCCGTGATCAGGGCCGAACGGCCGGCTAGCGGGCGCGCGGCCCGCCTGGCCCGCGGGTCAGCACGGCCAGGTAGTTCACCCCGTCGGCGTCGCTGGCCTCGGCCAGGTCCCACGGCGTCGGCGCGAGCAGGGTCTCTAGTTCGCCGGGCGCGCACAGCAGGTAGTCGAACCAGGGGGTGGCCAGGTCGCGGTGGCGGACCCGGATGGTCATCTGGCCGCCCATCCGGCCGCGTTCGGAGTTGTGCTGCTGATAACCGACGTGCACCGGGTCGTCGGTCCGGTAGGGGTCGGCCCCGTGATAGATGATCCTCGCTCCCGGGCGGGCCAGCGCGGCGAGCCCCGCCAGAACCCGGGGACCCGCTCGGCGTTCTGCAGCAGCCCGGCGGCGAGGTCAAGCGCGCGGCGCTCGAACGGAGCCCACCCGGCAGGCCGGGCGAAGTACCGGTCAGCGGGGCCCGCGCGGATGAGCCCGTCATCGCGTTCCACGATCTCGGCCGGGACGCCGCGGCCCGCCGACACCGCCTCGAGTCCGGCCCGCAGCATGTCGGCGAACGCGTCCCCGACCCTCTGGCCACCCCGACCGTACGCGCGGGTTCACCATTATCGAGGTCACTCAGGAGCCCGGGACCGCCAGGGATCAGGCGCCGCCCGCCGCGAAGTGACGGTGAGCCGGATCACGTGACGCTCGCGATGTCGTCTCGCTGCTGGCTCAGGTAGTCGCCGCGAACGCGATCGAGGTCGATCACGCGGCGCAGGATCGCCGTCGCGCCCGCCGGGACCTCGGCCAGGACCTGGCCGCGCGGGGAAACGACCATGGTGGGGCAGTGCTGAGTCCCGTGGGCGACGTTGGCGGCCAGCACGAACCGCTGGGTCTCGGCGGCCCGGCTGATCAGGTGGGCGCGCCAGACACCCGGCGGCTCGGCGGGGTTGGCGGCGTAGGTGAGGTAGATCAGCACCTGGGCGCCCCCGCGGGCCAGGCAGGCCCACTGGCCGGGGAAGCGGATCTCCCGGCACAACTGGATCCCGGCCCGCAGGTCACCCGAGGGCAGCGCGATCCGGAGCGTGGGCAGCGCCGGGCCGGCGGCGAGCCGGCCCCGCTCGTGCATGGCCAGGTTGACCTTGCGGTAGATCCAGCGCTCCCCGGCCGGGGAGAGGTAGATCGCCGCGTTGAACCACTGCCCGCCCTGCGGCAGCAGGGTTCCGCAGACGACGTGCACCCCGGCGCGGCGGGCGGCGTCCGCCACCGTCTCCTGGGCCTCGGCCAGTTCCTCCGGGCGCAGGCCGTCGAGGCCCGACAACTGGTCGTCGTAGCCGGACAGCGCGCATTCGGGCAGGACCAGCAGTGTGCCCGCGCCGGCCGTGGCGATGGCCTGCGTGACCGTCGCCACGTTGCGCGGCACGGACCAGCACACCGGAACCTGAGCCACCGCCACCGGGATCTGCACCACCCCAGTATCAGCGCCAGGGCCTCAGGAATCGCGGGCGCTCGCTCTTTTCAGCAGTCGCAGCACGGCGGCCTCGGCGCGGCCCTGGGTCGCCAGTTCGCCGACGTCCGTGCCTGCCCCGAGATCGCCCAGCACGCGGGCGATCGTGTCGCCGTCCTCGTAGCGCTCGACAATACGGGGGTCGATGTACGACGACCGGGCGACGGCCGGGGTGTTGCCCAGGTAGCCGGCCACTTCGCGGACCACCCGGGCGACCGCGCGCTTGCGCGCGGCGTCGCTGCCCGCGTGGCTTGAGACGGCCAGGCCCACGGCGGCCAGCACCGTGGCGTTCCAGGTCCGGAAGTCCTTGACCGTGAAGTCGCCGCCGGAGATCTCGCGCAGGTACTCGTTGATGTCGGCCGCGGTCACGTCGTGGCCGCCGGACCTGGTCCGGTAGGCCAGCAGTTCGCTGCCGCCCCAGCGCCGCCGCTTCAGGCCGCGGATCACCGCGCAGACCTGCTCGTCGGCCACGGCCTGCTCACGCTGTATCCCGCCCTTGGCCGGGTACTCGAAGGTGAGCTCGTCGCGGCCGCAGGCGACATGCCCGCGCTGGATCGTGGCCAGGCCGAAGGTGGCGTGCTGGGCTTCGTACTCCGCACCGCCCGCGCGGAAGAAACCGAGGTCGACCAGGCGCAGCGCGGCGGCCAGCACCCGGTCGCGGGTCAGCCCGCGTCCGCCCAGCCGGCCGGCGATGGCCTCGCGGATACCGGGCAGGGCCGCGCCGAACTCCAGCATGTGCGCGTACTTGAGTTCGTCGCGCTCCTCCCGCCAGGCGTCATGGTAGCGGTACTGGCGCCGGCCGGCGGCGTCGGTGCCGACGGCCTGGATGTGACCGTTCGCACCGGGGCAGATCCACACGTCGGTCCAGGCCGGCGGTATGACCAGCGACTTGATCCGCCGCAGCGTCCCGGCGTCGGTCACCCGCTCGCCGGCCGGCGACAGGTACGAAAAGCCCCGGCCCGAGCGCCGGCGGCTGAAGCCGGGCGCATCAAGGTCGCTCTGTGACAGTTGCCCCGCCTGCGTCATGCCCGCGGACTAACCCGGGCCAGGCCCGGCAAACATGCCGTTACGCGGTCGCGGCGGGGATCAGCCCGCGATCTGGCCCGTCACCAGCGAGGTTTGCCTGCCGGCGGATCGGGCAGCTTGCGCGCGTGCCTGAACTGATCGGTGTGCCGCGACGCCTGCGCCGGGTGGGTTCGTGACGGGCGAGGGGCGCGGCCGGGGTGCGGCGCCGGCCGCCCGCCGCGTCGGGGCCTGGGTGGTGTGGTGGGTACTTCTGTTGTCGTTCTGGGTGATCCTGGACGACTCGATCGCCTTGGACGAGTTGCTCGCCGGGGCCGGGGCGGCGGCCCTGGGGGCCTTGCTGGCGGAGATGGCTGGCCACCAGGCGGCGACCCGGTTCCGCATGCGGGTCGAGTGGGTGGTCCCGGCGCTGCAGCTTCCGGGCCAGGTGGCGCGGGACTCGGGTGTCGTCTTCGCCGCGCTGTGGCGGCGGCTGGCGCACGGGACGCAGCCGGACAGCGGGTTCCGGGAGGTGCCCGTCCGCTATGGCGACGACAGCGCGGAGGGCAGGACCCGGCGGGTGCTGCTGATCGGCGGGCGCTCGGTCGCCCCGAACTCCTTCGCGCTGGGGATCGACGAGGATCGCGACGTCATGGTCGTCCATCAGCTGGTCGTGACCGGCAGAAAGGCGGCGCAGTGAACGCGTTCGTGGTGGCGGCCATCGTCATGCTCGCCGCGGTGATCCCCTGCGGGATCGTCTTGTGCCGCGGGACGACCATGGACGCGGTGGTCGCCTACGAGGCGATCAGCGCCATCGCCGTGATGGTGCTGGTCCTGCTGGCCGAGGGCTTCCGCCGGCCGGGCGAGTTCGAGCTTCCCGTGTTGCTGGCGGTGCTGCTGTTCGGCAGCGGGCTGGTGTTCGTCCGGCTGCTGGAGCGCTGGCTGTGATCAGGAGCGTGGCGGTCGACGTCATCCTGGCTGTCGCCGTGGCGGTGGTGCTCGCCTCGGCGGTGGGCCTGCTGGTGATGCGGGACGCCTACCAGAGGATTCACTACGTGACGCCCCTCGCGCTGATCGCCCCGATCCTGCTCGGGCTGGCCATCCTGGTGCAGTCGGGTTTCTCGGAGAGCTCGGGGCAGACCTGGCTGGCGTTGCTGTTCATCGTGATCGCGGGGCCGTTCCTCAGCCACGCCACGATCAGGGCCGCCCGCATCCGGGAGACGGGCGACTGGCGCCTGGGCGCGGGCCGCGGCGCAGGGCGGGACCAGCGATGAACCTGGCCGTGGTCACGCCCTACACGGTCCCGGCTGGGCTCATGGATGTCCTGCAGGCGACGCTGCTGGTCCTGGTCGCTCTCGGAGCCACCGCCGTGGCACTGACCAGGGCGCCGGTCCGTCAGGTCATGGTGCTCAGCGCCTACGGGCTGCTGCTGGCCCTGTTGTTCCTGGCGTTCCAGGCCCCCGATGTGACGCTGTCCGAGCTCACCGTGGGTGCGGTGCTGCTGCCGCTGCTCCTGCTGCTCGGCCTGGCCAAGGTCAGGAGCCGGGAGAAATGACGCCCCGCACGCGGCGCTGGGTCTTCCTGGCCGGGATGGCCGGGCTGGCCGCGTTCTACCTGTGGGGCCTGCGCGGGCTCCCCGGCTTCGGCCGGTACCCCGGTCCCTACGGCGACATCATCAACCGCATCGCGGTGGGCCAGACCAACGCGACTGGCGTCGTGTCGGCGGTCAACTTCGAGTACCGCGGGTTCGACACCGTCGGCGAGGAGTTCATCCTGTTCATCGCCGCGGCCGGGGTCGCGACCGTGCTGCGGCGGCGCGACGAACGAGACCGGCCGGCCAGCGACGAGGCGACGGACCGGCACGGCCCGCCCACCAGCGGCGCGGTCCGGCAGGTGGCCCTGATCCTGACCGGGCCCACGCTGGTCATGGGCTGGTACCTGGCCTCGCACGCGCAGACCAGCCCGTCGGGCGGATTTCAGGGCGGGGTGGTGCTGGCCACCGCCTTCATCCTGATCTACCTGGCCGGGCAGTTTCTCGCCTTCGAGCGGCTCAGCCCGGTCGACGTTACCGACGCCGTGGAGGCGGTGGGCGCGGGCGGCTTCGCCGCGGTCGGGGTGGCCGCCGTGGTCATGGGGTTGCCCTACCTCGCCAACTTCCTCCCTCTTGGCACCACTCCCGGGGCCGTCAGCTCGTCCGGGACCATCGCGCTGATCAGCTTCTTCGTCGGCCTGGAGGTGGCCGCCGCGTTCGTGCTCATCGTCAGCGAACTGCTGGACCAGGCGCTGCTCGTGCGGGAGGCCCGGTGATGCAGGTCTTCCCGTTCGTCGTCGTGGTGTGGATCCTGGCCGTCGGCCTGTACGGCATAGTGACCAGCCGCCACCTGATGCACCTGATCATGTGCCTGATCGTGGTGCAGTCCTCGACCTACGTGCTGCTGCTCGGCGTGGGTTACCGGACCGGGGCGGTGGCGCCGTACTTCTACGACGTGCCGGTGCACACTCCCGCGGTGGACCCGGTGGTCCAGGCCCTGGCCCTGACCGACGTGGTCGTCGAGGCGGCCGTGAGCGCCCTGCTGCTGGCGTTCGCCATCCAGGCGCACAAGCGGTTCGGCACCCTCGACCCGCACGAACTGGTCGAGCTCAAGGGCTGATCCCCGGTGAACCAGTTGCCCGCTCTGGCCGTCGTCGTGCCGCTGCTCATGGCGGCGGCCATCTCGGCCGCCAGCCCGCTGCTGCGCGGCCGGCGACGGCTGCTCGACGGCGCCGCGATCGCCACCAGCGTGGCCGTGGCGGTCATGCTGGCCGTGATCATGGTCAGGACCGCGCACGGCGACGAGGTCTACTGGTTCGCCGGTTTCCGCGCCTCCCGCGGGGTGGCCATCGGCATCGACTTCACCGCCGGGCCGCTGTCCGCCGGACTGGCCTGCCTGGCGGCCGTCCTGGTCACCGCGGCCATGACGTTCTCCTGGCGGTACTTCGACGAGGTCGCCACCTACTACCAGGCGCTGATGCTGACGTTCCTGGCGGGCATGGCCGGGTTCTGCCTCACCGGGGACATCTTCGACCTGTTCGTGTGGTTCGAGGTCATGGGCGTGTCGGCGTACGCCCTGACCGCGTACCGGCCCGAGGAACGCGGGCCCATCCAGGGCGCGCTGAACTTCGCCATCACCAACAGCGTCGGCGCCTACCTGTCGCTGTCGGGCATCGCCGTCATCTACGCCCGCACCGGCGCGCTCAACATGGCACAGATCGGCGCCAGCATCGCCCGGCACCGGCCCGACGGCCTGGTGGTCGTGGCGTTCGTCCTGATTATCTCGGGCCTGCTGATCAAGGGCGCGATCGTGCCGTTCCACCTGTGGCTGCCCGACGCCCACGCGGTCGCGCCGACTCCGGTCTGCGTGCTGTTCTCCGGCGTGATGGTGGAACTCGGGCTCTACGGCGTGGCCCGGGTCTACTGGTCGGTGTTCGGCGCGGCGCTCGGGCACCGGGGCGCCATCACGGGCATCTTCCTGGCGTTCGGCTTGCTGACCGCGCTGGTGGGTGCGCTGTTCTGCTTCCGCGAACGGCACCTGAAGCGGCTGCTGGCCTTCTCCACGATCAGCCACGCCGGGATGTTCCTGGCCGGCGTCGCCCTGCTGACCCCGCTGGGCCTGGCCGGCACCGCGGTGTACGTGGCCGGGCACGCCCTGGTGAAGGCGGCCCTGTTCCTGTGCACGGGCATCATCTTGCACCGGCTCGGCTCGGTGAACGAGTCCTGGCTGCACGGCCGGGCCCGGCACCTGCGGGTTACCGGCATGGTCTTCACCGTGGCCGCCTTCGGCCTGGCCGACCTGCCGCCGTTCGCGACCTTCGCGGGAAAGGCCTGGGTCGAAGCCAGCGCCGCCGGCCGCGACCTGAGCTGGATCACCGTCGTAATGATCGTCAGTTCGGTCCTGGTCGGCGGGGCCGTGCTGCGGGTGGCGGGCGGGGTGTTCTACGGGCTCGGGGACCCGCCGGGCGAGGACCCGCAGATGGCTGAGCAGGCATCGGAAGAAACCAGCGAGACCATGCCGAGCCGGGGGAGGACCCCGCTGTCCATGATCGTCCCGGCGGCCGTGCTGGTCCTCGCGGCCGTCGGGATCGGCGTTCTGCCGCATCTCGGCTCCGTGGTGCAGGCCGCAGCCGTGCGATTCCAGGATCAGGCCGCCTACAACGCCACGGTGCTAGGCGGCGCTCACCCGGCCCACCCCGCCGCCGCGTTCTCCATGGAGAAGACCGGCCTCACGGTCGCGGACGTAGCCAGCGGGGCCGGGTCGGCGATCGGAGCGCTGCTGCTCGCCCTGGCCGCGCTCTACTGGAGGCGGCTGCCCGTGCTCCGGCGGGGGTTCGAGCCGGGCGCCGGCCTGGTGCGGCCGATCCGGGCCTTCCAGAGCGGAGTGATCAACGACTACGTGACCTGGATCGTTCTCGGCATCGCCTGCCTGGGCGGCGTCATGGCTCTCGCCTTCCGGTAGCGCGGCTACGCGGACCGGAACTGCTCGGCATCCGCGTGCCGCAGCCGCAGGCCGAGCCCTGGCCGGCCGGGGTCGGGGGCGAGGCAACCGCCCTGAGGGCTGAGGGCGCCGTCGAACAGCCGCTGCTCGATGCGCTGGTGATCATGGAAGT
The DNA here is from genome assembly GCA_036267555.1 of Streptosporangiaceae bacterium. Lineage (GTDB taxonomy): Bacteria > Actinomycetota > Actinomycetes > Streptosporangiales > Streptosporangiaceae > JASHPR01. The sequence goes on along the minus strand of DATAVV010000065.1, from coordinate 15,468 downwards.
ACTCGACATGCCGCAGGTTGGGCACGGCGGACCCGACATGTGCGTGCAGGTTCGGCGCGCAGTGCGCCGAGACCTGCAGGTTGTGCGCCGCGGCCAGCGCGGCGCCGCGCAAGAACTCGGTGATCCCGCCGCAGCGCGTGACGTCCAGTTGCAGGCAGTCCACGGCGCCGGCGCCGATCAGCGCCGCGCTGTCCGCCAGCGACCAGCTGTACTCGCCGGCCGCGACGTCGGGAAGCACCTGGCTGCGGACCATGGCCAGGCCCGCGAGATCCTGGGAGGACACCGGCTCCTCGAACCAGGTCACGTCGTAGTCGGCCATCTGGCGGGCCACCCGCACGGCCTGCGCGGCGGTGTAGCCGCCGTTGGCGTCGACGAACAACTCTGTGCGCGGGCCGATGATGTCGCGGGCCAGCGCGATCCGCGACATGTCCCGTCCGACGTTGGAGCCCCAGTCTTCCCCGATCTTGATCTTCACGCGCGGTATGCGGTCCCGCTCGACCCACCCGGTGAGCTGATCGCGGGTCCGCTGCTCGTCATAGGTCGTGAAGCCGCCGCTCCCGTAGACCGGTACCTGCTGGCGGGCCCGGCCGAGCAGGTCGACGACGGACACGCCGAGCAGCCGCGCCTTGAGATCCCACAGGGCCACGTCCACCGCCGACAGCGCGGTGGCGCCGATGCCCGGGCGGCCGACATTGCGCAGGGCACGGGCCATGTCGCGCGCGATGCCCGGGATGTCGAGCGCCGCCCGGCCGACGACCACGGGCTCCAGTACCTGCTCGATGACGGCGCGGGCGGCGCCGGCCGCGTAGGTCCAGCCCGTGCCTTCCTGGCCGCCGCCGCGCGCGGTCGCTACCACCATCGTCGTCTTGTCCCAGGCCAGCGTTCCGTCAGCCTCGGGGGTTTCCGTCGGGATCACGTAGGCCGCGGCCTCGAGACCGGTGATGACCGGAGCGTCGCCGCCTGACGGCCTGGCGCCTCCGCTTCCTGACTCAGCCGATGTTGCGAGCACCATTGGCCTCTACCGGAGTTACCGGCCCGCAAACCAGTGATTTCCCAGCGCCAGGGAGCACGTTTGCCGCCGCGAGCCGGGGTAGAGGCAAAAGTCCCCTGATAACGCATGAGCGGGAGGAATGTCATGAATGCCAGCCCGCGCGGGGCCTCCGGCCCGGATGAAACCGGCGGCGCCCGCAGTGGTGGCCGTCCGGCCACAGACCCGGTCGCCGCCGACCACGAGACCGATGCGCAGGCTGAGCCCGCAAGCTCGGTTACGGCGGCTCTCGACCAGCTTCGCCGCGTCGCGGCCGCTCATGACGACGACGTGTCGGGACTGTCGTGAAGGAGAGGTACGACTCGATGGCTTCCGGCCCTCACCATGCCGTGTCCGATTTCGATATCATGCGCCCGCCTTCCCCGGCGGGCAAGTCGCTGGACCGGGCGCAGGCCGCCCTCGGTCAAGCGGCACGGACGGAAAGGAAGTTGCGGGACAGCCTGAAGCGGCACCGCAAGGCCCTAAGCACGGTTGAAGACGACCTCGGCAAGCGCCGCCATGACCTCAAGACCATGAAATCGCAGCTCAAGGTGGCTAAGAAGGCCCGTAAGCGCGCGGCCAGGAAACTCGGCCACGCCAAGCCGACGCCGTCGCACGGCTGACCGGCGGGCCAGTCACCCTGAACCGCTGCGAGCACCCTCGATGAGCTGATCCGCGGCGCGGGCCGCCACGGCCATGATCGTCAGGGCCGGGTTGGCGCTGCCCTGGGTGGGCAGCACGCTGCCGTCGGTGACGTACAGGTTGGGTACCGCGAAGCTGCGGCAGCGGCCGTCCACCACGCCGTGCCGCTCGTCGCTAGCCATGCGCGCGCCGCCGACGAGGTGGGCGTAGCGCTGGATGGTGATGACCTCATCCGCGCCCGCGGCGTGCAGAAGATCCTCCATGACCGCCTGGGCGGCGCGCACGAGGGCGCGGTCGTTGTCGCATTGCGAGTAGGCGAACCGGGCGACCGGCAAGCCGTAGCGGTCCTTCTCCTCGGCCAGCGTCACCCGGTTCTCCGGCCGGGGCAGGAACTCGCACAGGGCACCCAAGCAGGCCCAGTGCACGTAGTCGCTCATGTACTCGCGCAGCCCGCGGCCCCAGTGCCCTTGCGCGGCGACGTGCTCGGCCCAGGTGATCGGCAGCGGCGAGACGTTCTGGATCGCAAACCCGCGCTTGTAGTCCTGGGCGGGATCGGTCTCGTAAAAGTCCTCGGAACTCACCTCGGGCGGCGGTGCCTTGTACATCCGTACCTCGGCGTCGAACCGGCCCGCGGTCTGCGGCGCGCCCTGGACCATGAGGTAGCGGCCAACCTGGTCGAAATCATTGGCCAGGCCGTCGGGGAACCGGGAACACGCCGAGTTCAGGAGCAGCCGGGGCGTTTCGATCGAATACCCGGCGATGGCCACCATCGACGCACGCTGGAACCGCTCCGTCCCGTCGCGCAGGTAATAAACGCCCGTCGCCCGGCCGGTGCGTTCGTCGACCGCGACCCGGGTCACCATGGCGTCGGCGCGCACCTCCGCGCCGTTGGCGAGCGCGTCGGGGATGTGGGTGATCAGCGGGGACGCCTTGGCGTTGACCTTGCAACCCTGCAGGCAGAAGCCGCGGTAGATGCAATGCGGCCGGTTGCCGAACCGGCCGTTGGCGATGGCGACCGGGCCCACTTTCGCGGTGATCCCGAGCTTGCGGGCGCCGCGCAGGAAGATCTCGCCGTTTCCGCCGACCGGATGGGGCCGGTAGGGGTAGCCGTGCGGATCGCCCCAGGGCCAGTGCTCGCCGGCGACCGGCAGTTCCTGCTCGATCTGCTCGTAATAGCGGCGGAGCTGGGCGTATCCGATCGGCCAGTCCGCGCCGACCCCGTCCAGGCTGTGCGTGGCGAAGTCGCTGGGGTGCAGCCGTGGCGTGTAGCCCGCATAGTGGACCATGGAGCCGCCGACGCCGCGCCCGGAGTTGTTCGACCCCATCGGCACCGGATCCGTGCCCGCGATGACCCGCGGCTCGGTCCAGTACAGGTGGTGCGAGCCGGCTTCGTCGCTGACCCAGTCGGCATCCGGGTCCCAGAACGGCCCCGCCTCGATCGCGGCCACCCGCCAGCCCGCCCGGGCCAGCCGCTGCAGCAGGACCGACCCGCCCGCGCCGCAGCCCACGATCACCAGGTCGAGTTCGTCATCGTCGGCGAAGCCGCGCATGTCGCGCCGCAGCCGGTGGTTGGTCCGGGTGCCGTCGTTGGGCAGCAGCCACGCCGATTCGTTGCGAGCGCGCACCCCGCGCATCAGGTGCCCTCCCTGACCGGGTCGTCCGACGGCTCGGCGTCAGGCACCTCGAACGGCTCGAGCTTGCCCACGCCGATGTTCTTGTAGCCGCGCGGATACGCCGGACCCGGAAAACCGATCTCGGCCCAGGCCGACGGATGCGAGTAGAACGCGGTGGTGGCGTACCGGGTCCACAGGCTCCACACGTGCGCCGCCGGAAGGCCATGCCAGCTCTCCGATCCCCGGTCCAGCACCGCCTGCAGCAGGGCCATCTGCTCGGCCTCGGCCGCGTCCGCGAAGCCGCAGCCGCAGCGCAAGTTGGCGTCGGCGTCGAGGCAAGCCAGCGAGTCCCGCCAGGCCTGGGCGTCCTCGGGCAGGTCCGCATACCGCCAGCCATCGGTCTCGTCCGCGGCCAGGCGGGCATCGACCATCCGCAGCACCGGCACCATGGGCTTGTCGCTCTGGCCAGTCAGGTGGTCGAGCAGCGCCTCCGCACAGGCGGCCTCGGCGGCGGTGAAGAACTTGATCTGCGGCGGCTGCTCGCAGCGGGCGGTCACCACCTCGGCGGTGACCTGATCCCAGTGTGACGCCTGGGCCGCCGCATCGAAGCCGGGAAACCGGCGTTGCCAGCGAACTGACCGGCCGCCGGGATCAGCGGTCCCGCCTGGCTGTCCGCTCACTGCTCTCGCCGCAGGATCGCCGCCAGCAGCCCCATGCCGCCCACCATGGTCACGAGGAGCGGAGCCAGCAGCGGCGGGCCCATCTCCATGTTGTACCGGGCATTGGCCCATCCGCCGGGTTTCTGGCCGATGCCCCGCGCGTGCAGGTACAGGCCCTGCACCCCGTTGACGACGATCGCCGCCGAGGTGACCGGCAACGCCGTCTTGGCCATGCGGCGGCTGCAGAACCCGGCCACGCCAGCCGCGGCGCCGACCGGGCCGAGCACGACCGGGACCCACATCATCTTGTTGCCGAAGCTGGCGCTGTCGTGCTCGAAGAAGATCTCCGCGGCCGTGACCAGCGCCCCGGCCGCGGTCAGCGCGGACAAGCCGCGCTCGAAGTGCCCGGTCTCCACATTGCGCACCAGCCGGTCAATCCCGTGAATAGTCCGGCCGGCCGGACTGCGCTGGGCGCGCCGAGCTGTCATGCGGTCCTCCCGGTCATCACGTCGCAGCGGGCGTCAGTGGTTACGCAAGGCATCGATGAGCTGCTTCTTGTTCATGGAAGAGCGGCCCTTGATGCCGATCTGCCTGGCCCGCTTCAGCAGCTCTTCCCTGGTCATGTCGGTGTAGGAAGAGCTGCGGCCGCCTTTGGCCGCGACCTTGCCGCGCGAACTGCCGGCTGCGGCGTTGGCGATCCTGGCCGACTTCTCCTTGCTCTCGCCGTGAGACCGCAGCTCCTGGTATGTCTTCTCATCCTTGATCTGTGCCCTGGGCATGATCGGCTCCTTCAGCGTCGGTACAGAGGGCCGGGCTACCCGGGTCGGCGGCATGCAAACGGGCACCGCGATCCGCTTGGGTGCCGCTCAGCGCGGGCCGCCGTTGATCAGGTAGCTAGCTCAGCGGCGTCCATCCCCGGGATCGCCGGAGGCGGCCGGGGCGGGAGCCGCGTCCGCTAGCGCCTCGTCAAGGGTCGGGTAGAGGGGGATTACCTCGTCGGCCCCGATGATGGTGAATATGCGCAGCACGGTCGTGGCTACCAGCCGAAGCTGGGTGCCGGTCGTGGCGGCGTGCCGGTAGGCGCTGATGACGGCGTGCACGCCCGCGGAGTCGCAGAAGGTGGTCCTGCTCATGTCTATGACCAAGACCGCGACACCGGGGCTGACCGCGGCGAGCAACGCCTGGCAGACCTGGTCGGCATTCGTCAGGTCGATCTCGGCGGGCATGGTAATGACCGCGTGCGGGCCCAGCCGCTGGAGCAGATATTCCTCGAACATGCTTTACCCGGTACCTGGTAGTGAGCGGCGGAACATGAGCAGGGCGATGTCATCGGGCGCCGGATCGCTGCCGACCAGAGCTGCCATCACTTCGGCGCAGGCAACGTCGGGTGATTGAGCGATCACCGCCTGGCATAGCACGGTCAAGCCCTCGTCGACCGAGCGGCCCCGGCGCTCGATCAGGCCGTCGGTGTAAAAGCACAATAGCGTGCCCGGTGCGATGTCTATCGTTGTCACCGGCCGCCGCGCGCCGGGGGCAGCGCCGATCAGCAGGCCGGGCGCGACGTCGGCCAGCTCGGCGGGCCGCGCTGGACGGGCGATCACCGGGGGATAGTGCCCGGCCGAGCAGAGGTGAACTCGCTCCAGGCATGGGTCGAACACCGCGTACAGCACGGTGGCCACCGCGCCGGGCTCGAAGTGCTGCATCTTGCGGTCGAGCCGGGCCAGGACCTCGGCTGGGTCGCGGGTTTCCAGGGCGTATGCACGCAGCGCGCTGCGCATTCGGCCCATGATCACCGCCGCCGGGAGGCCGGAGCCGGTCACATCCCCGATCACGGTACACAGCTCTCCCGACGGGAGGTTGAAAACGTCATACCAGTCTCCGCCGACCGCGCCTTCTCCCGGGGCATAACGGCCGGCCATCTCCGCCCCGCCGGAAGTCGGGAGCGCGGAGGGGAGCAGGCTGCGCTGCAGCGCAGCCGCCGCGATACGGTCCTCCCGTATCAGCAGCGACTGCACCGCTGTGGCGGCCCGGTCCGCGGCCATCTGCAGCAACTCGACGTCGTCGGTGGTGAACTTCCGGGCTGCCAGCGATCCGACATGCAATACGCCGATCACCTTGCCGTCGGCGATCAGCGGCACGCCCATCAGGGCCCGGATCCCCTTCTCCCACAGGATCGGGTTGAGCACGGTGGTGTGATCGACATGGTCGAAGATGACCGGCCTGTGCTCCGCGGCGATGCGCCCGGCAAAGCCCCGCCCCACCGGGATGCGCACCCCCTGGCGTACTTCCTCCTCCAGCCCGGCTGCCGCAGTGGCGACCAACTGCCCGGCCGAGAAGTCCAGCAGCAGCACCGCGGCCGTGTCGGCCTGCAAGATATCCCTGGTCCGCTCCAGCAGCGCGGCCAGTAGCTCGTCAGCGCTGAGGCGAGACAGGGCCACATCGGTTATGGACTGAATGTCCCGGAGCCTGTCCTGAACCACCGCTGGACTCAGATGCGCCGTCACCTCGTGCCTCCTGCTCAGCATGCCGTGCCCTGGATAGGGAGAGATGCGCGATGTCAGCAGGGCACGCAGAAGCACCAGCTATCGTTTAACTATAACCGCTAGCGTATCGCTGTACGGCAAGCCCGGCCAGGCTCGTTGCTCCAGGCCGCGGCCTCACCAGGCGGCGCGCCGGACATGAGGCCCGTCAGCCGGACAGGGCGCTCTCGGCCACCGTAAGGCGCTGCTGCTCGACCGCGCCGAGTTGTTCCTGGGCGCGGTCAGCGAGCTTGCCGAAGTCGACCTGGGCCAGGCGCGAGTCGTTTCTGGCTACGGCCTGCAGCGTCCGCCACAGCACGTGCTTGCCCTGAATACCGAGATACAGCAGTTCCAGTTCCAGGAGCAGGCTGAGTTCCGCGCTGCCGGTCATCCGGTGATCGATCTTGAATCGGCTGAGCCGTTCGGCCGCTACCGCCCCGGCCTGCTTGAGCGGGTGCGCCTGCGCACCCACCTGGGATGCGATCGAATTCAGGGTCCGCCGGTCGATGTCGATCTCACGCGCCAGGTCGGCAAAGAACGTGCCTAGCGGGCCGGCATTGTTCTTCGCGCCGCGTTTGGCCAGGTCGCTGGCACTCACCGAGCCTGCCATGTGGTCGGTCAGGTAAGCCTCAAGAGCGCTGCCGGGCATAACTTCCTCCCTATCGGGGGTCGGGCCGGCTGGCCGGGGTGTCCTCGTCAAGCCTCGCGGCCTCGGCGGGCGGGGCGTCGCGACGTGGTGACAACTGGCGGGGGTCGCCCCGGAAGATTCCTCCAGTGACTTCACGGTCGGGAGCGCTGCCCGGACCGGACGAGTCCGGATGACGGTCCGCGCGGAACACCATCGCGATCCACACGGCCAGGCACACGGCCACCACGACAGGAATCAAGATCACGGCGAGTGTCGATCCGCTCACGGCGTTTACCTCCTTTTCCGCGGCCTGCCGTGCGCGGGCGGGCCGCCGGGCCGGGCGCTCAGGCCGCAGCCGCGGGATGCAACAGAACCTTGGTGTAGCCGTCGGCGCGCTTGTCGAACTTGTCGTAGGCGTCCGCGGCGTCATCCAGCGTGACCTCATGGGAGACCAGCAGCGACGGCGTGGCCTTGCCCGCGATGATCAGGTCGCGCAGGAACTCGTTGTACCGCTTGACCGGGCACTGCCCGGTGCCCAGGTGCTGGCCCTTCTGGAACAGCGTGCCGAAGTCGAACCCGATCCGGCCCTGCTGGGCGCTTTCGCTCGGCGCGCCAGGATCCTGCGGGACGTACACGCCGACCACGCCGATGCCGCCCGTGGTGCGCACGCAGCGCACCAGCGCATCCATGACCATCTCCGGGTGCTCGTCGCCGTCGCGGTCATGGGCCTGGTACCCGACGGCCTCGATGCCCCGGTCCACCCCGGCCCCGCCGGTAGCGTCCAGGATCTGCCCGGTGGCGTCGCCGTCGGCGATGCTGACGGGCGTGGCGCCGAACCGCTCGGCCAGGGCCAGCCGGTCCGGCTGCAGGTCGGCCACGAACACCCGGGCCGCGCCGCGCAGGTAGCTGCTGTGCGCCGCGAGCAGCCCGACCGGGCCCGCGCCGAACACCGCCACGGTGTCGCCGGGGCTCACTCCGGCCAGTTCGGCTCCGTGGTACCCGGTGGGGAAGATGTCGGACAACATCGTGAAATCGCGCTCGAAGTCGCCGCCGGGCGGCAGTTCGAGCAGGTTGAAGTCGGCGTAAGGCACGCGCAGGTACTCGGCCTGCCCGCCGTGGTACGGGCCCATCTGCGCGTAGCCGTACGCGGCCCCGTCCACGCCCTCGGTGGGATTGGTGCGCAGGCAGAACGACGTCCACCCCGCGGTGCAGTTCCGGCAGGTTCCGCACGCGATGTTGAACGGCACCGACACCCGGTCGCCGCGCCGGACCCGGGTGACCCCGCTGCCGACCTCCTCGACGATGCCCATGTTCTCGTGCCCGAGGACCTTGCCTTCCTCGACGTTGGTCCGGCCTTCGTACATGTGCAGGTCAGACCCGCAGATGTTGGTCGTGGTGATCCGCACCAGGGCGTCACCGGGCTCCTCGATCACCGGCTCGGGCACGTCCTCGACCGCGACCTCGAACGGGCCCTTGTACACCACTGCCTTCATCTCAGCTCCTAAGGCCTGGTGACGGCCGGCCCTTCTGGCCTGGCTCCTATGGGGCCGCTGCCCGAGGCCTCGCGGCTGAAACCAGACCATGCCTGCTCCTTAGCGCTCGCCTCGCCGCGGACTCCCGCCGGAAAGCTCACGACCAGTGGCTTTTGCGAAAACAAACCGCACGCGCCGTGGCGGTTAAGGCGCCCGCTACGAGGTAGCGTGAGGGTGTCGGTTAAGAAGCCAGCCGGCGGGGTGTGGCCTGCTGGCGCAGCGGCGGACCGCTACCCCCGGATCTGATCGTTTGGGGTGAGCGATGAGTGACACCATCCAGGACCAGGCGACCATGGCGCCGAGCGACCAGGAGTTGCTGTCCCTGGTGCGCTCTCTTCCGTACGGCGATCCGCGCCGGGACGAGGCGTGCACCGCGTTGATCGCCCGGCACGCCTCTATCGTGCGCTCGTGCGTGCACCGCTACCGCGGTTACCCCGAGCCCGAGGAACTGACGCAGGTCGGCTACGTCGGCCTGCTCAAGGCGATCAATAACTTCGATCCGGCGGTCGGGGACAACCTGGCCGCTTACGCCCAGCCGTGTGTCAGCGGCGAGATCAAGCGCCATTTCCGGGACAAGCGCTGGCAGGTGCGGGTCCACCGCCAGGTGCAGGAACTGCGCCTGGCCATCCGCGCGGCCGAAGCGGAACTGACCCAGCAGCTGGCCCGGACCCCGCACGAGAGCGAACTCGCCGACTACCTGGGCGTTCCGGAGACAGAGATCAACGCCGCCCGGGCCGCTAGCCAGAACTTCCAGGTCGCCTCGCTGGACGCCCCCGCGACCGTCGAGGACGGCTCCGCTGCCCTCGGCGACCTGGTGGGTGCCGAGGACCCGCAGCTGGAGCAGGCGCTCGACATGGCCGCGGTGTGGCAGCACTGCGACGAACTGCCCGTCCGCCAGCAGCGGCTGCTGATTATGCGGTTTTACGGCAATATGACCCAGTCTCAGATCGGCGAGGAGCTGGGCATTTCCCAGATGCACGTCTCCCGGCTGCTGGACCGTGCCCTGGCCTACCTGCGCCAGAAGATCACCGACACCAGCCAGCCGGACACAGACGAGCAGCCGCAATGATGGCCGGCCCGGCTCGCGGCGGCGTGATTTTCGACGTCGACGGCACTCTGCTCGACACCAATTACCTGCACGTCGCCGCCTGGTGGGAAGCGTTCCGCGAGCGCGGCCATGACATCCGCTGCGCCGACGTCCACCGGGCTCTGGGCATGGGCTCAGCTGACCTGGTCGAGTGGGTGCTGGGCGTGCCTGATTCCTCGGTCATCGAGGCGCACAGCCGTCACTTCGCGCCCTATCTCGGCCGCATGCGGCCGCTGCCCGGCGCGGCGGACCTGCTCGGGGCGACGGCGCGGCTCGGGCTGAACGTCGTCCTGGCCACCAGCGCCAAGGACGAGGAGATAGACCTCATGCTGGACGCCCTCGGCGCCCGGGACGCTATCGGCACGGTGGTGAGCTCGGGAGATGTCGACCAGGCTAAACCCGAGCCAGACCTCGTCGACCGGGCCCTCAGCGAGTCAGGCACTGATCCGGGCCGCGCGGTCATGGTCGGCGACGCCGTCTGGGACGTGATCGCCGCCAAGCGGGCCGGGATCGAGTGCATCGGGCTGCTCTCCGGCGGCATTGCCGAAGCGGAGTTGCGGGACGCTGGCGCGACGGAGACCTATGCCGACGCCGCCGCCCTGCTCGGCAAGATCTCAGCCAGCGCCATCGGCCGGCTGGGCGGCGGCGATCCTGGCGAGCACGGGCCTTGAGTCCTCTCAGCGGCGGGATGCATGTCTGCCGCGGTCTGGGTAGGGAACCGGCATGGGCAGAGGCGTGGCACAACAGCTCATCGAGGCTCATCTGGTATCGGGCAAGCCCGAGCCCGGGTCGGAGATCGGCCTGGCGATCGAGCAGACCCTGACGCAGGACGCCACCGGCACGACGGTGATGCTCGAGCTTGAGGCCATGGACCTGGACCGGGTCAGGACCGAGGTCTCGGTCCAGTACGTGGATCACAACCTGCTGCAGGCCGATGCGAGAAACCCGGACGACCACCTGTTCTTGCGCTCGGCGTGCCGGCGCTTCGGCGTGTGGTATTCCAAGCCCGGCAACGGGGTGTCGCACCCGGTGCACATGGAGCGGTTCGGGATACCGGGCAAGTCGATGGCCGGGTCCGACAGCCACACCTGCGCGGCGGGTGCCCTCGGGATGCTGGCCATCGGCGTCGGTGGGCTCGAGGTGGCGATGGCGATGGCCGGCGAGCCGCTGTCGGTCGTGATGCCGCAGATCTGGGGGATCGAGCTGACGGGTGAGCTTCCGCCCTGGGTGTCGGCCAAGGACGTGATTCTGGAGATGCTGCGCCGCCACGGGGTCAAGGGCGGCGTCAACCGGATCATCGAGTACCACGGCCCGGGACTGGCCGGCCTCGACGCCATGGACCGGCACGTCATCGCGAACATGGGGGCCGAACTTGGCGCCACGACCAGCGTCTTTCCCGCCGACGAGGCCGTGGCGGCCTTTCTCGCCGGCCAGGGCCGCGAAGGCGACTACGTACCCGTGACCGCCGAGGACGACCCCCGCTATGACCTACAGGACCACATCGACCTGTCCGGCCTCGAGCCGTTGATCGCCAGGCCGCAGAGCCCCGGCAACGTCGTGCCGGTCGCCGGGGCCGAAGGCGAGGATGTCTTCCAGGTGGTGGTGGGTTCCTCGGCCAATCCCGGGCTAAGGGACTTCGCCATGGCCGCCGAGATCACCCGGGACCGGCAGAGCCACGACCAGGTGTCGTTCGACATCAACCCCACGTCCCGGCAGATCCTGGACGAGCTGGCGCGCGGCGGCTGGCTGTCCAGCCTGGTCGCCTCCGGGGCCAGGATCCACCAGTCAGGCTGCCTGGGCTGCATCGGCATGGGCCAGGCCCCCGCGACCGGGAAGAACAGCCTGCGCACCTTCCCCCGCAACTTCCCCGGCCGCTCGGGCACCAGCGACGACGCGGTCTGGCTGTGCTCACCCGAGACAGCCGCCGCGGCCGCCCTCACCGGGAAGATCACCGACCCGCGGCGGCTGCCTGAGCTGCTTGGCATCACCTACCCGGCCCCGGTCCTGCCGCGGCACTTTCCGGTGAATACCGCGATGCTGGTCGCGCCGCTGCCCGCGGCGCAGGCCCACCGCGAGCCGCTGGTCAAGGGGCCCAACATCGTCTCCCTGCCCCGGTTTGACCCGCCGCCCGAGCGGCTGGAAGCACCAGTGGCGCTCAAGCTGGGTGACGACATCTCCACCGACGAGATCATGCCCGCCGGGGCCCGCGTCCTGCCCCTGCGCAGCAATATCCCGGCCATCTCGGAGTTCGTCTTCGCCCAGGTAGACCAGGACTACGCCGGCCGGGCGCGGGAACTGAAGGACAACGGCGGCCATGTGGTGGTCGCCGGGGACAACTACGGCCAGGGCTCCTCGCGCGAGCACGCCGCCATCGCCCCGCGCTACCTCGGGCTGCACGCGGTGCTGGCCAAGTCGTTTGCCCGCATCCACTGGCAGAACCTGGTCAACTTCGGCATCGTCCCGCTCGAGTTCACCGACCCCGCCGACTACGACCGCATCAGCCAGGGCGACACGCTGAGCATGCCCCGCTGGCGGGAAGAACTGCCTGGCCACTCGGTGCAGGCCGACAACCTCACCCAGGGCTTCTCGTTCGGGCTGACCCACCACCTGTCCCCGCGCCAGGTCGATCTCGTCCTCGCCGGCGGCCAGATCGCACACCTCAAGCAGGACTGACCCGCCTTGGACGCGGATAGCGAGCGGTGGCATGCGGGATCGGCGGACGTCGTGGTGATCGGTCAGATCGCCCGCGACCTGGCAGGCGGGCCGTTCCAGTATGTCCAAAGCCCAGCTGGTGCGTGCACTCGGCCGCTGAGTCCGGCTACTGCTCCGCGTCGAGCGGGCATCAGATTCGGAATCAGGTCTCGGACCGGTCCAGATCGATCAGAGCGATCCCCAGATCGGGATGCATCGTCTTGCGCAGCGCTGCCGGGGCCTCGGTCACGACAACCTCCAGCGTCGGGAACACCCGCCCCTCGAGGAGGTGGCCTCCGCGCGTGGTCCCGTCCGCCAGCCCGAGCACGACGTGCGCGTGCAGGCTAGGGCCGTCGGTGCCCTCGGCGATATCACCGATGAGCGACAGCACCTCGCACTGCTCATCAACAGGGATGCGGCGGTATCGCTTAGCTTCCCGGTCGAACCAGCCGACGGTGGCACGCTCGAACGCGCCCACGGCCGTCAGCTGCGAAGCTTGAAGGTGTTCGGCGCGGGCGAACCGCTCCAGCGCGGCGACCGCCTCATCGCCCGGGTCGCAGACCACCACATAGGTGACGACATCCGCGTCTTCGACAACCTTCGTTTTCATGACTAACTCCTCAACCCAGGCCTACGGATGCCGCATAGTGGCGCACGCCTGGCGCCTACCCGGGTTGCCGGCGTTCAAGCCCTTCGGTATTGAACGCGGCATGACGGCTGGCCGGCATGGCGACCGGTCGCCCGTCTCGCGCATATGTCGTTCCGGCTGGGTAGGTCGGGCCCATGGTCGATCATCGTTACGGGAAAAATCTCGGCGCGGGCATGATGTCTCGCCTGGAACAGGACGCCCGCCTGGATCCGGTCGTGTCGGCGGGGCAGCGTGCTGCCCGGCTGATCCGTCCGGGCCAGGTGCGCGATGCCTTGCATGGTGTCTGGCTCGGCCACCCGCTGCATCCGCTGCTGGCCCAGGCGGCGACCGGGGCGTGGCTGTCGGCCAGTGTCCTGGACCTGGCGGGAGGCCCGGAGGAGGCGGCCGCGCTGCTCACCGCGGCCGGGCTGGCGGCGGCCGCGCCGACCGTCCTGGCCGGCGCGGCGGACTGGTCGGAGCAGCATGAGCAGCAGATGCGTGTCGGCGTGGTTCACGCCGTCGGCAACGCGCTGGCCATCGGCCTGTACGGGGCATCGCTGGCCGCGCGGCGGCCCGGGAGCCGGCGGCTGCTGCGCCTGGGCGGACTGGTCATGGCGTCGGGTGCGGGCCTGCTGGGCGGCCATATCGCGTTCCGGCTGGCGGGCGGGGCCAATCACGCCGAGGAGGTCCCCCACCTGCTGCAACCTGGCTGGCACGACCTGATGCAGGCGGAGGATCTGCCGGAGGGCAAGCCCGTGCGGCAGATGCTGGGAGAGGTCCCGGTCGTCGCCGGCCGGGTCGACGGCGTGGCCAGCGTGCTGGCGGACCGGTGCAGTCACATGTCCGGCCCGCTGTCCGACGGCGATCTGGACGGCGGCTGCCTGACCTGCCCGTGGCACGGCAGCGTGTTCCGCGTCGCGGACGGCTCGGTCGCGCGCGGCCCGGCCACCGCGCCGCAGCCGTCCTTCGAAGTCCGCGAGACCGGCGGCGTGCTCCAGGTCAGGCTCCCCGGAGCCGGCTGACGTCGTGGCCCCGGAGCTGGTGGCCGCCCCGGTTCAAGGGGGCGGGGCCGCGGTCGGTCCCGCCCGTCCGGTTAGGTCCGCGCGGGCTTGGGCAGAGGGGCCCCATGACTGAGTTCGGGTACACCGCCATGTGTGAGCAGACGCCGGTGCGGCAGCTGGTATCGGACCTGGCCGCCGCCGAGAAGGCGGGCTTCGACTTCTCCGTGATGTCCGACCATTACTTCCCGTGGGTCGAGGAGCAGGGCCACTCCGGCTACGCCTGGTCGGTGCTGGGCGCGGCGGCCCAGGCGACGGTGCAGATGCCGCTGATGACGTTCGTGACCTGCCCGTCGTTCCGTTACCACCCGGCCGTCGTGGCGCAGAAGGCCGCCACCATGGGAATCCTGTCGGGCGGCCGGTTCACCCTGGGCCTTGGCGCGGGGGAGCGGCTTAACGAGCACGTGATCGGGGGTGGCTGGCCGTCGGCCCGGATCCGGCACCAGCGGCTGGCCGAGGCCGCCGAGATCATCCAGGCACTGTTCTCCGGGGAGTACGTCCAGTACAGCGGCGAGCATTTCGAGGTAGAGCACGCCCGGCTGTTCGACCTGCCCGACACCCCGGTCCCCATCGGCATCGCCGTCTCCGGGCCGGAGTCGATCCGGGTCGCGGCCAGCTACGGCGACGCCATGATCGCCACCGAGCCGGACAGCGGGCTGATATCGCAGTACGCGCAGGCCGGCGGGGGAGCACAGCCCCGGTACGGGCAGCTACCCCTGTGTTACGGCCCGGACGAGGCCGCCTGCCGCGCCCGGGCCCGCGAACTGTGGCGGTGGGCGCTGCCGGGCTGGCATGTCATGGCCGAACTGCCCGACGAGCGGTCCTTCGCCGCGGCCAGCGAACAGGTCACCGAGGACGACGTGGCCAAATTGGTGCCCTGCGGTCCCGATACCGGGCGGCATCTCGCGGCGGCCCGCCGGTGGATCGAGGCCGGGTTCACCCACCTGGCCCTGGTCCAGGTCGGCGCCGGCCAGCAGGCCGGGTTCATGGAATGGGCCGAGAGCGAGTTCCTGCCCGAGCTGCGCAAGCTCGGCTGAGCCCGCCGCGCCGGCCCGGGGGTGCGGGCAGGACGCGGAATGAGGTGAGGAGCCACGGACCGATGCCCGGCACGTGCGTAATGCCATCGCGCGTTTCGACCAGGTGGAAGGGGTTAGCGACGCCGTAGCCTCCGGTGTCCCGGGGTCAGGCAAGGCATCTCCAGCCGGGAACGTCATTTCGCGGCTGGCGATGGGAACGGCACGGTGTTCTGCGGGCAGATGGTGCCCACGGGGGGCAGCTTGCTGGTGAGCAGGTAGCTGACCTCGTAGTTGGTGGCGCAGGTGCTCGGGTTCTCGTACTCGGTGTGGCCGTAGCCGCGGATGGTCAGCAGGCGTGCGCTGGCTAG
>DATAVV010000064.1:0-5977 GCA_036267555.1 Streptosporangiaceae bacterium | reverse complement strand
TGGCCACGAGGTACGCCCGCGCGCGCCAGGCGGCGGGGTCTTTCACCGCGGAGCGCATCCAGCCGACGAAGCCGCGCCCCGGGGGCGTCGGCGCCGCGGCGCCGACCGCCAGGCCGAGCAGGCCGGACGCGAGCGCACGGTGGACGCGGCCCAGCCCCAGCACGGCCGCTGACGAGGCAGCCAGCAGGGGCAGTCCGACCAGGACGAACGGGACCCACGGGGGCAGGCACAGGGCTACGGGCACCACCGCCAGCACCAGCCCGACGGGCGCGAGCGTCAGCCCGGCCAGCGCGTAGCCGGCCTCGGCCCACGACCGCCTGGTGAACGGCTCGGTCACGGCCTCCGCGATCGCCCGCCCCGGCGGGCGCACCCGTCTGCTCACGCCGGCGTCCGGGCGATCGCGGCCGTCTTCTTGAGGCGGAACGTGTTCCTGACCCTTCTCGACCGCAGGATGTAAGCCGGCCCGATGAGGTACGGCAGCGTGTCCACGACGGTTCCCACATTCGACTTTTCGCCGAGCACGTGCCAGGCCAGAAGAAACACCGCCCCGAGCACATTGAACATCACGTTGTGCGCAATGGCGGCCCTGCGCTTGCGGGCCATCAGGACGAACAGCGTGATCGCATAGAGGATCAGGACAACGTTGGTCGCGACGTAGAAGACCAGGAAACGCAGGGGCACGAAGGACCGCAGCCCGGCCAGGGCCGGGTGCGCGTAGATCACGAGCGAGCCAATCGTCAGCGCGGCGCCGTGCAGGAGGAGATAGGCCAGGCTAATCGTGTACACCAGCAGCCAGCCCCGCACGCCCGACATGGCGCGTTCACCGCGTGCGTTCTGCGGCCTGACGCCCTCGCACGTTCCATTTGATGACATGCCTGAATCATGCTAAGCAACGACGCGGCTATCGACCGTGCCCGCACGAGTCTTCTCAGGTACGGCTAACCGAACGGCACCGGGCCGGCGGTCACGACGGCCTCGAAGTCGGCGGCGGTCACGCCGGGGTCGAAGCCCTCCAGCAGCCAGGTCACCCCGCTGTCCGCCGCCGCGGCCACCGCGCCGGCCCGGTGGGCCGGGTCCAGCCGCCGCAACTGGCACCGGACCACGAGGTCGTAGCCGTCGCCGGCGCCGCGCCGGCGCAGGTCGGCGTGCAACGCGCTCAGGTCCCCGGCGGGCGGCATGTCGGGCGAGCCGGCGAAGATCGGGAAGCAGCCGTGCTGCGCCGCGGCCCGGGCCAGCGGCTTGCGGTTCGGAAACCGGCACGCGACCCAGACCGGCACCGGGTCCTGCACCGGCCGCGGCAGGAACGGCGCGGACGCCACGGCCAGCCGCTCGCCGTCGTACGCGACGTCCTGCCCGGACAGCAGCAGGCGCAGGATCTCCAGGGACTCATCGAGCAGCAGCCCGCGCTCGCGGGGCGCGGTCACCTCCCCGAACGAGCTGAACTCCTTCCAGCCGTCGTCACCGAGCCCGATACCGACGACGAGCCGGCCGCCGGACAGCAGGTCGAGCGCCGCCACCTGGCGGGCCAGCACCCAGGGCCGGCGCCGCGACAGCGGGGTCACCATCGCGCCGAACCGGATCTCGCTGGTCGCCGCGGCCACCGCGGCCATCGCGGTCCACGCGTCGCCCACCGCCAGCCCGGGCGTGGCGAGCATGTGGTCCCACAGGAAGAACCCAGACCAGCCCGCCGCCTCGGCCTTGACGGCCAGTTCAGCCACGCGGCGAGGATCCGACAGCTCCCCGAACGGAGGAAAGAACAGCCCGTGCTTCACGTGCCACCGCCCACCCTGTAACGCGCTCGGCTCCGGCGCCCGGGCGTCCCGGCCTACGGCAGCGCGTCCTGCCAGCGCTGACGCAACTGCGCCAGCGCCTCATCGATGATCTCCCCGCTGATCCTAAGCCTGGCCAGGCCGCCGTCGGGCAGGACGTCCAGGCGGACGTGGGTGGTCACGTCGCCGTCGTCGATAGCGAACCGGTGCCGGGTGTCGGGCTGCACCCGCGTCGGCGGCAGCACCTCGCGCCAGGCCGCCTCGGGCGGGCCGGTGCGCGCGTCGGCGGCCAGCAGCCGGACCCTCTCGGGCGCGTGGTCGTGGTCGGGCGCCCGGTGCCGCCGGGTCTCCCAGCCGTCGTAGATCTTCCCTCTCAGCCCGAACGCGGCCGGGTCGAACTCTGGCGCCCCCGGGCTGATCAGGTTCTCCCTGGGCGCGAACAGGTCGTTGGTCGCGAACACCACGCTGCCGCCCAGCGGCCGCGACGCGAGGTCGGGCAGGTCGGTCACGTTGGGGGACATCGCTGCCCCCGGGCCAGCAGCCGCCCGGCGCCGGGCGGCCCGCCCCGCAGCCAGGTGCGGCGCACCACGCCGTCCAGCCACTGCCCGGCGTACGGGGTCAGCCGGTGCCGGTGCCGGATCATCCCGGGCTCGACCAGGAAGCGCTCCGACGGCGCGAACGCGACCAGGTCCGCGTCGAACCCGGCCGCGATCTGGCCCTTGCCGGCCAGCCTGGCGACCTGCGCGGGCCGGGCCGCCATCCAGCGCGCCACGTCGTCCAGGGCGAAACCCCGCGCCCGCGCGCGGGTCCACACCACCGGCAGCGTGATCTGCAGCGCCGGTCCAGCGGCGGGAACTCCGGCACGCCGGAGTCGGCCAGGAAGACCTTGAACCCGAACGCCCCGTCCCGGTGCAGGCCGGACAGTTCCCCCGCGCTGCCGGGCACCGCGCCCCCCCCAGAAACCCACGTCCATGGCGATCTGGCCCGCCGCGGCCGCCCGCTTGGCCGCCAGCGCGGCCGCGTCGATCGTGGGCGGCAGGCTGTTCAGCGGCATGTCGAGGATCGTGGTGACCCCGCCCGCCGCGGCGGCGCGGGTGGCGGTCGCGAACCCCTCCCAGTCGGTCCGCCCTGGCTCGTTGACGTGCACGTGGGTGTCCACCAGGCCGGGCAGCAGCACCTCGTCGGCGGCCAGGTCAACCACGTCCGCCGCGTTAAAGGTCGCCGTAGCCGTCCTCGAAGTCGAGCCGCAGGTCCTCGACGGGCTCTTCGGCCAGTTTGGCTCGCACCCGCGGGCGGACGTCCGCGGCCAGGCCCGCGGGCAGGCCGAGGGCCGCGGCGAACGGCGCCGGGCCGGGCGCCCACCGCTCCAGCGCGGCGGCGGCCTGCTCACCCCACTGGCCGGCCAGCCCGGGGCCGAACCGGTCGGCGGGCAGGTAGACGGTGTGCACCGGCTGGCGGCCCGGCCGGTTTCCCGGATAGCCCTCGGCCAGGGCCCGGTCCGCGCCGGCCAGGGCGCGGTCGGCCTCGGCCAGCAGCGCGTCCACGCGGCTGCGGCGGCCGGGCGTCACGGGGTGCTCGTGATGTGCTCGGGCCTGATCGGGATCTGGGGCAGGCCGAGCCCGGTGGCGGCCCGGACCGCGGCCGCGACCGCGGGCCCGGACGAGATCGTGGGCGGCTCGCCCACGCCGCGCAGGCCGTACGGGGCGTGCGGGTCGGGGTACTCGAGCACCTCGATCCGCATCGGCGGCATGTCGAGGATCGTGGGGATCAGGTAGTCGGTGAACGAGGGGTTGGCGATCCGCCCGTCCCGCACCTGGATCTCCTCCATGATGGCCAGCCCGAGGCCCTGGGCGGTGCCGCCCTGGATCTGGCCCTCGACCGCCTGCGGGTTCATGGCCTTGCCCACGTCCTGGGTGCAGGCCAGTTCGATGACCTTGACCAGGCCGAGTTCGGTGTCGACGTCGACGACCGCGCGATGCGCGGCGAACGCGTACTGCACGTGCGCGAAGCCCTGCCCGGTCTCGGGGTCGATCGGCTGGGTCGGCCGGTGCCGCCACTCGACGGTTTCCTCGATGGCCCCCTGCTCGCCCACGATCTGCGCGATCGTGCCCAGCACGCCCTCGGCGTCGCTGGTCACGCAGCCGTCGGCCAGCCGCAGGCCGGGCACGGTGCGGCCGAGCTTGCGCTGGGCCAGGCCGAGCACCTGGTCGCGGACCAGTTCGCAGGCGGCCTTGACCGCGCCGCCGGTCACGTAGGTCTGCCGGGAGGCCGAGGTCGACCCGCCGGAACCGACCGTGGTGTCCTTGGTGTGCAGCACGACCCGGTCCACGCCCAGTTCGGTGCGGCAGATCTGCTGCTCGATCGTGACCAGGCCCTGGCCGACCTCGGCCGCGGCGGTGTGCACGGTCACCATCGGCTCTCCCCCGGTGACCTCCAGCCTGACCCGGGCCGTGGAGTAGTCGTCGAACCCCTCGGAGAACCCGACGTTCTTGTAGCCGACCGCGTAGCCCACGCCGCGCACCACGCCCTCGCCGTGGGTGGTGTTGGCCACCCCGCCGGGCAGGCCACGCAGGTCGGCCCGGCCGTTCCCGCCCGGCGCCCGATCGGGCAGCGGCATCGCCTCCAGCCGGCGCAGCAGTTCTGCCACCGGCGCCGGGCTGTCCACGACCTGCCCGGTCGGGGCCTCGCCGCCCATGCTGATCGCGTTGCGGCAGCGCACCTCGACCGGGTCCAGGCCCAGCGCCTGCGCCAGCTTGTCCATCTGCGCCTCGTAGCCGAACGCGGCCTGCACCGACCCGAAGCCGCGCATCGCGCCGCACGGCGGGTTGTTGGTGTACAGGCCGTAGCAGTCGACGTGCACGTTCGGCACGTTGTACGGGCCGACGCCCATGGTCCCGGCGTTGCCGACCACGGCCGGGGTGCTCGATGTGTAGGCCCCGCCGTCGAGGTGGATCTCGGCCCGGACGTAGACCAGGGTGCCGTCACGGCGCGCGCCGTGCTCGTAGCGCATGGTCGCCGGGTGACGGTGCACGTGCCCGTAGAACGACTCCGCGCGGTTGTAGACCATCTTGGCCGGCTTGCCGGTGTGCAGGGCCAGCATGCACGCGTGCACGTGCACGGACAGGTCCTCGCGGCCGCCGAACGCGCCGCCCACCCCGGCCAGGACCAGCCGGACCTGATCGGGCGGCAGGCCGAGCGCCGCGCAGATCTGCCGCTGGTCGACGTGCAGCCACTGCGTGGCCACGTACAGGTCGACGCCGCCGACCCCGTCGGGCACGGCCAGCCCGGCCTCCGGGCCGAGGAACGCCTGGTCTTGCATGCCGACCCGGTAGGTCCCTTCGACCACGACCTCGGCCGCGGGATCGGGGTCGCCCTTGCGCAGCTTGAGGTGGCGGACCAGGTTGCCTTGCGGGTGCAGCCGCGGCGCGGCCGGGTCCAGCGCCTGCCGGGCATCGGTGACCGGCGTCAGCACCTCGTAGTCCACCGCGATCTTCTTGGCCGCCTGGCGCGCGATCTCGGGGTGGTCGGCGGCCACCAGCGCGACCGGTTCGCCCTCGTAGCGGACCACGCCCTCGGCGAGCACCGGCTGGTCGGCGAGTTCCAGGCCGCAGACGTTCTGGCCGGGGACGTCATGGTGGGTGAGCACCGCGTACACGCCCCCGGTGGCCAGGGCCTCCCCGATAGCGATCGAGCGGATCCGCGCGTGCGGATGGGGACTGCGCAGCGTGACGCCCCAGATCATGCCGTCCATCCACAGGTCGCTGCCGTAGGCGAACTGGCCGGTCACCTTCGGTGTCGCGTCGGGCCGCCGGGCGCTCTCGCCGATGCCGCCCGGCGCCTCGCGGCGGACGTCGGGAGCGGGTGCCTGAACCGGCGTGCTCACGCGTCCAGGGTAATCCGGGCCGCTGTAAACGATCGAGGTCAGGGACGGCCCGGCCGGCCCGGCGGCGCAGCACGCGGCGGACGTCGCGCTCGGCCTGGGCCAGCAGGTCGCGCATGGCCGCCTCGGCCCGGTCCGGGTCGCGGTCGCGGACCGCCGCGACGATCTTGCGGTGCAAGGGGATCGGGTCGGCGCAGTCCGGGTCGTCGTGGACCAGCACGTCGCGGGCGCGCAGCCCGGTCTCGATCACCGCTTCCATGGGCAGCATCAGGTCGTTGTGCGCGGCGACCAGCAGCGCGCGGTGAAAGCGCAAGTCGGCCTCGGCCGC
>DATAVV010000063.1:0-7210 GCA_036267555.1 Streptosporangiaceae bacterium | reverse complement strand
GGCAGCGGGGCGCCGCGCGTCCGGGCACCGGTCAGCCGGGTGCGGGGACGCGCGGGCGGCGTCAGCCGCCGCTGGTCGCGGTTTGCTGGATCGCGTTGAGGATCTGCTGCGGGTTACCGCTGATGGCCTGGCCCAGTGTGGTCTTGATCTGGTTCTCCACCGTGGTCCAGTTGGGGTCGGACGGGTAGTTCACCGAGTCCGGGATGTTCTTGAAGAACGCCGCGAACATCGGGTTGCTGGACATCGCGGTCGCCGCGCTCTGGGTGGCCGGGAGCAGCCCGTACTCGTTGGCGAACTGCAGCTGGTACTTGTTCTGGTACGCGAAGTCGAGGAACTTCTTGATCGCGGCCTGGTGGCCGCCGGTGTTGAAGGCCACGACGTCGTCGTGCACGCCCAGCGTGGAGGCCAGCGGCCCGGTGCGGCCGGGGAAGTTGGCGGTGCTGTAGTCCGAGGACGTCAGCACGCCCGCCTGCTGGATGATCGGGATCAGGGCGGGCTGGCCGCCGACCATGCCGATCTTCCCCTGGGCGAACTGCGCCCACACGTCCTTGCGGTCGGTCGTGCCCGGGCTGGGCTGGGTGTCCCCCGTCTTAGTCAGCTGGCTCAGGAACTGCAGGGTCTGCATGTTGGCCTGGCTGTTGATGTCGTACTTGCCGCTGGTGTTCAGGTAGCCCCCGCCGTTGCCCAGGAACCACATGAGCGCCTCGGCCTGGGCTTCCTCGCTGCCCAGCGGCAGGCCGTAGCCGATGAACCCCTTGCTCTTGATCTTGGCCGCGTCGGCCTGGAGCTGCGCCCAGGTCGTGGGCGGTGACGAGATGCCCGCGGCCGTGAAGATCTTCTTGTTGTAGTACAGCGCGCGCGTGCTCGTGGTGAACGGGATGCCGTACGCGGTGCCCTGGTAGTCGGTGTCCTTGAGGAACTTCGGAAGGATGTTGCTGAGCACGGTGGGCGACAGCACCTGGCTCGTCTTGTACAGCAGGTGGCTCTGCGCGAACTGCGGCGCGGTGTCGCCCTCCAGGATGTCGGGGAACTGCTTGTTCTGGACCAGGGTCTGGACCTTATTCGGGAAGTCGGTCCAGTTCACGGTCTGCACGTTGACGGTGATGCTCGGGTTGGCCTTGTGGAACGCGGTCGCGATGGCGTCCCAGTACTTCGTCGTGGTGTTGGCCGGGCCCGTGCCGTAGTCGGCGCCGAAGAAATTCAGCGTGGTGGAGCCGTTGCCTGAGCCGCCTGAGCTCCCGGAAGATCCGCAGCCTGCCGCCGCGAACAGCGCGGCCGCGCCGATCGCGAGGCTGGCCACCAGCCGTCGATTCATCTGGTCTCTCCTTAGTGTCGGCCCAGCCAGCGGGGCGTTGCGGGCGGTGGGCTCGTGCCCCCGTGCCGGTAATAGTAAACAATCTTGCCAGATAATGCCCGCACTCTGGGCACGTGCGCTCAGGGCCATGTCAGGCGGCTGCCGGGGGTGACCGCCCGGCCGCGGTCGCAGTACGGTGCCGTTCATGCCTTCGTACCGTCAGCCCGGCGCCGTGCTCACCGACCGGAGCTTCACCGTCCCGCTGGATCACGCCCGGCCGGACGGCGAGCAGATCCAGATCTTCGCGCGCGAGGTGGTCGCGGCCGAGCAAGGCGGGGCCGGGCAGGGCAGTGCCGACCAGCCATGGCTGGTGTTCCTGCAGGGCGGCCCCGGGTTCGGGGCACCGCGCACGGTCGGCCGGCAGGCCTGGCTGGACCGGGCGCTGAAGGACTTCCGGGTCCTGCTGCTCGACCAGCGCGGGACCGGCCGGTCCACCCCGGCCAACCGGTACACGCTGGCCAGCCTGGCCGGCCGCGGCGGCCCGCAGGCGCAGGCGGACTACCTGGCGCTCTTCCGGGCCGACGCGATCGTGGCCGACGCGGAACTGATCCGCAAGCAGGTCACCGGCGGGCAGCCGTGGAGCGTCCTGGGCCAGAGCTTCGGCGGCTTCTGCGCCGTCACCTACCTGTCCCGCGCGCCCGAAGGCCTGCGCGAAGCGCTGATCACCGGCGGCCTGCCCGGCCTGGACACCCGCGCCGACGATGTCTACCGGGCGACGTACCCGCTGGTCGCGCGCAAGAACGCCGAGCACTACGGGCGCTACCCGGGCGACGTGGAGCAGGCCAGGCAGATCGCCCGGCGGCTGGCCGCCGGCGACACCCGGCTGCCGAGCGGCGGGCGGCTGACCGTCGGGGCGTTCCAGTCCCTGGGCCGGATGCTGGGCTACAGCACCGGCAGCCACGAACTGCACTACCTGCTGGAAGACCCGTTCGCCGGCCCCGGGTTCTCCGACGACTTCCTCTACCAGGCGGAGGCGCTCCTGACGTTCTCGCCCGGGCCGCTGTACGCGCTGGTCCACGAGGCCTGCTACGCCAACGGCACCGCGACCCGCTGGGCCGCGCAGCGGGTCGCGGCCGAGTTCGGCGAGTTCGACGCCGCGGCGGCCGTGGACGGGGACGGGCCGCTGCTGTTCACCGGCGAGATGATCTACCCGTGGATGTTCGAGACCGACCCGGTGCTGGTGCCGCTGGCCGAGGCGGCCGAGATCCTGGCCCAGCGCGACTCCTGGCCGGCTCTTTACGACCCGGCCCGGCTGCGGGCCAACGACGTGCCGGCCGCGGCCGCCGTGTACTTCGACGACATGTACGTGCCCCAGGAGTTCTCGGTGCCCACCGCCCGTACCATCCGCGGCCTGCGCCCCTGGGTCACCAACGAGTACGAGCACGACGGCCTGCGGGCCAGCGAAGGCAAGGTCCTGGACCGCCTGCTCTCGCTGGCCCGCGGCGATATCTAGTTTCGCCTGGCGGCCCGCCCTCCTCCCCTCCCCCGTCACTGCCCTCTTGCTCCCGCGCTCGGGGCGGTCGCTCCGCGCTTCCCGCCCGGCAGCCTTTTCTGGCTTCCCGCTTCTTGCTGTTATCAGCGTGTCCGTCATCCCGCGTCGCGCGTCTACGGCGAGGGCCCGGCACGGGCGGTCAGTCGAGCAGGGCGGTCACCGTGCCGGCGCCGACCGTCTTGCCGCCCTCCCGGATCGCGAAGCCGAGCCCGGTGTGCAGCGCGACGGGCCGCCCCAGGGTGACGGTCAGGTTGACCCGCTCGCCCGGGGCGGCGACGCCGCCGTCGCCCAGGTCGACCTCGCCGGGCACGCTGGTGGTCCGGACGAAGAACTGCGGCCGGTACCCGGTGTGCAGCGGCGTGTGCCGGCCGCCCTCGCGCTCGCTCAGCAGCATGACCGTGGCCGCGAACCGCTGGTGCGGGGCCAGGCTGCCGGGCGCGGCCACGACCTGGCCGCGCCGGACCTGGTGCCGGCGCACCCCGCGCAGCAGCAGCGCCGCGTTGTCGCCCGCCTCGGCGTGCTCCATCGGCTTGCCGAACGTCTCGACGCCGGTGACCACGGCGGTCAGCCCGGCGCCCAGCCCGACGACCTCGACGGCCTCGCCGGCTCGCACGCGGCCTCGCTCGACCGCCCCGGTCACCACGGTGCCGCGCCCGGTGACGGTCAGCACGTTCTCCACCGGCATCAGGAACGGGGCGCTGGTGTACCGCGCGGGGACGGGCACGTGCGCGTCGACGGCGTCGAGCAGGGTGCCGATCGCCGGCACCCATCGCGGGTCGCCCGCGAGCGCCCGCGCCGCGCTGACCCGGATCACCGGCACCGCCTCGCCGGCGTAGCCGTGGCCGGTGAGCATCTCGCGCACCTCCAGTTCGACCAGGTCGGCGAGTTCCGGGTCGGCCGCGTCGGCCTTGTTCAGGGCCACGACGATGTGCCCCACGCCGACCTGCCGGGCGAGCAGGACGTGCTCGCGGGTCTGCGGCATCACGCCCTCGGTCGCGGACACCACGAGGATCGCGCCGTCGACCTGAGCCGCGCCGGTGATCATGTTCTTCACGTAGTCGGCGTGGCCGGGCATGTCCACATGGGCGTAATGCCGCGTCACGGTCTCGTACTCGATGTGCGTGATGTTGATGGTGATCCCGCGCACGATCTCTTCGGGCGCGCGGTCGATCCGCTCGAGCGGGATGTACGTCGCGGTGCCCCGCTCGGCCAGGACCTTGGTGATCGCGGCGGTCAGGGTCGTCTTGCCGTGGTCGACGTGTCCCATGGTGCCGATGTTGAGGTGCGGCTTGGTCCGCGTGTACGCCTGCTTGGGCATGTTCGGCTCCTGTCGTGTGCCAGCCTGTCGCGAGACCCGCATGCGCGCGCCACCCTTCCCCGCAGGGCCTCCCGGCCGCCTCTGGCTGAGGCGGGCCGGCGGGACCGGGGAAGGGTCAGCTTCGCTTGCCGGGCCGCAGGTACCCGGCGGCTGACACCCAGGCAGCCGTCATCGCCGGCACCGCTGCCGCGGCCCGGACGATGGCGACGCACCGGAACATAACCCCATGATGGATCCTGGCCCGAGGGACCGGCCAGTGGTTTTAGGCCTGCCTGACGGGGACCCAGGACGGGCCGGTCTCGTGCATGCGCTTGAGCGAGGCCAGGAACTCCATCCAGCCGAGCTGGTAGCCCTCGGGCCGGCGGCCGCCGGCGCCGAAGCCGCTGTGCACGATCGTCAGGTGCGTGCGCCCCTGTGAGCCGTCAAGCTCCCAGCGCACGACCGTGGAGTCCGGTCCCGGCCCGTCCTCCCAGGTGTGCCGCCAGGAGTAGGCCAGCACCTTGTCCGGCTCCAGTTCGAGGATCTTCACCGGGCCGTGGTCCCAGCCGAAGCTCGTGCGCGCTGAACGCGGTGAAGTCGCACCGGGGGCCGATGCCGCGGCCCTCGCAGTAGCTGGCCAGGTTGGCCAAAGACAGCATGAGCAGGTCGCGCACCCAGTACGCGTCGCCCGCGGCGCGCGGCGTGCTCGGCCAGCCAGGCCTCCAGGGCGGCCGCGTCGGTCAGCGCGGCGTAGACGGTTGCGGGCGGCGCGCCGACCGGGGTCCGCAGCGTATAGGTTTCCGGGGTCATCGTGGTCAGTCCTCCTTCGGGTAGCAGGCGAATGCGACGCGGAAAGGTTGTGCGCGCTCCCCCGCGCCGGCCGGAGCGCCGTACTTGGCCAGCAGGCCCTCGATGGCGCCGCGCAGGTCGCCCAGGAACTCGTGGCGGCGTTCGGGCCGCAGCACCACCTCGCCGGACATCCCCAGCGAGGGCCGCTCCCCCGTCCGGGCGGCGAGCCGGGCGAGGTCGGACTGCAGTTGCTCGGACAGGCTCAGCAGGAAGCCCAGGCTAATCTCGTCGGCCGCGCGGCGCTCGCCGATCGCGCCGACCAGGGCGGGCGCCAGCCAGTAGGCGCCGCCGCTGGCCTGGTAGATGCCCTCGGTGATCCCCCGGACCTGCCGCTCCGCGACCCGGTCCACCAGGCCGGCCCGCTCCATGCGCTTCACGTGGTAGTAGACCTTCTGCGGGGCCTGGCCCAGGTGGCTGGCCACGTCGGTGCAGGACGCGGGCGCGGCGAGCTGGCGCAGGATCTCGATCCGCCCGGGCTTGAGCAGCGCCTCGGCCTGGTCGAGCCGCTCCAGGTAGAAGATCTCTTTCACGGACCTGTGTCTCCTTCACCGCGCCGCTTCGCGGTGTTCACCGTGCCGGGCGCGGCCCTGGCCGTCGTGCTGCGCGGCACCGGCCCCGGCGCCGCGTTATATAAAAATATTCTTGTACGTACAAAGCAGTTTTGTCAATCGTAAATGCGGACGGAGCCGGCCCGGCGAGGGACGCTGAAACCGGGCGCGCCCGGCCGCGACGGCACGAACGCCGCAGCGCGCACCCGGACGAGACCGGCCAGCCAGACAGGAGCACAGCTTCCCGATGCCCGGCGCCGCCTCGAGGTTCTCCGGCGCGGCCGGCCCGTACGACGCCGTCCGCCCGCAACCGCCCGCCGACCTGATCTCGCTGATCGCCCAGTGGGCCGCGGTGGGCCGCCCGGACGTGGTCGACCTGGGCGCGGGCACCGGGCTGTCCGCGGTGACCTGGGCCGGCCGGGCGCGCCAGGTCACAGCCGTCGAGCCGTCGGCCGCCATGCGGCAGATGTGCGAGCGGCGGATCAGCCGGGCCGGCGCCGGCACCCGGTTCACCGTGCTGGACGCCGCCGCCGAGGACACCGGGCTGCCCGACGGCTGCGCCGACGTGGTCACCGCCAGCCAGGCGATGCACTGGTTCGACCCCGATCGCGCGCTACCCGAGATCGCCCGGTTGCTGCGCCCCGGCGGGGTGCTCGCGGCCTATGACTGCGACTGGCCGCCGGTCGTCGACTGGGAGACCAGCGCGGCGTGGGCGGAACTGGCGGCCCGCGTGGACGCGGAGCAGGCCCGCCGCGGCCTGCCCGCCGCGCACGGCGGCAAGGAACATCTGGACCGGATCCGCCGCGGCGGGCTGTTCCGGCACTGCGCGCGGGTCGCCGTGCACGGACGCGATCGCGGCGACGCGGAGCGTTTCGCGGCCCTGGCCCTCAGCGCGATCGCATGCGCCGCCGAGTTCCTCGATGACGGGTGCGACGAGTCCGGCCTCGGCCTGACCGGCCTCAAAGATGTAGCGGCCCGGAGACTGGCCGAGCCGCAAACCTGGTGGTGGACGTACCAGGTGTGCCTCGCAGTTAGGTAGTTTCCATCAAGCAACTGATTCGTTGTAGAATCAATCAAGTGCCCACGATCGCTGAGGTAGCCCAAGCCGGAAGCAACGAGTCTCGCGGCAGCGACCGTTACAAGTGGGTGGCGCTCTCCAACACCACGCTCAGCATGACGATGGCGACGATCGACGCCTCGATCGTGATCATCGCGATGCCCGCCATCTTCCGCGGCATCCACCTGAACCCGCTGACGCCCGGCAACATCAGCTACCTGCTGTGGATGATCATGGGCTACCTGCTCGTCCAGTCGGTGCTGGTGGTGACGCTGGGACGCCTCGGCGACATGTTCGGCCGCGTCCGCGTCTACAACCTCGGCTTCGTCGTCTTCACGCTGGCCTCGATCGCCCTGTCCCTCGACCCCCTGCTCGGCGGGGGCGGCGCGCTCTGGCTGATCGGGTGGCGCGTGGTCCAGGCGTTCGGCGGGGCCATGCTGATGTCGAACTCGGCCGCGATCCTCACCGACGCGTTCCCCGCCAACCAGCGCGGCATGGCCCTGGGGGTCAACCAGATCGCGGGCATCTCCGGGCAGTTCGTGGGGCTGCTGCTGGGCGGGCTGCTGGCCGCGTGGGACTGGCGCGCGGTGTTCTGGATCAACGTGCCGATCGG
>DATAVV010000062.1:0-14022 GCA_036267555.1 Streptosporangiaceae bacterium | reverse complement strand
GTACGCGGCGCTGGCCGGCGCGACGTTCACCCCGGACCTGTTCCGCTGCGCCGTGGACATCGTCGGGCCGTCCAACCTGAAGACCCTGATCGAGACCATCCCGCCGTACTGGGCGCCGATGATCGCCCAGTTCCACCAGCGGGTGGGAGATCCGGACAAGGACGCGGACTTCCTGTGGTCGCGGTCCCCGCTGTCCCGGGCCGGCGATATCAAGATCCCGCTGCTCATCGCCCAGGGCGCGAACGACCCCCGGGTCAAGCAGGCCGAGTCGGAGCAGATCGTGGCCGCGCTCACCAAGGCCGGGATCGACCACGAGTACCTGCTGTTCCCCGACGAGGGACACGGCTTCGCCAAGCCAGAGAACCGGCTGCGCTTCTACGCCGCCGCCGAACGCTTCCTGTCCCGCCACCTAGGCGGCCGCGCGGAAGTTTCCTAGAGGGGACGACCCCCCTATAACCCCCCGCCGCTTCGCCTTGGCGGCTCCGCGAACCCATCAGCCATCCGCTGGCACCGGCCTAGTCGGCCGGGCCCCACGGGCGGGTGTTAACAACCGGCCGCGGGATCCGCTCGGGATCCCGCGACCGGCCAGGTAACCGCGTTACAAATTCTGGTTTTCAGGCTCCGGGCATCGCCTGGACGCCCGCCAGATCCTCGCGCGTGACCCTGATCATGGCGATGGTTACGATCAGGGCGATCAGCGCTATCCCCGCCGAGACCTCGAACCCGCGGGAGAAGCCGACGGACAGGGCGTGGTGGTAGATTCCGGTCTGCGCCGCCTTGGCCTGGGCCGCCGTCAGGTGCAGCGGGTGGCCGGCCTTGGCCGCGGCCACCGCGGCCGCCTTCGCGGCAGCCGCGGAGTTCCGTGCGGCGTTGGCCACGACGGTCCAGGCGACGGTGCCGAGGATGGCCAGCCCGATCGAGCCGCCGACCTGCTGGCCGGTGTTCAGCAGGCTCGAGGCCAGGCCCGCATCCCGGTCCGCGACCCGCGACAAGGCCACGAGCGTGAGCGGCATGAACAGCATGCCCATGCCGGCCGCGGTGACGATCATCGGGCCGAGCAGGCCGGAAGCGTAGTGGCTGTGCTCGTTGATCCGCGACAGCCAGAACATGCCGCCGGTGGCGATCGCCGAGCCGGCCAGCAGCAGCGGCCGGGCGCCGATCCTGGGCACCAGCTGGGCGCTGATCCCGGCCATCGCCATCACGGTGGCCATCATCGGCAGGTAGGCGATCCCGGTCTTCAGCGCGCTGTAACCCCACACCTGCTGGACAAAGATCGTCAGGAAGAAGAACATGCCGAACAGCGCGGTGCCGACGCAGAGCATGATCAGGTAGGCACCCGACCTGTTCCGGTTGCGGAAGATCCGCAGCGGCATCAGCGCGTGCTCGCTGCGCGACTCGATGAACAGGAACGAGGCGAGCAGCACGACCGCTGCGGTCAGGGAGGCCAGCACCTTGGTGTCACCCCAGTGCGAGACGCCGTTCGCGGTCGTCGCCGCGCTGGACAGGCCGTAGACCAGGGCGGCAAGGCCCAGGGTGCCGGTAACCGCGCCCGGCAGGTCGAACCGGCCGCGGTGGCGCTGCGACTCGCCGAACGCCCGCGGCGCGACCAGGGCGACCACGAGGCCGATCGGCACGTTGACGAACAGCACCCAGCGCCAGGACACGTAGGTGGTGAGCAGGCCGCCGGCGATCAGGCCGACAGCGCCGCCCGCGATGCTCATCGCCGCGTACACGCCCATGGCCCGGTTGCGCGGGGGGCCCTCCGGGAACGTGGTGGTGATCAGCGACAAGGCGGTCGGTGCGACGATCGCGCCGCCCACGCCCTGCAGGGCGCGGGCCGACAGCAACCACGCCTGCGAGGTGGCGAACCCGCCGAGCAGCGAGGCCACCGAGAACAAGATGATCCCGGCGATGAACACCCTCCTGCGGCCGAGGATGTCCCCGGCCCGGCCGCCGAGCAGCAGCAGGCCGCCGAAGGTGAGTGCGTACGCGTTCACGACCCATTCCAGGCCGGAGCCGGAGAAGCCGAGCGCCGTCTGGATGTCCGGAAGGGCAACGTTCACGATGGTGGCGTCAAGCACCACCATGAGCTGGGCGGTCGCGATGACCACGAGCGCCAGGCCGAGGCGGCGCCTCTGCTCAGGCTGGCCATCGGCACTGCCGCGGAGGCCGCGCGCTCGCAGGCGCCCGGTGTCGGACTGTGCGGTAGGCATGGAAGTCTCCTTGCTAAGGGCGTGCGGATCTAACCTCGCGGCGATCCCGCCACGACGTTGCAGACTGCTTGTGGTGGGAACGGCCGCTGGCGGGCGGCCGGGAAAGCAGCGGCCGTGCTACCTGGCTGATCTGGCGGGTGTCCGCCAGCCCCCGGCCAGTGTCAGCTACCGGGCTGCGCAGAGGTCAGGGTCTCGGTCACCTCCCCCGCCTCGGTTCCCCCGGTCGCTGGCGGGGTGGTTGTGCTGGCGCTGCCGTCGGCAGCCATGGTCATCTTGCGGATCAGGGCAAGCAGGCAGGTGCGCTCGTCGTTGTCCAGGGCCTCGTTCCACGGCATGGCGGCCATGAACTCGAGCTCCATCTTGTCTCGCAGCCCGACGCCCTCATCGGTCAGCACGAGGTTCTTGACCCTGCGGTCGGCCAGGCTGGCCTCGCGCCGGGCCAGCCCGCGCTTTTCCAGCAGGTCGGCGATGGAGGTCACGAACGAGGGGTCGCAGTGCATGTACTTCCCGAGGTCCCGCATGGCCATCGACGGGTTGAGGACATGCAGGGCCTTCAGGCAGAAAGCCGGGACGCCGAAGTGCCGGGCGATCTGCTCGCCCCGCCCGATCAGCGTCGCGATCAGCTCGCCCATGGCGTCAAGGATCTCGGAGTCGATCTGGTCCATCTTGGCCCGCGATCCCATGTCACCTCCTGCTGGCTAACCGTGCCGGGCGGCTGTGCTCATCGAACGAGGCCGACCCGAACATCTGGGCTGCTTAATATTTGACTAACTCAACTTTAGTCGGCATCCGCTGAGCGAGTCAAACTTTTATTAGCTCAAAGAATGTGGCGCACGCCACACTGCGCTGCAGCGGCGCCGCCCCAGCTCAGAACGGGTCCCAGCGCACGGCGCGCCCAGCTCGCGCGGGCCGTGGGCTCCGGGTGCGCGGGCAGGATGCGGCGGGCCCCGGCGCCGGCGGGCGGTGCGGCGGGCCCCGGCGCCGGCGGGCGTGCGGCAGGGTCCGGGTGCGCGCAGGCAGCGAGGTCGCCGGGCGGGCGTTCGTTCCATGATCTGGGTCACTGATGAGCGCATTTCGCATTTAGCACGCCATCAACCCAGATCATGAAAACCGGCCAGGCACCCCGGCTCCGAGCCGCTCACCGTGGTCACGCGGCGGGCGGAGCCGGGTCCGGGCGGGTCCGGGCGGGGGGTCAGGCAGTCACCGAACGGATCGCCGCGGACAGCGAGCCGATGATGTCCGAGGACCCGATCGGCGCGCCTTCGGCGGCCAGCCGGGCCGCGATGCCGTGCAGGTACGCGGCGGCGGCCGCGGCCCGCGGCGGGTCCAGGCCCTGGGCCAGCAGCGACCCGGCCAGGCCGGTGAGCACGTCGCCCGAGCCCGCGGTGGCCAGCCAGGCGGTCCCGGTGGAATTCACCAGGACCTCGGCGTCCGGCGCGGGCGGGGCGATGACCGTGGTCGACCCCTTCAGCAGCACGGTGACGCCGAGGTCGGCGGCGGCCCGGGTGGCGAACCGGAGGCGGTGGGCCTCCACGTCGGCCCGGTCGGCGTTCAGCAACCGGGCCAGTTCGCCCGCGTGCGGCGTGATCAGCGTGGGCGCCTCCCGCGGCAGCAGGTCGCGGTGCTCGGCCAGCAGGGTGATCCCGTCCGCGTCGACCAGCACGGGCAGGTCGGTCGCGAGCACCGCCGCGAGCAGGCTGGCGGCCGCCTCGGTGGTGCCCATGCCGGGCCCGGCGGCCCATGCCTGGACCCGGCCGGCCTCCTCGATGGCCTGCCCGCCCTTTTGGCCGGCCTCGGTGGTGGTGATGACCGCCTCGGGCCAGTGCTGGCGCACCAGCCCGGCCGGGACCTGCGACGACACCAGCCGGACCATGCCCGCGCCGCCACGGATGGCGCCGCCCACGGCCAGCGGCGCCGCTCCGGTGAACCGGTCGCTGCCGGCCACGATCCCGAGCACGCCGCGCCGGTACTTGTCCGATTCCGCCGACGGGCGGGGCAGCCAGGCCGCGATGTCCGCCGCCTGGGCGGACGCGACGACGGGCGGGGCCAGGTAGTCGCGCAGGCCGATGTCGACCAGTTCGACCACCCCGCCGTGCGAGGCGCCGGGGTCGATCAGCAGGCCGGGCTTGAGGGTGCCGAAGGTGACCGTCACGTCGGCCCGCACCGCGGCCCCGGCGGCCTCACCGGTGTCGGCGTCGATCCCGCTGGGCAGGTCGACGGCGACCACGAGATGGTCGTCGCGCTGCGCGGCGGCGGCGAGCGACGCGGCCGGTTCCCGCAGGCCGCCATGCCCGCCGATGCCGAGCAGCCCGTCAATGACCAGGTCGGCCGCGGCGATCTCGCGCAGCGCGTCCGCAGCCCGGTCGGCGGCCGCGATCAGCCGGCCGCCCGCCCCGCGCAAGGCGGCCGCCCCGGCCTCGTGTATCCGCGGCGCGGCGGCCACGGCCGTGACCACGGCGCCGCGGGCGGCCAGTCGCGCGCCGGCGTACAGCGCGTCGCCGCCGTTGTCGCCGCTGCCGGTCAGCACCACGACCCGCGACCCGTACACGCCGCCGGCCAGGCCGAGCAGGCGGGCGCACGCCGAGGCCAGGCCCGCGGCGGCCCGCTGCATCAGCGCGCCGTCCGGCACGTCGGCCATCAGCGCGCTCTCGGCGGCCCGCACATCGGCCACCGCGTGCGCGTGCCTCATGCCCGCCCGCCCGACGCTGTTCCGCCCGGTGCCGGCCCGTCCGGTGCCGGCCCGTCCGGTGCCGGGCCGCCTGGCCCGTGCTGTTCGCCAGTAGCGAACAACCGGGAGTTCTCCGCCGGTCCCGTGTCCTTGCCCGCGACCATGACTGTGACCATGCCCCTAAGCCTGCCACGCCGGTCCCGATGGGGCCGAGGACACCCGGCCGCGTATGACCGCTCGGCCCGGGCCCGGGCGTGACCGCGGGACCGGGCCCGGCGTGACCGCCGGAGTGCGGCCCTGACGCCCGGCCCCGGCTGGCAGCCAAGCCCCGCGCGGGTGGCGTCTACCGGCGGCCCCCCGGGGTTCACCGTGGGCCCCGGCCCACGGTGAGTGCCCCGCGCAGGGGTCAGCCTGCGCTCGCGCCTTGACCAGCGGCAACGGCCAGGGGGCGGCGCTCGCCCAGGTCGATCTTGCCCAGGTCGGCACCGACCGCGAGTACCTGGCGCGGGCGGATGGGCCGCACCGCGGCCACCGGCCGCGGTGCCAGGCTCCGCATCGGTGCCAGCCGGGCCGACCCGGCCCGCTTGTCCGGCCGGGGCGCGGCGGCGTGGACGCTGTCCCCGGACCAAAGGTCGGGCAGGCGGTGCCGCACGGCGAAGGAGACGGCCTCGAGGCGCGAGTGCACGCCGAGCTTGGTGAGGACCGACTGCAGGTGGGTGCGCACGGTCGTGCGCGAGACGCCGAGCCTGGCCACCATGGCCGCGGTGTCGAGCCCTTCGACCAGCATCAGCAGGCATTGGCGCTCGCGGCTGGTCAGGTGCCGGGCCAGGCGCAGCGCCTGGTTCGGCTCGGCCGAGCGCCGGGCCGGCGGGACCGCCTCGGGCACGTCGACCACGACCTCCCCGGCGAGAACCCGCTCAAGCGCGGTCACCAGCGCGCCGATCCCGCGCGACTGGTGCAGGTAGCCGGAGGCTCCCGCGTTCACCGCCCGGCCGGCCGCCTCGCGGCCCGGGTGCCCGCTGACCACGACCACGCTGGTGTGCTCGCTGGCCGCGCGCAGCCGGCCGATGGTCTCGGCGTCGTCGTCCATGGGGGCGTGCCGGTCGACCAGGCATACCTCGGGCCGTTCGGCCCGCACGAGGGCCACCATCTCCGGGGAACTGCGCGCCACCGCGCCGACCCCGTATCCGTGCTGGCTGAGCACGGTCGACAGGGCGTCAAGGAAGACCACGTGGTGGTCTCCGAGCACTAGCCTGGTCACGCGTTCACCCGCCCCATCTCGGCGTGTGCCGCAGTGACCGCCGCGGCGTCGCCGCGGCACCGGCCGGTCCCGCGTGCGACCGCACCCGGACGGCCTAGCGCCGCTGGCCCGCCACGGCCCGGGTCATTGCGGCAACCGCACCACCTGCGATGTTGCTCCCTCATGTTTTCTCCCCCCACTAACGGCTCGTGGCAGCTCGAGAGCTGTTTCCGAGTTTTCAGGTCGGTTTCGTTGGCACTTCCGGCCTCCCAGCCCCGAGCTGCGGCCGTGACCGGGTGGTATGGCTCCGATCTGCGGCCTTCTGGGTGAACCAGCCCACGTCGTGAAGACGCGTTCGTACCGAGGTACGTTTACAGGAAGTTACGGTGATGTACGAAACGTAGTTAATTGGTTACGCCAAGTATCCGAACGTCCGGACGGCGGGCGAGTACGCGGCCGTCAGCGCGGCCCGGAGCGTGGCCTCCGAGTGATCGTCGCCCAGCCGGGCGCGGGCGGTGGCCGCCATGCGGGCGGCAGCCTCGGGCGAGTCCAGCAGGTAGCGGATGGCCGCCGCCATCGGGCCGGGACGCCGCGGCGGGACCAGCAGCCCGGTCTCGCCCGGGACCACGATGTCGGGGACCGAGTTCACCGCGGTCGCGACCACCGGGACACCGCAGATCATGGCCTCGACGATCACGGTGGGCAGGCCCTCGTAGCGGCTGGTCAGGGCGAAGACGTCGAACGCGGGCAGCACGTCGAGCACGTCGGCGCGCTCGCCGGCCAGGATCACGCGCGGGCCGGAAAGCTGGCGGGCCAGGCGGCCGACGCGGTCGGCCAGTTCGCCCCCGCCCACCCACACGCCGATGGCATCCGGGCGGCCCAGGGCGGCGATCGCGGCCACGAAATCTTCGGGCGCCTTCTGGTACGTGAGCCGGCCGACCGCGCCGACGACGGGAACGGCGCAGTCGCCGAGCGCGTCGGCGGGCAGGCCGAGCGCGGCGCGGGCGCGCCTGCGGGCCTGCGGGTCCTGCGCGCTCATGCTGGCCCGGGCCCGGTCCGGGCCGTCGACGGCGAGGCCGATCGTGCGCACCCGCTGCGGCGCGATCAGTTCCCGGCGCACCGCCTCGGCGGCCACCCCGGCGCCGACGCACAGCGCCAGATCGGTGATCTTGCCGAGACGCCGCTCGATGGCCACGTAAGCCTGGCGGCGCAGCACGGACTGGAACTGATGGAAGGGGAAGCCGTGGAAGGTGTGCACGATCCGGGACACCCCAGCGCGGTGCGCGGCCACCCGGCCCACGGCCCCGGCCTTGGCGCAGTGGGTGTGGACCACGTCGAACGCGCGCCGCCGGAACATCTCTTCCAGTTGCCGTGCGGCCAGCACGTCGCCGCGCGGGGCGATCACCTCGCGCAGCGCGGGCTCGACGATGACCTCGATGCCGGACGCCGCGGCCTCGTCGATCAGGCGGCCCCCGCGGCCGGTCACGATCGTGGGCGTGACCAGGCCCCGGTCCAGGGACTGCGCTCCGCGCAGGGCGTGCACGCCTGCCCCGCCCTCCAGCCGGGTGATCACGGTCGCCACCCGCAGTGGCAGGCCGGACCCGTCGCCGCCCAGGCGCCGCGGCCGTGCGCCGACCCGGTCCCCGATCATCGTCCCGTTCCGCCCGGGCTCGGGCGGACCGGGAGCGTCGCCCCGCGGCCTCCGGGTAGCGGAGCCCGCTCGGGCGAGCGCTCGGGCGGCCGCAGGCCGGCGGCCCGGGCCACGCGCACGGCCTCGAGCCTGCTGTGCACGTCGAGCTTGCTGAAGATGCTGCGGGTGTGCGTGCGGACCGTGTCGGTGGAGATCAGCAGTTCTTCGGCGATCTGCCGGCCGCGCTTGCCCTCGGCCATGCTGGCCAGCACGTCGCGTTCGCGCGGGCTCAGCACGTCCAGCGGATCGCTGTCCTCGCGGGCCCGGCGGACGTCGTCGCGAAGCTGGCGCAGGATCTCGCCCAGCATCTCCGGCGGGAACCAGGAATGCCCCTGGCACACTCCGCGCAGCACGGTCTCGAGGTCGTCGGCACCCTGTTCCTTGGACACCCAGGCCACCGCCCCGGCCCGGGCCGCGTCCACGGCGTGGGCCACATCGTGGTCCCCGCTGACGACGACCACGTGCGCGGCCGGCCACGCCGCCTTGAGCCGGGTCAGTACCTCGCCCACGGCAAACCCGAGCGGTTCCACCTCGATCAGGATGACGTCGGGCCGCAGCCAGCGGACGACCTCGGGCAACTGCGGGTCGTCGGTGCTGCAGCAGCCCGCCACCCACAGGTCAGGGGCGGTGGACAGCCGCGAGGCAAGCGCTTCTGTGACCATCCTGTAGTCATCGACTAGAAGCAGTCTTCGCACGTCCACTAGACCACTCTCGCATCGGCAAACCGTCTTTGCCTCATACAGATGAATGAGGAATTCTCCTCCCGATAAGGGGGAACGACGGGCGCACCGGGCCCTTGATCACCAGGAGTGCTGCGAAAGTGACTCTGCGCTAACAATTCGGGTAAGCCGACGGCCGCCGGGTTAACCGGCGCCGTCCGCCCGAGTGACGCCCTGGCCCGTCCCATGAGCAGGGCAACTTACCGGTCCGAGGCGCGGCACGCGGCAGTAACGGCGGTGTGCTCGCTGGACCAGTAACTCGGCAGGGCGTCGTAGGGATTTGGCTGCGACAAGTTGGTCACGAAGACATAGCCCGCGTTGCGGCTCTTAGCCAGGCCGATGGCGGTATTAGCCTGCGAGCTCGACGTGGCGTCGTAGATGGTATTAGCGAATCTCGTCGCCGGGTAATTTCGGGTCCAGCCAGGTACCTGGACATCGCGATACTGATCGTAGGTGCCCTCGAATACCATCAACACGTCGCCCGCCGACATGTAGGCCTGTTCCGGATAGACACCCGGATTGAGCCAGACCGACGACTTGGGTATCACCCCGTGGATGTAGTCATCCAGTTCCCGGTAGTAGGGAAGCGCACTGCTGGTGCCGTTGACCACGTCCAGAAAAATACCGTTCACTCCGTACCATGCCTTGTAATTACGGACGTCAGCCTCAATCTGTGCGATCGGGCGCTGCCCGTCGGCCGTGGTCACGTAACCGAGGACGGCCGTGCCGGCGGACCGGGCCCGCCTGGCCGCCTCCTGGAAACCGGGATTCGGCGCTGTACCAGCGCCGATGCCGGTCGAAGGGTTGAGGATCATGACGCTCGGCACGGGCTTGGCGCTCGTGGTCTGCGCCCAGGTGCCGGTTGAGAAGTACGCCGGGACAAAGCTCTTCAGGCAGTAGCGCGACGAAATGGGCTGCGACGTTAGCAGCAGGCTAATCGCGGTCCCGCCCCCGATCACGACGATCGCCACGACAATGGTGATCAGAACCGGCTTGGAGAACCTCGCCCGCGCTTCCCGCCGCTGCAGGCGGCGCCGCACCTTAAGCCAGTTATCCGGCGGCTTTCCTATCGTCGACATGTTGGTATCAGCCACGGCCCGTTCCTAAACGCAGCCAGGGCGACTCCGCTTGAAGGCCGCCTGCGGGCAGGCAGTCGTACGGATTGCCGCCGCCACGGTCGGTAATGTACACACAGCCCGCGCGACGCCGAATGGCAAGCAAGAACGCGTGATCGAAATTTTCACGCGGCACCGAGTACACGACGTGATAAAACGAGCTGGCGGGCCGCGACCGAGTCCAGCGCGGCACGGCGAGCTGGAGGTATGCGCGCCACGGGCCTTCAAAGGTGCCGAGCAGATTGGCGTGCTCGGCGTATGCCTCGAGCGGATGGGCGCCATGGTTGAAAAGCACCACCCGCGCGCCGGCGCTCCTGGCGTCGCGCGACAGCGCGGCGTAATAGCCGAGTTGCTCCGCGGTCACCGCGACCCGGTCGAAGCACACTCCGGCCACGTCATACCACTGCAGGAAGAATTCAAGGTCGGCCAGGGCCTCGCGCGCCGGGCGGCGACCGTAGTTGGTGTCCACGTAACCGGCCACCGCGACTCCGGCCTCGCGCAGCCGGCTGAGCGCGGGAAAGTACAGCGGGTCCGGCTCGGTGCCAGGCCCGTTGGCCAGGTTGAGAATGACCATCCGCACCTGCTGTCCGTGCTTGGCCAGCAACGCCCAGTCGTCGGCTCGCGTGTCCGGGCGGAAGTAGGCGGGCACGACCAGCCGCGGCGCGGCCAATGGCACGCGGTCAGACGCTAGCTTGGCCATCGCTTGCCTCCCATAGGTCGGCCAGTGACGCAGCGAGATCGTAGCGCGGCCGCCAGTCCAGGTCCTGGCGGGCCAGCGAGATGTCACCCTGCTGCCACAGCAGGTCACCCGAGCGCGCCGACCCGGCCGAGTCCTCGTGCACCGGGCCCGCGTAACCGCTGATCGCGATCAGTTCCTTGACCAGCGTGCGCGTCAGGATCCCGGTGCCGCTCCCCACGTTGAGTACGGGATGCGGCAGTGCGGTCGCGCGCGCCGCGGCCAGCACCGCGGCGGCCACGTCGCGCGCGTCGACGAAGTCGCGGACGGCGTCCAGCGGGCCCAGCCGCACCTCGCCGTCTCCGGCCAGGGCCTGGCGCAACTGCGCGGCGACCCGCCCGGGCAGGCCGCCCTCGGGCGCGCCCGCCCCGACCGGGTTGAACACCCGCAGCACCACGGCGTCGAGCCCGGCTGCCCGGCCCAGTTCGACCAGCCGCGTGCCGGCCAGCTTGGTCGCGCCGTAGGGCGCGGCGGGCCGGGGCGGCGCCGACTCGCCGGTCGACTCGCCCGGCTCGGCCCGGCCGTACTCGGCGGCGGAGCCCAGGTGCACGAGCCGGGCTCGCGTCCCGGCCTGCAGCATCGCCATGACCAGCGCGTAGGGGCCGGTCACGTTGGCCGCGGCCAGCACGTCGGGACCGCCCGCGATCAGGCCAGCGCCGTTGACGATCACGTCGGGCGCCGCGGCCTCGATCGCCGCGGCGACCGGGGCCGGGTCGCCCGAGGCCAGGTCGACCTGAAGGTGCTCAGGCGAGCCAGGCAGCGGCGACCGGCCCGCGGTGACCACCTCCGCGCCGGACGCGGTGGCGGCTCGCCACACGTGCCCGCCGAGAAATCCGCTCGCTCCAAGGATCAATATCCGCATAGCATCGCCGCTTCCGGCTGTGTCGTCGCCGAGGGGACGACCCCCCGCAACTCGCTGTCGTGAGCGCAGATGACCGCCCGCATCTGCCCTCTCCTGCTCACTGGTGATATTCACCCGTCTTGAAGCGGGCCAGGTTCGCCGGGTCGCGGAACCATTCGATGGTCTCGCGCAGGCCCTCGTCCCTGGTGTACCGCGGGGCCCACGCGGTGCGCTCGCGCAGCTTCGTCGCGTCGCACACCAGCCGCATGACCTCGGAGTCCTTGGGCCGCAGCCGCTTCGGATCCTCCACGATATCGGCCTCGACCCCCATAAGCCCGCAGATGTCCTCGGCCAGCTTGCCGATCGCGATGTCATCGCCGGGCCCGCAGTTGAACAGCTCGCCGAGCACCGCGGACGCGGGAGCGTTGCCCACCTCGATGAACGCCTGCGCGGTGTCCAGCACGTAGGAGAAGTCGCGGGTCGGGTCGAGCGCGCCCAGCATGAGCTGCTTGGAACCGCTCGCGAGCTGGGTGATGATCTGCGGGATCACGGCCCGGGTGGACTGGCGCGGCCCGAAGGTGTTGAACGGCCGCAGCGTGACCGCCGGGACGCCGAAGCTCAGGTGAAAGGACTCGACCAGCTTGTCCGCGGCCGTCTTGGACGCCGCGTAGGGCGACTGTGCCTGCAGCGGGTGCGCCTCGCTGATCGGGACGGTGCGCGCCGTGCCGTAGGTCTCGCTGGTCGAGGTGTGCACCATCCGGGGGGTGCGGCAAGCCCGGACCGCCTCCAGCACGTGCAGCGTGCCGATCGTGTTGGTGTCCACGAACGACCGCGGCGCGCTGTAGGAATACGGGACCGATCCGATGGCGGCCAGGTGGTAGACCACCTCGGCCCCCTCGACCAGCTCACGCACGGTCGCCGGGTCGCGCACGTCCCCGAACACCACATCGACCTGGTCGGTGACCTCGGGCGACAGCGTGTCCAGCCAGCCCTTCGAGCTGAACATGTTGTACAGGACCATGGCCCGCACCCGGTGCCCCCGCCGCACCAGCAACTCCACCAGGTGAGACCCGATGAAGCCCTCGGCTCCGGTCACGGCAACGGTTTCACTCATGTCTATTCCCTCCCGATTTATGTACATTTTTAACGCGGCACCGTGGCTTACCAGGCGTGCCTGACCGTCCGGCCGAGCACGATGGTGGCATAGCCGCCCGTCACGATCAGCAGCTCTGCGCAGGCCACGATCTGCGCGGACACCCCGAGATTGCGGCACAGGATCTCGAATCCGAGCGCCATGGCCCCGACCACTAGCGGGAAGATGCGTGAGCCGAGCGCCTGGAGCGTCAAGGCCAGGAACATGGCCGTGCCCAGCATCAGGTAGGCCGCCATCTGCGGCAGATAGCCGGTCTGCCAGTGGGCGAGCCCGATGGCGTTGGCCACCACGACCGTGAGGGCCATCAGCGCCGCGGCCGCAGCCACGTACATCGCCACCGCCGCGATCAGTATCAGCCGCGCCCGGATCCCGAACGACCCGATGTCGCTGATCGTGCGCATCAGTTTCTGAGTGCGCCGCCGGTACCACAGCAGGCTGGACTCGGCCGCGCCCATGCTCAGCGAGAGCGGCAGCCCGGCCAGCAGCGCCCCGACGTTGATGCCGCCGTGGCCGTGCGGTCCCGCGGCGACCGGGAAGATCAGCAGGCCGGCGGAGACCAGCCCGAACGCGACCGCCGGGATGGCCCCGACCCACTCCTCCCGCACGAACAGCGAGCCCTCGTGCGGCCCGGTCGGGCGGGTGCGGACCACGGCGATGATCAGCGCGATCACCGGGGTGGCGGCCAGCAGGCCCCAGGTGAGGTGCCCCAGGTCCGGCGGCCGCCCCAGGATCAGGAACGCCGCGCTGCCCAGCACGCCAGGAGCGAGCGCGGCCAGCAGCCACACCTCGGCCCCGAGCACCAGCAGCACGCCGGCGCCGAACATGTACACGCCCTCGCCCAGGCCGAACAGCAGCACCGAGGGCGCCGGGTGGATCGGCTGCACCACCCGCGACACCGCCAGCATCGCGACCAGGATCAGGCCCAGGCCGATGACCAGGCCCAGCCGCAGCACCCGCCGCGTCTGGGCCATGTCCAGGGTCCGGCCGAGCCTGGTATAGCCGAGGAAGGCCAGGCCCTGGCCCGCTGACCAGGCCACGGCCAGCGCGACGATCAGCGTGATCGGCGCGCCCGGGCCGGTGAGCAGCCCGATCGCGGCCGGGAAGCAGACCCCGGGCAGGGCGTAGAGCAGGCTGTGCAGTACGGGCCGCAGCCGGCCGCCCTCCTGCCACGGGTCCGGCGGCAGCTCAGGCTCGACCGGCTTTCGCGGCACCCGGAAGTACATGTCCTGAGCCAGCGCGAACACGTCCGCGTAGCCATAACGCAGCTTCGCGGCCTGGTCGCCGAGCCCCTCGAGTTCCAGCGCGCTGGCGATCTCCAGCGGGTCGACCGCCGACTCACAGACCTCGGCGTACTGCTCGCAGAGCGCGGTGACGGTGCGCGGCGTGTGAGTGCGGCCATTGGCCACGGTGAGCCGCGACTCGGCGGCCTGAGGCGGGCTTTCCGCGGTCATCCGGCGGCCTCCAGTAGCTCGGTCTCGTCGTCACGCTCCGGCAGGGCGGTCACCAGCAGGTCATCCGACTCGTCATCCAGTTCGGCGGTCGGCAGCTCGAGACCGGTGCCGACGAACGTGTAGATCTCGTCGAACGCGCTGATCGCGCGGTCGACCGTGAAGTACTCCAGCGCCCGCATGCGGGCCGCGGCACCCA
>DATAVV010000061.1:0-4672 GCA_036267555.1 Streptosporangiaceae bacterium | reverse complement strand
CGGCCGCGCTGGGCGGTGCGGTCGAGGACATCGCGGCCGCGCTTGGCGGCCTCGACCACCTGGTGGCCAACGCGGGCGGCACCGTCGGCAGCGGCAATCTCACCAGCGCCGGCCCGGATGAGTTCACCGCGACGTTCACGCTCAACGCGGGTCACGCCGCGGAGTTGATCCGCCTGGGTCTTGATCACCTGGGCCCCGGCGGCTCGGTCGTGATCATTTCCTCGATCACCGGGATGCGCCCCGCGCCCCGCACCGCCTACGCGGCAGCCAAGGCGGCCGAGATCCAGCTTGCGGCCACCGCCGCCCAGGAACTGGCCCCGGCCGGGATCCGCGTCAACGCGGTCAGCCCGGGGTCCATCCAGTTCCCCGGCGGCGGCTGGGAGAGCTTCGCCCAGGACAACCCGCAGGACTTCGCCGCGTTCCTGAGCACTCAGTTCCCGTTCGGCCGCCTGGGCGCCCTGGAGGAGGTGGCCGACGTGGTCGCCTTCCTGCTGTCCCAGCGGGCCTCCTGGGTCAGCGGCGCCAACATCGTCGTGGACGGCGCCCAGATCTACCCGAGCGCCCGCCGCTTCGGCTGAGCCCCAGGGCCCGGTCTTCGCGCGGCTGTTTCAGCGGCGGCCGGCGATCAGGCGCCGGATGTTCGCGGTCTCCTCGTCGCTGTAGCGGGCGAGGATCGCCTCGAGGTCGTTGAGGTCGCCCGGCGAGTTGTAGCTGGCCAGGTCGCGCTTGAGCGCCTTGTGCTCGGCCCGGTGCTCGGCCCGGGACGCGCGCACGACCTCGCGCTTGGACGTCTTGAGCGAGGTACGGATGTCGCGCATGCCCTTGTATCCGTCCCTGACCTCGGCCAGCAGCGGGCGCAGTGCGTACTTCGTGGTCTCCATTTATGTCCTTTGCGTCGGATCTGTTCGTACGCCTTCAAGTCTGCCGAGCCATGAACTATGCGTCCAATGATTCTTTGTCGAGTGACCCATGAGCTACAGTCATGAATCGTGGACACGGAGGCGCTGCGCTGGTTTCAGCAGGTCGCGGACGGCGTGACCGTGACCGAGGTCAGCGACCTTGAACCGGTCACGCAGTCGGGCGTGTCCCGGGCCCTGGCCCGCCTGGAGGAGGAGATCGGCACGCCGCTGCTGCGCCGGTCCGGCCGCCGGCTGCGGATGACCCAGGCCGGCACGGTGTTCAAGCGGCACGTGGACGCGATGCTGCACCACCTCGACGACGGGATCGCCGCCGTCAACGAGCTTCTGGATCCCGACACCGGGACCGTGGCCCTGGCCTTCCAGCAGTCGCTGGGCACCTGGCTGGTGCCCGACCTCGTCCGCGGGTTCCGGGCCGCTCACCCGGCCGTGCGCTTCCGCCTCACCCAGGTCCGCGACGAACTGCACGCGCCCGCGCTCGACGACGGCCGGGCCGACCTGGAGATCGGCACGCGCAGCCACCGCAACCCGGCCCTGCACACACGGCCGCTCGCGCTCGAGCCCTTGCGCCTGGCCCTGCCCCGCGACCACAGGCTCGCCGGGCATGAAGGCGTGCACCTGGCCGAGGTATCCGATTCGCCGTTCGTGAGCCTGCGGCCGGACTCCGCGCTGCGCAAGCTGAGCGACGACCTGTGTGAGCAGGCCGGGTTCCGCCCGATCCCCGTGTTCGAAGGCGACGACCTGTCGACCGTGCGCGGCTTCGTCGCGGCCGGCCTGGGCGTGGCGATCATCCCGGCGCCACGGGCCGGCACCCCCGAGTCGGTGGCCGGGGGACCGGTGCTCTACCGCGAGATCACCGACCCCGGGGCGGTGCGGGAGATAAGCGTGACCTGGTCGGCCGAGCGGCGCTTGCTGCCCGCCGCCGAGTTGTTCCGGCAGCACGTGATCCAGCGGGCCGCCGCCGGGCGCGTTCCGGCCATATCGCGCTAAACCGGCGGGCGGCAGCGTGGCTCCATCGTGACTCCATCCCCCGTACACCAGGGTTCCTCGGCGCCGCGTTACGAATAAATCCCGCGGCCTGGCGCCGGAGAGGAGATGGACGCGATGGCGTGGCTGATCGTTCTCGCTGCTGGCCTGTTCGAGACCGGCTTCGCCGTATGCCTGAAGCTGAGCCACGGCCTGACGCGGCTGTGGCCCACGGTCGGTT
Source organism: Streptosporangiaceae bacterium (assembly GCA_036267555.1). Classification (GTDB taxonomy): domain Bacteria; phylum Actinomycetota; class Actinomycetes; order Streptosporangiales; family Streptosporangiaceae; genus JASHPR01. Next base: position 2,548 of record DATAVV010000061.1, on the reverse strand, counting down.
TCGGCGTCTGTGCCCTGATCAGCTTCGGGCTGCTCACCCTGGCCCTGCGCGAGCTTGCCGTGGGTCCCGCCTACGCGGTGTGGACCGGCATCGGGGCCGCCGGGGCGGCGGCGGTGGGCATGATCTTCATGGGCGATGGCGTGTCGACGATGAAGCTGACCTCAATCGCCCTGGTCCTGGCCGGGGTCATCGGCCTCAATCTGTCCGGCGTGTCGCACTCGTGACGGTACCGTTGTGGCTGTCGTCGGTGCCGCTGTCGCCGGTGCCGTCGCGGCGGCGGCGGGCTGCCCAGCGGCCCCAGATCCGGCGGCCGCCTTCGACCAGTCCGCTGATCACGATCGTGATGCCGAACGCGACCAGGAAGCCGGCCCACGGCCGGTCCTCGAAGGCCTTGCCCCCCAGCCGGCCGATGAAGAAGGCGTAGAGGGCCCAGATGACGGCCGCGATCCCGGTCGCGATCATGAATCGCCGGTGTGAGTAGCGGATGAGCCCGCAGCTCAGCGTCACGGCCGTGCGGCCACCCGGAATGAACCGGCAGACGATGATGATCTGCATGCCGAACCGGTCGAGGGAGCGCTCGGCCCAGGCGCGCCGCTGCTTTCCCTTCTCGCTGGCGAAGAACCGGCGTTCCACCAGCGGGCCAAAGCGCCGGCCGATCAGGTAAGCGAGGTTGTCGCCCAGCCACGCGCCCGCGGCGGCGCAGGCCACGAGCAGCGCGATGCGGGGGTCGGTGCTGCCCGCGGTCGCGACGCCGAGCGCGATGACCGCGGTCTCGCTGGGCAGCACCGGGATGACGGCGTCCAGGGCCGGAATGATGATCGCGATCAGGTAGGAGATCGGGGAGTCGACCTGCAGGCTGGTCAGCGCGCTCAATCGGGCACCAGCTCGCTGTGCTTGCCGGGCGCGTCCGCGCTGTGCTTGCCGGGCGCGTCCGCGCTGTGCTGGTCCGCCGGGCCCTCGTTCTGGCTATCCGCCACGTCGCGGTCCGGCCGCGGGCGGCCGCGGTCGCGCCACAGGCTGGCGGCCACCGCCCCGGCCACCACCAGGACGATCACGCCCAGGCTGGCCAGGACCGGGATGTGGATCACCGGCGAGAGGAGCATCTTGGCCCCGATGAACACCAGCAGCAGCGCCAGGCCCTGCTTGAGGTAGCGGAACCGGTCCACGGAGCCGGCCAGCAGGAAGTACAGGGCCCGCAGGCCGAGGACGGCGAAGGCGTTGGACGTGAACACGACGAACAGGTTCCGGGTCACGCCGAACACGGCCGGGATCGAGTCCAGGGCAAACACCAGGTCCGTTGTCTCGATGGCCACCAGGGCGACAAACAGCGGCGTGAACATGATTTTCCCGTTTACCCGGGTGAGGAAACGGCTGCCCGCGTAGTCGCCGGTGATCGGCAGGATCCGGCGCAGCCCCCGGACCGTGAGGTTCTGCTCGGGGCCGGCCGCGGGCGCGGGGCGGAACATCCGCGCCCCGGCCAGCAGGACCACCGCGCCGAAGACGTAAAAGATCCAGCTGATGTGCTCGATCAGCGCGCCGCCGGCCGCGATGAAGCCGCCGCGCATGATCAGCGCGCCCACGACCCCCAGCAGCAGCACCCGCCGCTGCAGCCGGACCGGTACCGCCAGCGAGCCCAGCAGCAGCACGAAGACGAAGATGTTGTCGACGCTGAGCGCCTTCTCCAGCAGGTAGCCGGCGAAGTACTGGCCGGCCACGGCCGAGCCCTGGGCCAGCCACAGGATGCCGCCGAAGGCCAGCCCGGCCGCGACCCACAGCGCGCTCGCCGCGGCGGCGCCGCGCAGCCCGGTGCCGATGTTCCTGGCCGCCACCAGGTCCACGAGGATTCCCGCGGCGAAGACGGCGAGCGTCCCGGCCCACGCCCACCAGGGGACGGTCACAGTGAGTGTGTGACCGGCAGCGCGTTCGGTGCCGGGGTTCCTTCAGCCGCGCAGCGCGCGCAGTAGCGGGTTTCGGGGATGATGGCGAGCAGCCCGGCCGGGATCTGCGCCGCGCACTGCTCGCAGTAGCCGAAGGTGCCGGCCGCGAGCCGGCCGAGGGCCTCCTCGACGTTGGCCAGCTTCCGGCGGGTCGCGACCGTGCGGCGCAGCAGCCGCTGGGTCTCCCGCTGGCCCGCCTCGTCGTGGTAGGCCAGCGACAGCTCGGTGATCTCCTGCAGCCTCGCCCGCCAGCGGGCCTCCAGCAGCGCCCGCCAGTGCGCACCACGCGTGAGAACGGGCGGGGCGGCTGCGACTGTCACGGGGCTTATGCGTGGTTCTTGGGGCATTTGCTCGTCCTGATCGAAAGGGCTGCGGTCAGCGTTATTCGACCCGGTGGTCGTGCCCGTCCGGTGAAGCTGTCATGGTGACGGTGTGGAGGTGCACGATTCGCGGGAAAGGCGGGGGTAGCAGGCATGGCCGCTACGGTTCTGGTCGTAGAGGACGAGCGCAAGCTGCGGGACTTTGTCCGCTCCTACCTGGAGCGGGCCGGGCTCACCGTGCTGTCGACCGGCTCCGGCGCCGAGGCGATCACGATGGCCGCCGAAGCCGCC
>DATAVV010000060.1:0-2990 GCA_036267555.1 Streptosporangiaceae bacterium | reverse complement strand
TCCTTGCGGCCGTGCCCGATCTGGCTGACGAACAGCCCGGACAGGCCGTCGAGGTAGCGCTTGCCGCGGGAGTCGAACACGTACTGGCCCTCGCCGCGCACGATGACCGGCACCTCCGCGTCGGCGTACGACGACATGCGGGTGAAGTGCAGCCAGAGGTTCCGCTTGGCCGCGTCCTGCTGCGCCGAAATCTCGCTGTCGGTCATCGTGTCCCCCAGCTGTAGGTCTGCTTGCGGAGTTTCAAATAGACGAACGTCTCGGTGCTGGTCACGCTCGGGATCGCGCGCACCCGGCTGAGGATCTCCAGCAATTGGTCGTCGTCCTCGCAGACGACCTCGATCAGCAGGTCGAAGGAGCCGGCCGTGATCACCACGTAGTCGATCTCGTCCAGGGCGGCCAGGTGGTCGGCGACGTGCTCCAGCTCTCCGCTGCACCTGATCCCGATCATCGTCTGGCGGCGGAAGCCCAGCGTCATCGGGTCGGTCACGGCGACGATCTGCATCGCCCCGCCCTCGACCAGCCGCTGCACCCGCTGCCGCACCGCGGCCTCGGACAGGCCGACGGCGTCGGCGATCTTCGCGTAGGAGCGCCTGCCGTCCTGCTGGAGCTGCTCGATGATCTCTTTGGAGATATCGTCTAGGAGAAGGCGGACATGGCCGTTCCCGCTGCCGCGATGCGGCCCGCCGCCGTCCGTGCGCCGCCGACCGCCCGGGGTTTGCTGAGTCCCCGGCGTATGCGCCATGCGATTCCTCCTCCGCATGGCAATCCTGCCACGTTCGCCACCTATGTCAACTGATTCCGCAGTAACGGGTTAGTTTGGCTACTAATTCAATTGTGAACGACGGATCCTGAGGTGTAGTTAACCTTCCGGGTTGGGAGGGGAGCATGGCGGCAAGCACGGGGATGGCCGCGCTGGCGGACTGCCGGCCGGTCCCGTACTGGCTCGACCAGCCGGACGCGCCCGCGGCCCGGCCCGCCCTGGCCGGCGGCACCGGCGCCGGGCTGGCCGTGATCGGCGGCGGTTTCACCGGACTGTGGACCGCGCTGCTGGCCAAGGAGCGCGACCCGGCGGCCGACATCGCGGCATCGACTGCGGGTTCGAGCGGACCGGCGAACTCGCCGTGGCCACCGCGCCCTGGCAGCTTGACGGCCTGGCCCGGGACGCGGCCGCCGCTCGCGGCTACGGCGAGGACGTGGTGGAGTTCGACGCCGCCGGCGTCCGGGCCGAGCTTGACTCGCCGACCTACCTGGGCGGGACCTGGTACCGCGGCGGCTGCGCGATCCTCGACCCGGCCGCCCTGGCCTGGGGCCTTCGCCGGGCCTGCCTCGACGCCGGGGTCCGGATCTACGAGCACACGCCGGTGCGCTCGGTCACCGACGCGGGTCACGCGGGCCTGCGGCTGTCCACCCCGCACGGCGCGGTGCACGCGCCCCGGGTCGCGCTCGCGGCCGGGTGCTACCAGCCGCTGCTGCGCCGGCTGCGCCGCTACCTGGTGCCGGTCTACGACTACGCCAGGCTGGCCGCGCACTTCTTCGAGACGTTCCCGGCGCTGGCGGGGCAGGTCCGGTTCACCCACGCCTGGGGCGGCGTGATCGACACCTGCAGCCGGTTCTGCGCGTTCTTCGGCACCGCGTACGGCGGGCGGCTCGGCTACGCTGCGGGCTATACGGGCCCCGGCGTCGGGGCGAGCCGGTTCGGTGCCAGCGTCGTGCTCGACCTGCTCGGCGGGGAGCCGACGGAGCGGACCAGCCTGCGGATGGTGCGCACCAAGCCCGTCCCGTTCCCGCCCGAGCCGGTCAGGTCGGCGGTGATCCAGCTCACCCGGGCCTCGCTGGCGCGGGCCGACCGGCACGAGGGCCGCCGGGACCTCTGGCTGCGCACGCTGGACCGGCTCGGCCTCGGTTTCGACTCGTGACGGCGGGCTACCCGGAGAAGTCGTATATGAGATACGATACATGAGGACTTCAGACCACGGGACCGGCCAGGCCGGCAAGGGGAAGGATGGCTGAAGCGGCGATGGACAGTCTCGTTATCCCGGTGGGCGGGGCGCTGCGCGCGGGATCGGTGGGCGCGATCCCGCTGCGGACCGCGGCCGTGCTCGACGCCATCAAGCACGCGATCCTGGCCGGCGAGCTCAAGCCCGGGCAGAGCCTGGTCGAGGCGGAACTCGCCCAGGCCCTCGGCGTGTCCAAGACGCCGGTGCGCGAAGCGCTCAAGACCCTGGCCGGGGCGGGCCTGGTCACGATGAGCCCGTACCGGGGCGCGGCCGTGCGCGCGATCGACGCCGAGGCCGCGCGGGCCATCTACGACCTGCGGCTGCTGCTGGAACCGGAGGCGGTGCGGCGCACGGTCCGCGCCGGCGGCGGCCTGGAGGCCGCGAGTCAGGCGCTCGAGCGCGCCGACGGCGCCTCCAGCGGGGCCGAGCGCAGCCTGGCCAACCGCGACTTCCACCGCGCGCTGTACCGGGGCTGCGGCAACCCGCTGCTGGCCCAGACCCTGGACGACCTGCGGGACCAGACCGCGCTGGTGTCGGCCGCGGCCTGGCAGCAGGAGCCGTCCTGGCGGCAGGAGGCCGGCGAGCACCGCGCGATCCTGGCCGCCGCCACGGCTGGCGACGCGGAGCAGGCCGCCCGGCTGGTCGCAGCGCACATCGGCAGCTTCGCCGCCCGCAATTTCCCGGCCGCAGGGGAGCCCTCATGAGTCTTGATTCCGACGCCGTCGACCGGCTGAAGCAGGCGCTGGCCACGGTCGTCGCGATCCCGGTGACCCCGTTCGACGAGGACGGGCGCGAGATCGAGTGGGACGCGCACGCCCGGGTGATCCGGCGCCTCACCGACGGTGGCGTCACGGTCATCACCCCGAACGGGAACACCGGCGAGTTCTACACGCTGACCCCGGACGAGGCCCGGCGCGTGACCGAGTCGGCCATCAAGGCCGCGGACGGGAACGCCGAGGTCATGGTCGGCGTGGGGCTGGACACGGCCACCGC
>DATAVV010000059.1:0-2386 GCA_036267555.1 Streptosporangiaceae bacterium | reverse complement strand
CTGCCAAGAGTCGTCGGGGTACTCACTTGATAGGTGAAATTAGCTCCGACCTACCTGTATGTCAATAGATCTTGGTCATAAGCAGCACAAGTGGTACCTGCGCAGGCCAGTTCCCGTTAACGCGCTGGCCGCTGCAGGGTCAGGAGCGCCGGCCGGTCCGGGCCCAGCGTGACCTGGTACGGCTCGCGCGGGCCGCCCGGCGCCAGGCCTCAGCCGGCCTCTTGCGCCGGGCCGGCCGGCCGCAGCAGGTAGGCCAGCGTGGCCGACCGGGCCTCGCGCGCGATCACGTCCAGCCGGAGGCTGGGGGTGTAGCGCGCGCTCCGCCGGGCGTAGCCGAGGAACAGGCCGTCGATGATGCTGAGCCCGACCTCAGCGGCCAGGTCCAGGCCGTCGTGGGCGACCCGGCTCCGGTCCCGTTCCAGCCCGCGCCGGAAGCAGGCCAGCTTGAGCCGGTGGGTGGCCCGGGCGCGGACGACCATGACGCCGTCGGAGGCGGTCATGAACGCGCCGATCTCGCGGGCTCGCCGTCGCATGTGGTCGTGCATGACGCCGACCATGGCCGCGGCCGCGCCCTCGACGGTGGCCGGCGCCTCGTCCATCCGGGCTGCCATCCGGACGTCGAACTCGGTCAGCGTGCGGTCCTGCGTGGCGCGCAGCAGATCGCTCTTGTCGGCGTAGTACCGGTAGATGGACCCGACCGACACCCCGGCCTGCTCCGCGACCTGCTGCATGGTGATTCCGCTGGGGCCCGTACCGGAGTTCAGCAGCGTCCCGGTCGCCTCCAGGATCCTCGCCACCACGTCCCGGCTGCGGCGCTGCACCGGCGCGGTCACCACGGGCCGCCGGGCTGGGCTGTGCTGCGCCATGCGCTCACTGTACCTGCGCAAATAGCGCCCTTGATGATGAACATAAATTCAGGTTTACTATCGGCAGGATGGCCGCGAGGGCGCGGCCGGCACCACCGGGAGAGGGTCCCGCGATGCCAGGCAGCACCGATCCGACCAGAGCTGACGTCGTCTACCACCGTGCGGGCGGCCAGGACCTGCACGCAGACGTGTTCGCGCCGCGCGGCGACCGCCGGCGCTCGGTCGTGCTCCAGTTCCACGGCGGCGGCTGGCGCGGCGGCAGCCGGGCGGGCGTGCACAGCCGGTGCTGGGAACTGGCCGGGCACGGCTTCACCACCGTGGCGGTGGAGTACCGGCTGCTGCCCGAGGCGCCCTGACCCGCGGCGCTGGAGGACGTGCACGCGGCCGTACGCCGGCCAGGACCACGAGTTCGACTTCGTGCCCTCCTACCGGGCCGACGTGTCGCGCGACGTCGCGTTCTTCCTGCGCCGGACGGTGACCGACCGCGCGGCGATCGAGGCCGACGTGGCCGAGAACGGGATGTTCGCCCGGCTCCGGCGCGCCCGCGAGGCCGAGCCCGCGAGGCAGAGCGGAGGACGAGCCTCATGAAGGCCAGCATCATCTGTCCCAACACCTACACCGAGCCCGGCGCCTGGGGCCGCCCGTTCCCGGTTCCGCGCTCCGCGTTCGCGGCTGAGTCGGGCCAGCGCATGCTGGCCTGCGCCCTGGAGCAGGCCCGCGCCGCGGACGAGGCGGGCTTCGACTTCGTGTCCGTGTCCGAGCACCACGTCGCCCCGCTGATGTGCTCGCCCAACGCCGCGGTCTGGGCCGGGGCGCTGTCGCAGGTCGTCCACCGGGCGCGGATCGCCTGGCTCGGCCCGATCGTCTCGGTCAACAACCCGCTGCGGGTGGCCGAGGAAGTCGCCATGCTCGACCAGCTGACCGGCGGCCGGCTGATCGTGCTGCCGCTGCGCGGCACGCCCAACGAGCTCAGGGTCTACAACAACATCGACCCGGGCGACTCCCGGGCGCTGACCGAAGAAGCCATGCTGCTGATCCGCAAGGCGCTGACCGAGACGGAGCCGTTCGCCTGGAAAAGCGAGCACTACGACTTTCCGCTGGTGTCGGTCTGGCCCGGCCGGACCCAGGTCCCGCACCCGCCCATGCTCTCCTCGGGGAACAGCCCGGAGTCGGTCAGCTTCGCCGCCCGGCACCGCTTCCCGATCGCCATCTCGTTCTTCGATCCCTCCCGCGTCGCCGCGCTGACCACCCAGTTCCGCGAGGAGGCCCGGGCGGCCGGCTGGACGCCGAGTGCGCACGACATCCTGTACCGGGCCTGGATCGCGCTCGGCGAGAACGACGCCGAAGCGCACGAGATCCGGGCGAAGTTCCTGCCGCGGGGCGCGGGCCCGCCGCCGGAGGCGGTGCCGGGGGCACCGGGCGGCCCGCCGGCGAACCTGGGGCCGCACAACCGCACCGGCCCGGATCCGGTCGCGAGCGGCTTCGGGATCGGCTCGGTGCAGTTCGCCGCCGGCCCGGAC
>DATAVV010000058.1:0-6040 GCA_036267555.1 Streptosporangiaceae bacterium | reverse complement strand
TCGGGGTACAGCGCGTTCGAGCTGAAGAACAGCGGCATCGTGATGGCCTGGCCGATGCCCATCAGCCGGTCCCGGGACAGCGCGATCCCGGCGATGCTCATCGACAGGCACGAGAAGAACGCCGAGCCGAGCACCACGATGGCCGCGGTGGCGAGCAGCTTGGCCGGGTTGTCGGTGAGAGACACGCCGAGGATCGCCGACAGCACGATGATCACGGCAGCCTGGACGATCGAGCGCACCCCGGCCGCGAACGCCTTCCCCGTGCTCAGCGCCGCGCGCGGGGTCGGCGTGACCATGAGCTTGGTCAGCACGCCCGCGTCGCGCTCCCAGATGATCTGGATGCCGTAGAAGATGGCGATGAACAGCGCGGACTGGGCCAGGATGCCGGGCGCGAGGTAGGCCAGGTACGGGATGCCGCCCGGAGTGGGGATCGCGTGAATCCTGGTGAACGTCTCCCCGAAGATCAGCAGCCAGAGCGCGGGCTGGATGGCCCGGGTGTAAAGCTCGGTGCGGTCGTGGCGGATCTTGCGCAGCTCAACCCAGCACAGCGTCACGATGCGGCTGCCCAGACGGCGCGCGATGGCGAGCGGGGTGTCGCTCGGCAGGGCCAGGCCGCCGAGGGCAACGGCAGAGGTATTCGCGGCTGAGTTAGCCGAGACGGCGGGCGGTACGCCGGGCGCGGCGGACGTCACGGATGCTTCCCTTCTCGGAGCCGTCGTCGAGCGTGCCGCCGGTGTAGTGGCGGAACACGTCGTCCAGCGTGGCCCCGGCACCGAGCGTGGCCTTGAGCATGCCGGGGGTACCGGTGGCGCGGATCGAGCCCGCGTGCATGAGCGAGACCCGGTCGCAGTAGGTGTCGGCCTCGTCCATGTAGTGAGTGGTCATCAGCACGGTGATCGGCGCGGACTCGCGCAGCGCGTCGATGTACTCCCAGACGTCCGAGCGGGCGATCGGGTCCAGCCCGACGGTCGGTTCGTCCAGAACCAGCAGGCTCGGCGCGCTGACCAGGGCCTGAGCCAGTTCCAGCCGGCGGATCATCCCGCCCGAGTAGGTCTTCACCAGGCGGCCCGCGGGCTCGGCCAGGCCCATGGCGGACAGCGCGCCGTCGACCCGTTCCGCCCGCAGCCGCCGGGGCACGTCGAACAGCTTGGCGAACAGTTCCACGTTCTCCCGGCCGGTGAGCGTCGCGTCCGCGGACAGCAGTTGCGGCACGTAGCCGATCATCCGCCGGACCCGCATCGGGTGCGACGCGGCGTCGGTCCCGAACACCGTGATCGTGCCCGCCATCGGCTTGAGCAGCGTGGTCAGCATCCGGATCGTGGTCGTCTTGCCCGCGCCGTTGGGCCCGAGCAGCCCGAACGTCTCGCCCGGCTCGATCTGGAGGTCCACGTGGTCGACGGCCGTGTGCTCACCGAACCGGTACGTGATGCCCACGCACCGCACGGCGGCTCCGGGCACTGGGCCGGATGCTGGGCCGCCCGGCGCCCGGCCGGGCGCCGGGCCGGACACCGGGCTGGGCTCGGCGTCGCTGGTCCGCTGCTCGGGGACCGAGACGGCCGAACCGTCAGGCTGCGGGCTCATGGCTTCTCCATTCGCGGGCTCTCCATTCGCTCGGCGAGGCGCAGCAGCGCGGGGATGGCAGCGGCGAGTGCCTGCTGATCGGACGGGCCGAGCTCAGCCAGGGCCCGCCCGGCCAGTTCGGCCCGCAGGTCTCGGAACTCCGCGAGCCGCTGGTTGGCCTTGTGGGTGGGGGCAAGCAGCGCGGTGCGCCCGTCCTGCGCGCTCCGTTCCCGGCTCAGCAGGCCCGCTTCGGTCAGCCGTCCCACCAGCGTGCTAACCGTGTTCGGCGCCAGCCGCAGTTCCTGGGCGGCATCGGCCACGGTCAGCCCGGGCCGGGCGGCGGCCAGCCGCAGCAGTTCCGACTGGGCCGGCGGCAGTGGCTGCAGGGCCCACGCGTTGCGCGCCGCCCGCCGCGCGGTCCGCCGGATCACGCTGATCGCCGTGAACAGTTCCGCCGCCGCAGCCTGGGTCAGAGCCCGCTCCGGGGCCCGGCGCACCCCAATATCGTTCACAGAGCTAACTATATCGCGCCCCGCCCGCACCCGCGAGAGGCGGGATTTTCTTGATCGTGGAGGATCACGCGCGCATAGCGCGCCAGCCTCCACGATCATGGAAGCGCCCGGCGCCCGGCGCCCGGCGGTCAGGCGTCGGGCGGCGCGGAGTGGCCGGTACTGGCGCTGGGGGCGGGCTGGCTGCCGTTGGCGGCCGAGTCGCTGTTGCCGGTGGCGGGGGTGCTGGCCGTGGCGCTCCCGGCGCCCGCGCCCGCGGCGGCGCCCGCGCCCGCGGCGGCGGTAGCGCCCGCCGCGGCCGGGACGGTCTGCTCGTCGTGCACGTAGCGGCCGCCGCGCAGCAGGGACGCGCCCGCGGCGATGACCAGGACGCCCATGGCCATGCTGAACACGATGACCAGGCCATGATGGAACGGCCCGGAGATCAGTTGCGGGAAGAACTGCTTCCCGGTCAGCACGCTGACCTGGGCCGCCGGCAGGTGGGCGAGCACCCCGGTCGGGGCGAGCAACTGGTTCACCGGGTTGTAGCCCAGGAACGCGGCGAACAGGCTGGCCACCGGCGGCGCCTGCCCGATCTGGTGCGCGACCGCATGCGGCACGCCGTGTGCGGTCAGGCCGTTCGTCAGCGCGGTCGGCAGCGTGCTGGACAGGCCGGCGATCATCAGCGAGAAGAAGATGCCGATGGACAGCACGAAGCCGGAGTTCTGGAACGTGGCCAGCATGCCGGACGCGGCGCCGCGCTGCCGGGCCGGGACGCTGTTCATGATCGCGGCGGCATTGGGCGCGGAGAACAGGCCCATGCCGGCCCCGGCGATGAAGATCAGCGCGGCGAACTCCGCGTACCGGAAGTCGGTCGGTACCAGCAGCAGGCCGCCGAAGGCCGCGGCCGATACCAGCAGCCCGCCGGAGGCGAATGCCCGGGCGCCGTGCTTGTCCGACAACCAGCCCGACAGCGGCCCGGAGATGACGAAGCCGCAGGTGAGCGGGAGAAGGTAGATGCCCGACCAGAGCGGCGTGTCCTTGAAGCTGTAGCCGTGCAGCACCAGCCAGATGCCCTGCAGCCACAGGATCAGCATGAACTGCAGCCCGCCGCGGGCGATCGCGCCGAGCAGCGTGGCCGTGTTCCCGGCCGCGAACGCCCGGATCCGCATCAGCCGCAGGTCGAACATGGGCGCGGCGACCCGCAGTTCGGTGAAGCAGAACGCGATGAGCAGCACCACGCCGCCGATCAGGCCGGTCAGCACCGTGGGGTTGGTCCAGCCCATCGAGTGGCCGCCGTACGGGATCAGGCCGTAGGTGATCCCGACCAGGATCCCGATCAGGCCCAGCCCGAACAGCACGTTGCCGAGCCAGTCGATCCGGGCCGGGGTCCGCGCCCCGACCTCGCGCAGGCTGAAGTAGGACCAGATCGTGCCGCCGATGCCGATCGGCACCGACACGATGAACACAAGGCGCCAGTCGACCGCGGCCAGCACCCCGCCCAGGATCAGTCCGATGAACTGGCCGGAGATGCCGGCCACCTGGTTGATGCCCATGGCCATGCCGCGCTGGTCGGCGGGGAAGGCGTCGGTCAGGATCGCGGGGGAGTTGGCCATCAGCATGGCCCCGCCGACCGCCTGGATGACCCGGAAGCCGATCAGCCACAACGCCCCCGACGGCCCGGTCAGCGGATCGAACGGGAGCGCTAGCGCGCCGAGCCCGAAGACCGCGAAGCCGAGGGTGTACATGCGCACCCGGCCGTAGATGTCACCGAGCCGGCCCAGCGTGACCACCAGCACGGCCGACACGACCAGGTAGCCCATCAGCATCCAGAGCAGGTAGCTGACGTTGCCCGGGGTCAGCGGGTCCAGTTTGATCCCGCGGAAGATGGCCGGCAGCGAGATGATCACGATGGAGGCATTGACGGTCGCCGACAGCATGCCGACCGTGGTGTTGGACAGGGCGACCCACTTGTAATGCGTGTTCTGGCCGAGCCGGGGCGCGCTGCCAGCCGACGGCCGGGTGCGGCCGCTTTCCGCGGGCTCTCCCACCGTGCAGTCTCCTCTACTCGCACAGATAGTTGCTTACACAAAACTAACAGGCAATCGTGCCCCCTGGCTCAATGCCGGCGCGGGCCGGGCTGGGTTCGGTGGATGGCGGTCGGTCTGGGTCGGTCAGCGGGCGCGGCAACTCGGCGTCGCCACGCGCCCGCCACTCGCGACACAGCCGATGAATGTGGATCTGGTGCTGTTGGGTGAGCCCTGGATTCACATTCATCGCCATGATCGCTTGCGGTGGCGCGGGAGCCAGGGGCGGGACGGGCGTATGGGGCGGCTGAGGAGTGTGGGGCGGCTAGCGGGCGCGGTCGCTGGCCGCAGTCCGAGCCAGGCCCCGCGCCGCCCGGGGAACTAGCGAGCTTGCGAGCGCGGCAAGGAGGTTTTGCGCCGCCCTGAGGAGTGAAGAACGAGCGGGCGAGCGACGAGGGAAGCTCGGCCGTGAAGGGGTTGGGGAGGTGGGTGGGGGCCCGGAGGCAAGCAGAAAACAGAGCAGACATATATCTTCGGGGTGTGCCCTCCCGACCCGCGCCACGTGATCTGCGTTGCTCCGACGCGGACCGGGAGCGGGTGATCACGCTGCTGAACGAGGCGGCGGGCGACGGCCGGCTGACCCTGGGCGAGCACTCGGAGCGGGCCGAGCGCGCTTACGCCGCCCGCACCCTCGGTGACCTCGCCGAACTAACCGCGGATCTGGCTACGCCCGCGGCGCAGCCGATCCGGCTGGACGGGCGCAGGCCGGTCGCGGGCGTATTCGGCCGGGAGCGGCGCGAAGGCCGCTGGGTCGTGCCCGAACGCCTCGCGGTGACCGCCGTCTTCGGCGAGGTGACACTGGACCTGCGCGAGGCCGTGCTGCAGAGCCAGCGGGTGACCGTGCTCGCCACCATGCTCGGCGGCACCCTGCAGCTGATCGTCCCCGACGAGGTCATCGTGGAGACGACCGCGAGCGGCCCGCTGAACAGGCACAGCGGGACGAGGACCGTCCGCCAGGCCAGCCCGGCAACGCCGGGGCCGACGCCCGCGCAGGCGCCCGTGGTCGAGGTCCGCACGTTCGGGCTGGCGGGCCGGGTGAAGGTCGTACGGCCGCGCAAGCCCCGGTGGCGCGGGCCGTTCAGTCGCCGTCGAAGTTGACCGAACTGTAGGCGCGGAGCTTCCACAACTGGTGCTCGCTGTGAATGTTGCGCAACGTGCCCGACCGCGCACGCATGACCAGCGAATGCGTGATCGCCCCGCCCGAGCGGTACCGCACCCCGGCCATCAGTTCCCCGTCGGTGATCCCGGTGGCGGCGAAGAACGCGTCGTCGGACGTGACCAGATCATCGGTGGACAGAACCCGGTTCAGGTCGTGCCCGGCGGCCACCGCGCGGTCGCGTTCCTCTTCGTCGCGCGGGGCGAGCTTGCCGAGGATGACCCCGCCCAGGCACTTGATCGCGCACGCCGCGATGATGCCCTCCGGGGTGCCGCCGGTGCCGAGCAGCAGGTCGATGCCGGTGCCGTCGCGCGCGGCCATGATCGCGCCCGCCACGTCCCCGTCGGTGATGAGCTTGATCCGCGCGCCGGCCGCGCGTACCTGCTCGATCAGGTCCTGGTGCCGCGGCCGGTCCAGGATGACCACCGTGACGTCGTGCGGCGAGCAGTGCTTGGCCCGCGCGACCGCAGCGATGTTCTGCGCCGGTGGCGCCTCGAGGTCCACCACGTCCGCGGCGGCGGGCCCGGTGACCAGCTTGGACATGTAGAAGACGGCCGACGGGTCGTACATGGACCCGCGGGCGCTGACCGCGAGCACCGAGATCGCGTTCGGCATGCCGTTGGCGGTCAGCCGGGTGCCGTCGATCGGGTCCACCGCCACGTCGCACAGCGGGCCGCTGCCGTCACCGACCTGCTCGCCGTTGTAGAGCATGGGCGCGCGGTCCTTCTCGCCCTCGCCGATCACGACCA
>DATAVV010000057.1:0-7351 GCA_036267555.1 Streptosporangiaceae bacterium | reverse complement strand
CGGGTTACGCCGGCGGCGTGGCGGACGACCTGCTGTCGATGCTGGCCAACTTCTTCCTGGTCATGCCGGCCCTGCCGCTGCTCATCGTCGTCTTCGGGTTCCTGCCCGCGTCCCAGGGCAGCGACGACACGGTGATCGGGCTGATCATCGCGATCACCGGCTGGGCCTTCGGCGCGCGGGTGCTGCGCGCCCAGACGCTGTCGCTGCGCAGCCGGGACTACGTGGTGTCCGCGCGGATCATCGGCGAACGCGGCTGGCGGATCATCGGCTTCGAGATCCTGCCCAACCTGATCCCGATCCTGGCCTCGTCGTTCCTGTTCACGGTGCTCTACGGGGTCGGCACGTACACCGCGCTCGCCTTCCTCGGCCTGGTCAACCCCAACCACCTGAGCTGGGGCGGGATGCTGTTCTACGCGCAGGTCGCCGGGGCCGAGCAGAGCGGGTACTGGTGGCTGTTCATCCCGCCCGGGCTGGCCGTGGCCCTGCTCGGCACCGCGCTGGCCCTGCTCAACTTCGGCATCGACGAGTTCATCAACCCGCGGCTGCGGGCCGCCGGGCTGTCGCGGCGCCAGGCTCGGCACATCGGGGGCACCGCGGTCCGCCCGCCCCGGCGCTTCGTGCTCGGTGTGACCCCGGTGGTGCGCCCCGCCGCGGTGCGCCCCGCCGCGATCAGCAGGAGGCCGCGGTGAGCGCCGGGGGACTCAGCGAGCCGCTGCTCGAGATCAGCGGGCTGTGCGTGGACTACGGTGTCGGCCCGGGCACGGTCCACGCCGTGCTCGACGCCGACCTGGTGCTGCACCGCGGCGAGGTTCTCGGCCTGGCCGGGGAGAGCGGCAGCGGCAAGTCCACCCTGGCCTACGCGGTCACCCGGCTGCTGCGGGCGCCCGGCATGATCACCGGCGGCAGCGTCAGGTACCACCCGGAGCCGGGTGCCACGATCGACCTGCTGGCCGCGGACGAGGGTGGGCTGCGGGTGCTGCGCTGGTCGCAGATCTCGGTCGTGATCCAGAGCGCGATGAACGCGCTGAACCCGGTGCTGTCGGTCGGGTCCCAGCTCACCGACGTGCTGCGGGCGCACCGCCCGTCCATGAGGCAGGGCGAGGCCAGAACCCGGGCCGGGGAACTGCTGGCCATGGTCGGCATCACCGCCGACCGGCTGGGCAGCCATCCGCACGAACTGTCGGGCGGCATGCGGCAGCGCGTGATGATCGCGATGGCCCTCGCGCTCGAACCGCAGATAGTGATCATGGACGAGCCGACCACCGCGCTGGACGTGGTCACCCAGCGGGAGATCCTCGAGGAACTGACCGACCTGCAGGAGCGGCTCGGCTTCGCCGTGCTGTTCATCACCCACGACCTGTCGCTGCTCATCGAGATCGCGGACTCGATCGCCGTGATGTACGCGGGCCGGCTGGTCGAGAGGGCCGCCGCGACCACGCTGTTCCGCGCGCCCCGGCACCCGTACACGCTCGGGCTGCTGCGGTCCTTCCCGGCCCTGCACGGGCCCCGGCAGCGGCTGACCGGCATCCCCGGCTCGCCTCCCGACCTGCGCGAGCTCCCGGCGGGCTGCGTCTTCCACCCGCGCTGCCCCTTCGTCATGGACCGGTGCCTGACGTCGTCGCCGCCGCTGCTGCCGCTGGACGCAGGCCGGCGCGCGGCGGCGTGCTGGCTGCACGACGGCTCGGTGGCCGCGCCGGCCGAACTGGCCGGGTCCGCACCGCCCAGCCTCCCGGTGCCCGCGCCGGGCGCCGACCTCGCCGGGAGCCAGTCATGACGCCGCGCACCGACGCCCCTCAGCCGCCCGCGACCGGGACCGTGCTGCTGGAAGCGCGCGACCTGACCAAGCACTTCGCGGTGCACGGCGGGCTCGGACGCGGCGGGCGGCGCCAGGTAACCGTTGACGATCCAGAACGCGGCGACGGGGCGGGTGGTGCGGCCACGGGGGCCCGCGCCGTGCCCGGTCCGGGCCGGCCACTGCCGACGCGACGGCTGGGGTTCGGGGGACGAGCCCGGCCGGGCCGGGCCGGAAGCGGGCGCCGCCGCGGCGCGGTCGTGCACGCGGTCGAGAACGTCTCGCTCGCCCTGGCCGAGGGGAAGGTCACCGCCGTGGTGGGCGAGAGCGGCTCGGGCAAGTCGACGCTGGCCCGGCTGCTGGCCCGGCTGCTGGCCCCGACCTCGGGCGAGCTGTTCGTGGATGGCAGCGCGGTGCCGTCCGGCGGCCGGGGCCGCCGCGAGTACGCACGGCGGGTGCAACTGGTGCTGCAGGACCCGTTCTCCTCGCTCAACCCGGTGCACGAGGTGCGCTACCACCTGGCGCGGCCGCTTCAGGTACACGGGCTGCTGGCCCCGGGCACGGACCTGGACGAGGCGATCACCGGGCTGCTGGAGCGGGTGGCGCTCACGCCCGCGGACCAGTTCCTGCGCAAGTACCCGCACGAGCTGTCCGGCGGCCAGCGCCAGCGGGTGGCGATCGCCCGCGCGCTGGCGGTGCGGCCGCGGGTGCTGCTGGCCGACGAGCCGGTGTCGATGCTGGACGTCTCGATCCGGCTCGGCATCCTCAACCTCCTGGACGACCTGCGCGAGCGGGAACGGCTGGCCATTCTCTACATCACCCACGACATCGCGTCGGCCCGTTACCTGGCGGACACGATCGCGGTGATGTACGCCGGGCAGGTGGTCGAGTCCGGCCCGGCCCAGGCCGTCACCGACCAGCCCGCGCACCCGTATACCCAGCTGCTGCTCAGCGCGGCGCCCGACCCCGACCGCCGCACCGTGCCGGAGGCGAACGGGGAGAGCGTCAAGGGCCGCGGTGCCCCGCCGAGCCTGGTCACGCCCCCGTCCGGCTGCCGGTTCCACCCCCGCTGCCCGCACGCCATGGCCATCTGCTCGGACACCGCGCCGCCCGGATTCGAGGTCGCTCCCGGTCACGTGAGCGCCTGCTGGCTGCACGACCCCGACGCCGACCCGAAAGCCCCGCATCGTTCCGCAACGCCGCGCCGAGAGGAGACCTGATGAACCGGAAATCCCCCTAGCGGTCAAGTACCGCAAACGACGGTGCCGCAACAGACGGCGCCGCGAACACGGTGCCACAGGAATTGGGCAGGCACAGGGGCAGCGCCCGGCCGGCCCGCACCGCCCGACTGACAACAGACCCCGACACGGTCGTTCACAACAGGCCGGCTTCGCGCCGGCCGGGCACTACGGAGTTTAGGCAATGAGACATGCAGTCATAAAGAGCCTGGCTGTGGCCACGATACTGAGTATGGCCATGGCCGCCTGCAGCAGCTCGGGCTCCAAGCCGAGCGCTTCGTCCTCGGCCCCCGCTGGCAAGCCGCTGGTGGTCGACGACACCCCGCTGTCACCGATGACCGACACCTTCAACCCGTATTCCGCCACCTCCACCGGGCACGTGGTGACCGCGGACTCGCTGTACAACGAGCCGCTGTTCATCTGGAACATCCTGAACCCGAGCGAGGCGCCGTTCCCGATCCTGGCCACCGGGTACAGCTGGTCGAACGCGGGCAAGACGCTGACCCTGACCATCCGCTCCGGCGTGCGGTGGAACGACGGCAAGCCGTTTAGCGCGAGCGACGTGGCGTTCACCTTCAACATGATCAGGACGCACCCGGGCCTGGACACCGACGGGACGCCCGTCCCGGCCAGCGCCACCGCGCCGAGCGCGACCCAGGCCGTGCTGACGTTCGCCAAGCCGCAGTACACGAACCTGTTCCTGATCGGGCAGACCTACATCGTGCCGCAGCACATCTGGTCCTCGGTGAACCCGGCCACGTTCGCCGACCCGAGCCCGGTTGGCACCGGTCCATACATGCTCGACAAGTTCACCCCGCAGGGCTTCACGCTCAAGCAGAACCCGTACTACTGGAACAAGAAGTCCGTGCACGTACCCGAGGTCTCCTACCCCGCGTACAGCCAGAACTTCAACATCGTCAACCCGCTGGCCACCGGCCAGATCGACCTGGCGGGCAACGACATCGCCAACGTCCAGGGCGTGTACCTGGCCAAGAGCCCGGACAACCACACGTACTCGACCGCGTCGCCGTACTACACCGCCAACAACGTGGTGTCGCTGGTCTTCAACGTGACCAAGGCGCCGCTGAACGACCCGGCGGTGCGGCAGGCGATCAGCTACGGGATCAACCGCCAGCAGCTCTCGGCCCAGGGTGAGACCGGTTACGAGCTGCCCGCGAGCTCGACCAGCGGGCTGCTGCTGCCCGGCGCGAACAGCTTCCTGGCGCCGTCGCTGGCCAACAACCTGCCCGCGGCCGGCGACCCGAACAAGGTCAGCTCGGTCCTCACCGCCGACGGCTGGAGCAAGAGCGGCGGCAAGTGGACCAAGGGCGGCAAGACGATCAACTTCGCGATCGCCGACCCGATCCCGTACAGCGACTACTACCTGGACGCCCAGGCCATCGCCAAGCAGCTCAACCAGGAGGGCTTCAGCGTCACCGTGAACGGCATCGGTAACCCGGCGGTGTGGCAGTCGGACCTGACCAACGGCACGTTCGACGCCGCGATCCACTGGAGCAACCAGGGCCCGGGACCGTACTACGTGTACGACAGCCTGCTGGACTCGGCCCTGACCGCCCCGGTCGGCAAGCCCGCCGCGAACGACCTGGGCCGCTGGAACGACCCGGCGACGCAGTCCGCGCTGGCCACGTACGCGGGCAGCAACTCCACGACGGTGCAGCAGTCCGCGATCAGCAAGCTGGAGAACATCATGAACACGCAGGTGCCGGTGGCACCGCTGCTGTACGGCGCGGCCTGGTGGCAGTACTCGACCAGGAACTACACCGGCTGGCCGTCGGCGAGCAACCCGTACATGAACCCGTCGACGAACTCGCCCTACCTCGAAGAGACCGTGCTGCACCTCAAGCCGGTCTCCTGACCGGGGAAATACACCAGGGCCATGACAACTGGATACGAAGGGCAGATACCGCCCGGCCGGGTAACCGGCCGGGCGGCCCCCCCGGCCGCGGCCGCGTCGATCGACGATGCGGACCTGCTGACCGGCCTCACCGTTCAAGACAAGGTCCTGCTGCTGACCGGCGCGGATAGCTGGCGGACGCAGGGCGCCGACGCGCTCGGGCTCCGGCCGATGATCACATCGGACGGCCCGGCCGGGGTCAGGGGGGTGGTGCTGGACGAGCGCCGCCCCTCGTCCAGCCTGCCCTGCCCGTCGGCCCTCGGCGCCACCTGGGACACCGGGCTGGTGAGCGAACTGGCCGCCGCCCTGGGCGCCGAGGCCCGGGGCAAGCGCGTCGACGTGCTGCTCGCCCCCACCATCAACCTGATGCGCACCCCGCTCGGCGGCCGCGGCTTCGAGTGTTTCTCCGAGGACCCGGTGCTGACCGCGCGGCTCGGCGTCGCGTTCGTCACCGGGGTGCAGAGCGCCGGCGTGGCCGCGACCGTCAAGCACTTCGTGTGCAACGACACCGAGACCGAGCGCTGGGGCTACGACGTGCGGATCGCCGAGCGGGTGCTGCGCGAGCTGTACCTGGTGCCGTTCGAGGCCTGCGTGCGCGAGGGCCCGGCGGCGCTGGTGATGGCCGCTTACAACAAGGTCAACGGGATCCCGATGACCGAGAACGGGCGGCTGCTGCGCGGCGTGCTCAAGGACGAGTGGGGCTTTGACGGCGTCGTCACCTCGGACTGGGATGCGGCCCGCAGCACCGCGGCCACCGCGCTGGCCGCGCTGGACCTGGCCATGCCGGGTCCCGACGGCCCCTGGGGCAGCATGCTGGCCCAGGCGGTGCTCGACGGCGCGGTCACCCCCGAGGTGCTGGACGACAAGGTGATCCGGCTGCTCCGGCTGGCCCGCCGGGTCGGCGCGCGCAGCGGCCACGCCGACGCGGGGCCGGCCCACCCGGCGCTGATCGACCCGGGCCTGCTGCGCCGGGCCACCGCGTCGGCGCTGACCCTGCTGCGCAACGAGGGCGTGCTGCCGCTCGCCCCCCGCGGCAGCCTCGCGGTGATCGGGCCCAACGCCGTGCGCCCGGCCATCCACGGCGGCGGCAGCGCGGTCGTCGTGCCGGTCACCGTGTCCACCCCGGCCGCGGCGCTGGGCGCGGCCCTGGCCGGGCAGGCCGAGGTCACCGTGGCCGAAGGGTGCCAGACCTGGGTGGTCGTCCCGGAACCCGACCTGGCCGCGCTGCGCGACCCCGGCACCGGCGAGCCCGGGCTGCACCTGGAGTTCCGGGCCCCCGACGGCCCCCTGCTCGCCGCCGAGCACCGCGCCAGCCCGTCACTGACCTGGTGGGATCAGGTCCCGCCCGGCGTGGGCTGGGGCAAGCAGGGGCGGATCGTGCTGACGACCTCGTTCCGGCCCGACGCCAGCGGCCCGCACCTGCTGGGCGTGGCCGGCGTGGGACACCTCACGCTGACCGTGGACGGCGCCGTCGTGGCGGACGGCGCCACCGCCGTTCCCAGCGACCCGGTGGAGGCCATGACCCGGCCCGGCGAGATCCGGGCCACGGCTGAACTCGAGGCCGGCCGCTCCGCGCAGATCCGGCTCGAATTCACTCCGGCGGCCGACGGCGAGGGCCCGCTGTTCGTCCGGCTCGGCATCGTGCCGGCCACCGGCGACGACCGCCTGCTGGCCGAGGCCGAGCAGGCTGCCCGCCGCGCCGACGCGGCGGTCGTGGTCGTCGGGTCGGCGCCGATGACCGAGAGCGAGGGCTTCGACCGCGCCACGCTCGCGCTGCCAGGACGGCAGGACGAACTCGTCCGGAGGGTGGCCGCGGTCAACGACCGGACAGTGGTCGTGGTGAACGCGGGCATGCCCGTCCTGATGCCGTGGGCGGACCAGGTCGCGGCGGTGGTCTACGCCTGGCTGCCCGGCCAGGCCATGGGCGAGGCCCTGGCCGACGTCCTGCTCGGCCTGGCCGAGCCGGGCGGCCGGCTGCCGGTCACGCTGCCCGCCGCCGAGGCCGACGCCCCGGTCCTGCACGCGCTGCCGCGCGACGGCCGTCTCGACTACGACGAGGGCCTGTTCATCGGCTACCGGGGCTACGACGCTCGCGGTACGGTGCCGCGGTTCCCCTTCGGTCACGGCCTGGGCTACACGACCTGGTCGTTCGACTCGGTGCGCGCCGAGCCGGCCAACCCGGCCGCCGGTGACGACCTCCGGCTGACGGTGACGCTGCGCAACACCGGGTCCCGGCCCGGCCGCGAGGTGGTCCAGGCCTACCTGGCCGGGCCGCCAGGGGACCCGCAGGCGCCGCCCCGGGTCCTGGCCGCGTTCGGTGGCGCCACCGCCGGGCCGGGCGAGCCGGCCGAGGTGACGCTGCAGGTGCCGTCCCGGGCGTTCGCGCGGTGGGACGAGTCGGCGCAG
>DATAVV010000056.1:0-15808 GCA_036267555.1 Streptosporangiaceae bacterium | reverse complement strand
GGTGGACCTCGCTGGGCCTGTCGCTGATCGAGGCCATGCACCTGGCCATGCCCGTGGTCGCGGTCGCGACCACCGAGGCCGTCGAGGCGGTGCCGGCCGGCACCGGAGTGATCTCGACCGACCGTGACCGCTTGCGCCGCGAGCTGCGGCGGCTGCTGGCGGATCCGGCCGAGGCGGCCGAGATGGGCAAGCGGGCCAGGGAATCGGCTCTGGCCCGTTACGGGCTGGCCCGGTTCCTCGCGGACTGGGACCGGCTGCTGGCCGAGGTCGTCCGGTGAGGCCCGGGCACATCCAGCGCCCGGCGCTGGTCATCCTGCGGGCGCTCGGCCTGGGGGACTTCCTCGCCGGCGTACCTGCCTACCGCGCCCTGCGCGCCGCCTACCCGGAGCATGAGATCGTGCTCGCCGCCCCGCGGGCGCTGGCGCCGCTGGCCGGGCTGACCGGCGCGGTGGACCGGCTGCTCGCCACGGCCGAGCTGCGGCCGGTCCGCTGGGCCGGCCCCGCCCCGGAGGTCGCCGTGGACCTGCACGGCAACGGGCCGGCCAGTCACGACCTGGTCCGGGTTCTCGGCGCGGCGACCACCATGATGTATGCCTCGGTGAGAGCCCCGCTCGTGACCGGGCCCTGGTGGGCCGACGAGGAACACGAGGTGGACCGCTGGTGCCGGCTGGTCGAATGGTGGGGGGCGCCGGCCGACCGCGGCCTGCTGCGGCTGGACCATCCTGCCGTCCGGGCACTGGCGGAGGGCGCGGTCGTGGTGCATCCCGGAGCGGCCAGCGGCGGCAGACGCTGGCCGCCGGGCCGGTTCGCCGCCGTGGCCCGGGCCCTGGCCGCCGCGGGCCACCAGGTAGTGATCACCGGCACGGCGTCCGAGCGCCCGCTGGCCTGGCAGGTGGCACGTTCAGCCGGGCTTGGCCCGGCGGCGGTGCTGGCCGGCCGCACCGGCCTGGCCGCTCTCGCGGCCCTGGTGGCCGGGGCCACGATGGTGGTCAGCAACGACACCGGCGTTGCCCACCTCGCCGTGGCCTACGCGACCCCCTCGGTCACGCTGTTCGGGCCGGTCTCGCCGGCCCTGTGGGGACCGCCCGAGGGAGACAGGCGCCACATCGCACTGTGGACCGGCCACGGCAGCCGGCCCGGGGACCCCCACGGTGACCGCGTCGACCCGCGCTTGCTGCAGATCGAGGTCGGTGACGTGCTGCGGGCCACTGCGCGCCTGCTGCGGTCACCGGATCCGGCGCGCCCGCCGCAACCTGCGGGTCAGCCCACGTAGCGACGCGCGGGCGAGTCGCGCTGGGGCGCCTCCAGCAGGCGCAGCCAGGCCTCCACCTGACCGGGAATGACCCGCCGTTCGCGCACGATCCACGGCAGGCCGGCCGCGGCCTTGATCAAGGCCGTTCCGCTCGCCGTGTCCTTGGGGATGGCGCGCAGCACGGCGACGGTCCGCCGCAGCGCTCCGCCGGCCGGCCGGCGCAGCCAGGCGGTCCAGAGCGTGTTGCGAATGCCGAGGATGCGACGCTGTCTCGGGTCACGGACCTGCGATGCCGCGTGGTACACGGTCACGTCGGCGGCCCAGGTCATCCACCAGCCGGCCGCGGCCAGGTCGAGGCCGAGCAGTTCTTCCTCCCCGCCCAGCCAGAGCCGCGGCGAGAAGCCTCCGACCTGCCTGAACGCGGCGACCCGCAGCATCGAGGCGCCCGCGAGGATGCTCAGCAGGGCGGGCCCCGGCAACCATGGCGGCGCCGGGACCGGGGAGCCACGCAGTTCCGGGGTGATCGGGTCCTCCCGGCCGCCGGGCTCCACCAGTATGCGCCCGGTCACCGAGGCGAGCCGGGGAGACGCGTCGAGGAGGTCGGCGGCTCGCGCCAGCGCGTCCGGTGCCCACCAGATGTCGTCGTCGCAGAAGGCGACGTACGGGGTGGACACCTGCTGCACGGCCAGGTTGCGGCCGGCCGCGCCGAGGTTGGCCGCCGCGCGGATGACCCGGACGCCCGGGTAGCATGCCGCGGCCTGCGCGGAGCCGTCGGCCGAGCCGTTGTCCACCACGAGGATCGGAGGTCTTTCCGGCAGCGCGGTCATCCGGTCTAACGTGTGCGCGAGCTCGGTCCGCCGGTCGCGGGTGACGATCACCACCGTGATCCGGTCGTCGGAAGCGGAGTGGCTCATGGGCTGCGCCCGCTACCCGCCCGCGGCCACCTAAACGTCATTCACCGGCAACGGCCCGTTAAGCCTCGCCATTGAGGGGTAGGCGGCCGAACTGGCCGCAGGGAACGGCCAGCGTCACGACAGTGGGGTGGGTGGTTATGGCCGAGCCGGATAAGAGCGCGACCAAGGGCAGCGAGGAGTCGATTCCCCCGCAGAACGAGGTGTCCGGCGGTCCCGAGACGCCCATCGAGCTGGGGGAGACTGGCTGGCGCAACACCATCAAGCGAAGCGGCACGAAGTTCGTGCGCGACCGCTGCAGCATGACCGCGGGAAGCCTGGCCTATCACTGGTTCCTCGCCCTGTTCCCGGCCCTGATCGCGCTGCTGGGCCTGGCCGGCCTGGCGCATCTCAGCGGCAGCGTGGTGCACCGGACGGTCGACGGGTTGAACAAGGTGCTGCCGCCCGGGGCGTCGGGCGTCTTCAGCCAGGCCGTTCAGGCGGCGACCACCCGGTCGGCCAAGGCATCGCTCACCGCGCTGATCATCGGCGTCGTGGTGGCGCTGTGGAGCGCCTCGGCCGGCATGGCCGCGCTGGAGACCGGGCTGGACATTGCTTACGAAGTCCCGGTCGACCGGAAGTTCATCGCCAAGCGGCTGCGGGCCTTTCCCCTGCTGGCGGCGACGGTGGTGTCCGGCGGCATCACTTCGGCGCTGATCGTGTTCGGCGCCTCGATCGGCTCGGCGATCGAGGGCCACGCGCCGGTGGCCGGAACCGCATTCTTGATCGCCTGGACGGTAGTGCGGTGGGCGGTGACCGTCATAGTGATCTCGCTGCTGTTCTCCTCCTACTACTACTACGGCCCGTACCGGGAATCACCGCGCTGGCAGTGGGTCAGCCCCGGAGGCGTGGTCGGCACGGCGATCTTCCTGGCGGCCTCGCTCGGGTTCTCGTTCTATGTGGCCAAGTTCGGCTCCTACGGCAAGACCTACGGGGCCTTCGCCGGCGTGGCCGTCCTGATTTTCTGGCTCTACCTGGCCGGACTGGCCGTGCTGCTGGGCGCGGAAATCAACGCCGAGGCCGAGCGTGAGGCCGCCGCGCAGGCCGGCCACCCGGCCGCCCGGGCCACAGCGCGGAGGCTGCAGGCAGATACCTAGCTTCGCCTAAGCGGCCGGGTCGCTCTCGACCGATCCTCCCGGCCTGGGCACGCGGAGCCCGCACCGTGGTTGCCTCGCCTGGCACTGGGTAGCGACGCGCGGACCACTGTGCCCCAGAGCAAGGGAGACAACCATGGCTCAAATCATCGCCGACGTGATGACGGGTGACCCGGCCACTGTCGAGCGCACCGCGAGCGCGGCCGAGGCTGCGCGGCGCATGGCAGCCAGCGATTCCGGCGACGTGATCGTCCTCGACAACGGGACCGTGTGCGGCATCCTGACCGACCGGGACATCGCGATCCGTCTCGTCGCACAGGACAAGGACCCGGGAACCCCGGTGGCCGAGATCGTCAGCGACGACGAACTGGTGACCGTGGCCCCGGACACCTCACTCACCCAGGCCGCCCAGCTGATCCGCGGCAAGGCGGTGCGGCGGCTGCCGGTCGTGCAGCAGGGGCGTGCCGTGGGCATCGTCAGCCTGGGTGACCTGGCCATCGAGCGCGACCCCGACTCCGCGCTGGCCGACGTCTCGGCCGCGAAGGGGAACACCTGAGGGCCGCCGGGCCCGGCGCAGTCATCCCGCGCCGGGCCCGGGTGACGTGCCGCCCGCAGGTTTAACGCCGTGTGCCAGGGAAGCGACCGCCCGACCGGAGGGCAGGTGCGGAACCAGGCGGTGCCCGCTATGGACAGCAGGAGGCAGATCAGTGCAGAATTCAGCGGGACGGCCTCTGGCCGTGGTCACCGGCGCGTCCAGCGGTATCGGCTTCGAGCTGGCGTTCCAGTTCGCACGGGCCGGTTTCGATCTCGTGGTGGCCGCCGAGGACGAGCGCATCGTGGGATCGGCTCGCGCATTCGAGGCCGAGGGCGGCCGCGCCACTGCGGTGCAGGCCGACCTGGCGACCTACGACGGCGTGGAACAACTGTTCGCGGCCATCGAAACCCGGGGTGGCCGGCCAGACGCGCTGGCCGTCAACGCCGGCATCGGAGTGGGCGGCGACTTCGCCAGGGACAACGAGCTGGCGGCGGAGCTCAGGCTGATTAACCTGAACATCACCGGCGCGGTCCACCTGGCCAAGCTGGTCTTGCCGGGCATGGTCGGCCGCGGCGAAGGACGGGTCCTGTTCACGTCGTCGATCGCCGCCACGGCGCCCGGGCCCTACCACGCTACCTACGCGGCGTCCAAGGCGTTCCTGGCCTCGTTCGCCGAGGCGCTGCGGTATGAGCTGCGCGACACCGGCGTGACGGTCACCGCGCTCATGCCCGAACGGGCCAAGGCCGCGACGCAGGCGAAGCAGACCGAGCCGCGAGACGAGGAGCGCTGAGCGACCATGAAGGCAGTCACCTGGCAGGGCAAGCGCGACGTCCGCGTGCAGCAGGTGCCGGACCCGAAGATTCAGGAGCCGGACGACGCGATCGTGAAGATCACCAGCACCAACATCTGCGGGTCGGACCTGCACCTGTACGAGGTGCTCGCGGCGTTCATGGAGCCCGGGGACATCCTGGGTCACGAGCCGATGGGCGTCGTTGAGGAGGTCGGCCCGGGCGCCAGCCAGCACATCGCGCCCGGAGACCGCGTGGTAATCCCGTTCAACATCTCGTGCGGACACTGCTGGATGTGCGAGCACCAGCTATACGCCCAGTGCGAGACCACCCAGAACCGGGAGCAGGGTAAGGGCGGCTCGCTGTTCGGCTACACCAAGCTCTACGGGCACGTGCCCGGCGGCCAGGCCGAATACCTGCGGGTGCCGCAGGCCCAGTTCGGCCCGGTCAAGGTCCCCGAAGGCCCCCCGGACGACCGTTTCGTCTACCTGTCCGACATCCTGCCCACCGCCTGGCAGGCGGCCCGGTATGCCGCCATTCCCGAGGGCGGCACGGCGGCCGTGTTCGGCCTCGGCCCGGTCGGGCAGTTCAGCGCCCGCAGCGCCCTGGCTCAGGGCGCGGAACGGGTGTTCGGCGTGGATCTGGTCCCCGAGCGCCTGGAAATGGCCCGGCGGCACGGGATCGAGGTCATCGACGCGGCCGCGGTGGACGACGTCCCGGCCTGCATCGTGGAACAGACCGCAGGCCGCGGCCCGGACGGCGTGATCGACGCCGTCGGCATGGAAGCGCACGGCAACCCGGTTACCAAAATCAGCCAGAGCCTGGCCGCGAGGCTTCCGGGGGCCCTGGCCGAGAAGGTGGCCGAGCAGTTCGGCGTCGACCGGCTGCAGGGACTGATGGACGCGATCAAGACCGTCCCCCGGGGCGGGACGGTGTCGATCAGCGGCGTATACGGGGGCAGCATCGACCCGATGCCGATGATGGACATGTTCGACAAGGGCATCCAGATCCGGATGGGCCAGTGCCACGTTCGGCGCTGGATCGACGAGATCATGCCGTACCTGACCGACGACGCCGACCCGCTGGGCACCACGGACATGGCCAGCCACTACCTGCCCCTGGACGAGGCCCCGCACGGCTACGAGATCTTCCAGAAGAAGGCCGACGGCTGCACCAAGGTCATCCTGCAACCGGACCGCGCGCAGGCCGAGACTCATCCCGGCGGGGCCATGGCGGGCCGGTAGCCGTGACGGGCCCGGCCGGCCGGGCCGTCGAGCGGTGCGCGATCACCGTGGTCATCGCGACCAGGAACCGGGCCAGAGAACTGGACCGGACTCTGCGATGTCTCTTCGCGCTGCCGGAGCGCCCGCATGTCATCGTCGTGGACAACGCGTCCAGCGACGGCACCAGCGAGTCCGTGCGGCGTGAGCACCCGGACGCGGAGGTCATAGCGCTCGGCCGCAACATGGGCGCTACCGCCCGCAACGTCGGCGTCGCGTGCGCGACCAGCCGCTACGTGGCGTTCAGTGACGACGACTCATGGTGGGAACCAGGCTCGCTGCGCCGCGCCGCAGCCGTCCTGGAAACTCACCCCGGTCTCGGGATAGTCGCCGCCCGCGTCCTGGTCGGCGCCGACGGCAGGCCAGACCCGGTCAACGCCCTGATGGCGGCCAGCCCCCTGGCCGCCGGCGGCCTGCCCGGCCCGCGGGTGCTCGGGTTCCTCGGCTGCGCGGCGGTGGTGCGCCGGACCGCGTTCCTCTCGGTCGGCGGCTTCAGCGACCTGCTGTTCTTCGGGGCTGAAGAGCAGTTGCTGGCCCTGGATCTCGCATCGGCCGGCTGGAGCCTGGCCTACCTCGAAGGCGTGACCGCCCGGCACTGGCCCTCGGACCTCCGGGACGTGGCCGGCCGGCGCAGCCTGGACCAGCGCAACCGGGTCCTCATCGCCTGGATGCGCCGGCCGGTCCGCGTCGCCCTGCAAGACACGGCGGCCCTGGCCCGGCGGATGGGCCACGACCCCCAGGCCAGGACCGCGTTCGCGGCCCTCGCCTTGGGGCTGCCCCGGGCCTTGCGACAGCGCCGGCCGGTCCCGCCGGACGTCGAGGCTCAGGCCCGGTTGCTGGAATGCCCGCCACGGGAGGCACGCTGAGCGCCTAGCCCGGCCTGCGGATCACAAACGGCCCGATCGCCAGCAGGTCCACCGGCGTCGACCCGAAGCACTCCAGCGCGTCCTTGATGTCATCGACCATCGGCCGGCCCGCCGTGTTCAGGCTGGTGTTCACCAGCACCGGCAGCCCGGTGCGGTGCTCGAAGACGGTCAGCAAGCGCGCCAGCAGCGGCTGCGGTCCCGGGTCCACGGTCTGCACCCGGGCGGTGCCATCGACGTGTACCACCGCGGGAATCCGGTCCTGCCAGTGCGGGGCGACGTCGTGGACGAACAGCATGTAAGGGCTCGGGATCGGGCCGCGCTCGAAGATCTCGGCCGCGCGGCTGGCCAGGACCATCGGCGCGACCGGGCGGAACTGCTCGCGGCCCTTCACGTCGTTGAGCCGGGCCAGGTTGGAGCGCCGGCCCGGGTGCGCGAGCAGCGACCGCTGGCCCAGCGCCCGCGGCCCGAACTCGCTGCGGCCCTGGAACCAGGCGACGACGCCGTCGGCCGCGAGCACCTCGGCCGCCGCCTCGGCCACGTCCGGAGGGCGCTCGAAGGGCACGCGCGCGGTGACCAGCGCGGCTTCGACCTGGTCATCGGTAAAGCCCCGGCCCAGGTCCGCGCCGGCCATCGACCAGCGAGGCTCCCCGGCCCGCGCGGCAAGGTGCAGCGCGGCGCCGAGCGCGGTGCCAGCATCACCGGCGGCGGGCTGCACCCAGACCCGCTCGAACGGCCCGCGCTGGGCGAGGACCGTGTTGGCCACGCAGTTCAGTGCGGTGCCGCCGGCCATCGCCAGCACCTTGTCGCCGGTCCTGGCGTGCAGCGCGCGGGCCATCTCGAGGAGAACTTCCTCCAGGCGCCGCTGCACGCTGGCGGCGAGATCGGCATGCGCGGCGGTCCAGTCGGCACCGGGCGGGCGGGGCGGGGCTAGCTGGTCCCAGTCGATCGGGTCGGTCCGGAACCCGCTCTCCGTTACCGCCACCTTGTCCCGGATCTGGTCGAGGAAACGCGGCTTGCCGTACGAGGCCAGGGCCATCACCTTGTACTCGTCGCTGGAGCGCAGAAAGCCGAGGTGGGCGGTCAGTTCCTCGTACATCAGGCCCAGCGAGTGGGGCAGCGGCTGGGTGCCAAGCACCTCGAGACCTTCCCCTCCGTAATGCCCGGTCAGGCAGGAGTCGCGCTCTCCCCGGCCGTCACAGACCAGCACGCTGCACTGGGCTTGCGGAACGGCGAGACCGGCCGAGGCAGCGTGCGCCACGTGGTGGGGTACGAACCGTGCCCGGTCCGGATTGAGCCCGGGGACGGCCTCAGCCAGGAACTCGGGCGCCAGCGCCGCATACGTCCTGCGCAGGTGATCCCACGGGTCGTGCAGGCCCATCTCACTGGCGGGCCGGGTGAGCCTGGGATCGTAGGAGAAGCCGATCATGTCCACCTGCTCAGCGCGAATGCCCGCCTGCCGCAGGCACCAGCGCGCCGCCTCGGCCGGCTGCTCCCAGGCGGAGAACGGAACTGGCCGCTTGCCGTGCTTGCGCCGGCTGAACCGCTCCTCCTCGGCCGCGGCCACCACCTGCCCGTCGATGACCAGGGCCGCCGCCGGATCATGAAAGACCGAGTTTATGCCGAGTACTCTCATGCCGTCGCTCCCTGTTCCAGAGTGCCGTCGGCGGCCGTAACCGCCGAGGCGAAGGCGGCCCTCGCTACCCGCGGTGGCCCGGCTAAACGCCGCCGGGACACGGTTCGCCGCGTCCGTGGTTCAGCACCCGGTTGCCGGGTAAGGCCACACATCGTCACGAGGATCAAAGGCCGGAAAGGCGGGCGGGGCGGTGGCTGATCGGCACGACTATCCCGGGGCGCGCGATTTCGTCCCCGGAAAGGACGCGAGCCTTTCGGAGGTGGCCAAGGCGGCCCAGGGCTGCCAGGGTTGCGACCTGTACGAACGCGCCACGCAGACGGTCTTCGGCCGGGGAGCGGCCGGGGCCCGGGTGGTGCTGGTCGGCGAACAGCCGGGCGACGCGGAAGACCGGGCCGGGGAGCCGTTCGTGGGGCCGGCCGGGAAACTGCTCGATCGCGCCCTGGCGGAAGCGGGGATCTCACCTCAGGACACCTACACGACCAACGCCGTGAAGCACTTCCGCTGGAAAGCAGCCCCTCGCGGCGGAAAGCGCCGGATTCATCAAAAGCCCGAAGCCTGGCAGATGCGGGCCTGCTGGCCGTGGCTGGCCGCGGAACTGGCCCGGCTGAGCCCGAGAGTGGTGGTGCTGCTGGGCGCGACCGCGGGCCAGGCCGTGTTCGGAAGCGCGTTCCGCGTGGGCGCGCGGCGGGGAACCGAAATCTCCTGGCGCGCGCCGGCACTGGGGGACGAGCCAGGCCGCGACATCACGGTCGTTGCCACCATCCACCCGTCGGCGGTGCTGCGTGCCGATGACCGCGAGGTCGTGTTCGCGGGCCTGGTGAGTGATCTCGAGGTCGCAGCGTCCGCGCTGCGGCGCTGAGCCGGCCGCGCAGGTCTGACCGCGGGCGTCAGCCCGGCTGCGCGGCCCAGCCTTCGGGATCGGTTGCCGGGTCGGCGTAGCCCGGCTTGGCCTTCTCTTCCTGGATTACCCGGTCTTCCTTGATCAGCTGATCGCTCGTGTCCAAGGCCTCGGCCACGCTCGGGTAGACCTTGAGCAGGTGGTCCACCCCGGTGATCGCGAGCACCCGCAGTATGGCGGGCGCGGTCACGACCAGCCGGATCTCCGCCTCGCTGGCGGTGGCCCGCCGGTGCGCGCGGACGAGCGCGTTGACGCCGGCGGAATCACAGAACGTGGTCCGGCCCATGTCGACGACCAGCGTGACCGGCTCGCGGTTGAGCACCGAAAGGAGGTCCTCGCGGACCTGGCCGGCGTTGGTGATGTCGACCTCGACCGGCAGCGAGATCACTGCTGCCCGGTCGAGCCACAGCACGGGAAAATGCTCCTGGGGCACGCGTCGCCACCTCCCTGGCGGAGAAGAGAGGAGGGCCGCGTCTCTGGACCCTGAAGACACGGCGGAGCCACGGGCCGCCGCCGCAGGCAGCATTATCCCCGCCGGTCCGGCTGGACACAAACCAGGCTCCGCCGTCCGCATCGTCACCATCGCGTCCATGAGTAACAGCCGGGATCGGGGGCAGGCAGGCCATGCAAGCGGTGCTGCCTGGCGCTTGAGTCCGGCGTTCCGGCCGGTCGGCACCGGATGGGCGTCTTTCGCGGATGCCGAGGGCAGGTGAGCGATGAACGAGCCTCGCGGTCGGCCGCATGCCGCATTTCCCGCGACTCCGGCCGGCGAAGAGGATCCCGAGTGGATACGAACCTGGACGATCGCGATGGACGCGCTGGCCCGGGTCTCGGTGGCGGCCGCGGCCGCCACCACCGAGGAGGAGTTGCAGGCCGACAGCGCCGACGCCCTCGCCGGGTCGTTCGCGGACTGGGCGTTCGTCGACCTGGACGGCAGCCGCCCGACCCGGACCGTGGCCGCGTGTCACCCTGACCTGGCGCTGGCCGCCTTGCTCGCCGATGTGCCCGCGCACGACTGCCCGCTGATCGCGTCGGCCATGTGGCGTTGCGCGCCGGTCGTGACCGGCCTGGACGACGACGAATCGATGCTGGGACGCCTGCCCGGCGGCAGCCCGGTGGTGACCGCACTCGGCGCGCACTCCGCGGCCGTCGCGCCCGTGCTCAACGAGGGCGTCGCCCGCGGGGCGATCACGATCGTGCGCTGCGCGGACCACCCGGACGCCGGTTTCGTGGAACTCGGCGTCCTGTCCCAGATCGCCGACCTGACCAACGCCGCCGTGACCCGCCTGGGCACCAGGTAGCCGCTCGCGCGGCCGGGCCGGCCCGGCATCCGCGTAACGGCATTATCAAAGGGCGGCGGGCGTCACGGCACGGGTACGACGGGCTCGCCCAGGCACGTGTCCACCGGCGGCGAAGGCCCGATCGGCACCCCGCCGTCATCGGGCAGGTTGCCCGACAGCGCGTACTGCAGCAACTGCGCGGTCAGTGCGGCGGTCACGGCCGGGGTGGCGCCGCCGCTCGGCTCGAACACGTCGGCCCCGAGCGGTGCCTGCAGCGGCTCGCCCGGATAGAAGAACGGGGTGTGCCCGGCCGCCTCGCCGGCCGGGTTGGTCCAGCCGCAGGGGTTGTTGTTCAGCGCGTTCCCGGCGGCCGGGCCGACCGACAGGACCAGGGCCGAGCCGTTCTCCTCGTCGGCCCAGGCCGTCTCGAAGTTGCCGGTGATGTCGCTGAGCGGCAGCGCCAGGCCGCGCGCGGCGGCGACGGCCACCGCCATGCTCGCCGGGTCCGCCGCGTACAGCACGATCGGATAGCTGGTGGGCAGCGTGGCGCCCGGGTCGGCGACGCTGATCATCTCGAACGTCTCGGTCAGCGGCCGGAACCCGGCGGTCGCGGTGACCGTGATCACCCGCCGTCCTGCCGTCAGCGACGCGCCCGCCGACACGGCCAGGCGCACCAGTCGCGTGCCCCAGGCCGGAACCAGCGTGACCCCGCTCGCGGGCCGGACGGTCAGCCCGGCCGGGGCGCTCGCCTGCCAGCGCACGACCGCGGGGGCGCCGGTGCCCCGGAAGACGAGCGTGGCCGGGGTGGCCCGCCCGGGCGCGACCGTGACCGAGGCAGGCTCGCCGAACATCGACGGGCGCTCGGTCACGGTCGCGGGCAGGCCTGCGACCGCGCCCCCGATGACGTCGTTGTCAATGTTGACGGTGGCTCCGCCCCAGGTCTCGTTGTGGCCGCCGTAGTACTGGTGCAGGCGCTGGCCGTGCGGCCAGTCGGCGGCCGGCGCGTACGGGTCGGTGAGCACGGGATCGCCGGTCCAGTCCGCGATCCAGATCTCGTCGGGGCTCATATAGGCGGGGTTGCCGTACTGCGCGGCCAGGTCCTTGATGCCGGAGGCCGCACTGGAATACACGCCCGACAGGTAGCCCGCCGCGTGCAGTCCCTGCGTCCAGCCGCCGAGGAAGGTCACGACGGCCTGCCCGCACGCGGTGTTGGCGTCGTTGTACCCCTCCATGTCGAAGTAGATCGGGGTGCCGCGGCCGTAGCCGAACCCCTGCGCGGCCGCGGCCGCGCTCGCCGCCTCGGCCTCGCCCTGCGCCGCGGCCCGGGACGGGTCGATGGTCGCCGCGCCGCGGATGCTCGTGCACGGTGCCTGCGGCCCGACCCAGATGGGGATGAACCGCCAGCCTTCCGCCGCCACCTGGCTCACCCAGGCCGGGTTGAAGTTCCCGTACGAGCAGGCCCAGTTGTCCCCGCCCAGGTAGGTCCCGGCCACCCGGTAGGGGGAGGCCAGCCAGGCGGTCATCGTGGCCACGGACGGCGCGGTGCACGCGTCGAAGCCCAGGCCCCGGCCGGGCTCGCGCACCAGTTCCGGCGGCAGGGCCGGCTGCGGTGCGGCCGTCGCGTTCGCCGTGCTCATGGCCTTCTGGCTGGAACGCGGTCCCGGGGCACTCGCCGTCGCCCGGCTGGTCATCCGGGCGCCGGCCAGGATCGTGCGCACCTGCGACTGGTCCGTCCCGTAGGTGGCGGTGACCAGCACGCCGGGGCCTGGCGCCGCCACCTGGACCACGTGCCCGGTCGCGGCGGCCGTGGCCGCGGCCGCGGGCAGGGCACCGGCCGGGAGCGCGGCGGTGTCGTCGGGGAGTTGCACGGTGGCCGGGGGCAGGTCGCCCGACACGCCGCTGGGCTGCACCAGCACCGCCCCGGTCCGGCCGTAGGCCCGGGCCGGGCACGCCTGGTTCGCGCCGGGGGTGCCCAGGTACACCGCATGCCGGTTGAACAGCACGCATCTCGACGGGTCGGCCGCCAGGTCGTAGACCGGCCAGGCGGCCGGCACCCGGATCTCGTAGCCGTGGTACTGCACCACTCGCATGGGTGCCGCCGCGGCTGGGCCAGCCGTAGCTGTGCTCGCCGCGGCGGCCGACATCGGCGCCCCGGCGAGCAGGGCCAGCATCGTCGCGATGGCCGCCCCAGCGGACCCGCCGCGGGCCAGGCGCCCGCGGCGCTGCCCTGCCGGACGGCCAGCCATAACCAGATCCCGCTCTGCCACGCTGACTCCCTTACGCGCGCCGAAATCGGAATAAAGTTACAGATTGCGAGACGCGTACGTCAATAGATCACTTTGCGGTAAAAGTTGCGCGAGCCCGCCGCGCCGGTACGTGGCGACCAGGATGCCTGGTCGTAGGCTGGCTACCGTGGCCAACGGCGATTCTCTGCCCGACGTGCCTTATGTCGTTCCGGCCGTTCCCGCGTCCGCCGGGGCCATGATCTTCGACCGCAAGCGCCGGCTGCTGATCCTGAAGCCCACTTACAAGTCCGGGTGGACGATCCCCGGCGGGGTCATGGAGGCCGACGGGGAAACGCCCTGGGAGGCCTGCCAGCGGGAGGTGCGCGAGGAGTGCGGCCTGCACGTCCGGTCCGGCCGCCTGGCGTGCGTGGACTTCCGCCGGCGCAAGCCCGGCAACCCGGGCGGCGTGCGGTTTCTGTTCGACTGCGGCGTCCTCGACGATGCCCGCCTGACCTCGGTCGTGCTGCAGCGCGAGGAGATCTCCGGCCACCGCTTCGAGCCGCTGCCCACGGCCCTGAAACTGCTCCGCAAGCCCATCCGGCGCCGGGTCAAGGCCGCGTCCCGGGCCGCGTCTCTGGTGTACCTGGAGCAAGGCCGTCCCGTGCCGGGCGTCGGCGCCCGCGCCCTTAAGGGTCGTTAGGTGCTGGGTAGTCGCACGACGCTGACGAAGAAGTTGTCGATCTGCCGGACCGCGTCCATGAACTGCTCGAACTCCACCGGCTTGGTGACGTAGGCGTTGGCGTGCAGCGAGTAACTGCGCAGCACGTCCTCCTCCGACCGCGACGTGGTCAGGATCACCACCGGGATCACGCGCAGGCTGGGGTCGGCCTTGATCTCGGCCAGCACTTCCGTGCCAGCCCGGCGGGGCAGGTTCAGGTCGAGCATGATCAGGCCCGGACGGGGCGCGTCGGCGAACTCGCCCTCGCGGCGCACGAACCGCAGCGCCTGCTCGCCATCGGTCACCACATGCAGCGTGTTGCGGACCTTGTGGTACTCGAACGCCTCGCGCACGATCAGCGCGTCGCCGACGTCGTCCTCGACCAGCAGCACGTCCACCATCTCGCCGTCCCCGCTGTCACTCATCGGTTTCCTTCTCCTGGTCGAGGATGGGCAGGGTAAAGCAGAACCGCGTACCGGGCGAATGCCTAGTGTCCAGCCACATCCGGCCGCCGTGATATTCCACGATTTTCCGGCACAACGCCAGTCCGATGCCGGTGCCGGAATAGGTCTGGCGGTCGTGCAGCCGCTGGAAGATCACGAAGATCCGCTCATCGTATTCGGGCGCGATGCCGATGCCGTTGTCGGTCACCGAGAACCGCCAGAATCCCTCGTCCTGCTCCGCGAGGACGCTGATGCGGGGCGGGTCTTCGCCACGGAACTTCAGCGCGTTGCCGAGCAGGTTCTGGAAGACCGTGCTGAGCAGCGAGGGCTCGGCGCGGACGACCGGCAGCGAGCCGGCCTCGATGCTGGCCCGCGCCCGGCGGATCGGCCCGGAAAGGGTCGCCTGGGCCTGCTGGAGCGCCTCGTCGGCCGGAACCGGCGCCATGTCGCCGGTAATCCGGCCGACCCGGCTGAACGCCAGCAGGTCGTTGATGAGCTGCTGCATCCGCTTGGCCCCGTCCACGGCGTACTCGATGTACAGGTCGGCCTTGTCGTCTAGCTGCCCGGAGTACCGGCGCTGCAGAAGCTGGCAGAAGGTGGCCACCTTGCGCAGCGGCTCCTGCAGGTCGTGCGAGGCCACGTAGGCGAACTGCTCCAGGTCGCGATTGGATCGCTGCAGTTCCCCGGCCAGTTCCCGCAACTCGGCTTCGGCGGCTCGCGCCTCGGCTTCGGCGGCTCGCGAGTCAGTCAGCGCGGCCAGGATGCCGGTGCGCAGCCGGTTCACGTCCGTGCCGAGGTCAGTGGTCTCTCTCGGGCCGATGGCCCGGACGACGTGCTCGAAATCGCCGGTCGTCGCCAGCTGGGTGTCGGCGGCGAGCCCGACGAGGGGCCGGACCACGGCGCGGCGCATGACCAGCACGAACACGGCCAGGATGACCAGCAGGCCGACCCCGATGGCGATGACCACGGTCTGCAGGGTGGCGCCGGCGCCGTTGAGGTTCGCCAACGCTTGCTGCCGGTACCGGGCGATGTCGGCCTGCAGGGCGGCGATCGAGGCGCGCAGGGCGTCGAACTGCGCCTTGCCCTGGTCGATCGTGGGGCTGAGCACCGGTTTGCCCGCCACGCGCACCTGGGCGATCGTCGGCGTGGCGTACCGCACCTGCCAGCCGCTGATCCGGCGGATCACGATGGCAAGGTCGTCCCGGGCGCCCGGCACGTCACCGGTCAGGCCGCGCAGCGCCGCCTCGGACTTGCGCTGCTGGGCCAGGCCGCTGGAGTACGGCTGCAGGAAGCTCGCCGCGCCGCTGAGCGCGTACCCGCGGATCCCGGTTTCCTGGTTGATCACGCTGGCGTCGAGCTGCAGGGCCTGGATCGCGGCCGGGTCCGCCACGGCGATCACCTGCTGTCTGCTGGCCGACAGCCGGGTCAGCGCCAGGCCGGCGATGACGCCGGCGACGATCGCGACCGCCGCGGTGCCCGCGACGCCCACCCAGATCATCCGGCTGAGCGGCCAAGGCCGGCGGCCTGAGGCCATCAGCCGTCGCGCCCGTAATCCAGGGCGAGTACCGCGAGGTCGTCGTCCAGGTCGCCGCCGTTGAGTTCCTGCGCGCGGCTGATCATGCTGTCCAGGAGCTGCTCGACCGGCGGCAACGGGCCGCCACCGTTCCCGAGGCCGGAAGTGGCCCTGATACCGCTGATCAGCCCCTCGCTGCCCAGCCGCTCCGGGCCGGGGCCGATCCGGCCCTCGATGAGCCCGTCGGTGTAGAGCAGGACCGTCCAGCGCCCGCCCAGGTCCACCTCGTAGGCCGGCCAGGCGGAGGCGTGCGCGATACCTGGCGGCATGCAG
>DATAVV010000055.1:0-14737 GCA_036267555.1 Streptosporangiaceae bacterium | reverse complement strand
CGGTGCCCGGTCACCGGCGAACCTGGCCATGTCCGCCCTGTCGCTGCAGCTTCTGTCGGGCGGGCGGTTCACGCTCGGCATCGGCGTCAGCGGGCCGCAGGTGATGGAGGGCTGGCACGGCGTGCGGTTCGGCTCCCCGCTGGCGGCCACGCGCGAGACCATCGAGATCGTGCGGACGATCGCGCGCGGGGACCGGCTCAGGCACGACGGCCGGGTCTACCAGATTCCGCTGCCGGACGGGCCGGGCCGGGCCCTGCGGTCGCCGCTGCCGCCGCTGCCGGTGCCGGTCTACGTGGCGGCGCTCGGCCCGCGCAACCTGGAGTTGACCGGCGAGGTGGCCGACGGCTGGATCGGCAACACGTTCGTGCCCGAGCAGGCCCCGGTGTTCCTCGACCGGCTGGCCGCGGGCGCGGCCCGGGCCGGCCGGAGCCTGGCCGACCTCGACCTGGTCATCCCGGTCGCGGTCGAGTTCACCGAGGACGCCGAGGCGGCCGAGGCCGCGGCGGGCCGGCACGCGGGCGGCTACGCGTTCACGATCGGCGCGATGGGCACGCGGGGCCAGAACTTCTACAACGACGCGCTGACCCGGCAGGGCTTCGGTGACGACGTGCGGGCCGTGCAGGAACTATGGCTGTCGGGACGGCGGGAGGAGGCCGCGGCCCGGGTGCCGTCCGAGATCGGCCGCGCGACCAACCTGCTCGGGACCCCGGCCATGGTGGCCGCCCGGCTCCGGCTCTACCGCGACGCGGGCATCGGCACCCTGCAGGCCAAGCTCGACGGCGGCCACGCCGCCCGCCTCGACACCCTGGCCCGGCTCATCGACCTGGTCCGCCAGGCTGAGGAGGAGTCTCGTCCAGCGGACGGTCGCTGAGCGCCGATGACGGCGGTGGGCGCCACGTAGGCGCTGGGATCGATCTGGGGGGCGTGTCCGCGGTGTTCGATCAGCATCGAACCAGCCTCCCAGAAACCCGGTACCGGGACCGGGCGCCGGCCCGCTCCGGACGGTAGGAGCGGGCTTCTCGACATATGTAGGCTACATATGTAGTATGAGGCGCGTGAAACTCACTGCCTCCCTGGAGCGCGTGCTGCGGGTGTTCCTGACCGACGTCTCCGCGCTGCACTACGGCTACGACCTGATGAAGGCGGCCAGGCTGCCCAGCGGCACGCTCTACCCCATGCTCGCCCGGTTGCAGGAGCAGGGGCTCGTCACCTCCCAGTGGGAGGCCCCGCCCGAGGACGCGGGCGGCCGGCCGCCGCGCAAGTACTACCAGTTGACCGGCGAAGGCGTCCGCGTGGCCCGGCTCGAACTCGCTCAGGCGGCCAGCGCCGCCCCGGGCGGGGCCGGCCGGGGCGCCCGGATTCCGGGCACCCGGCCCGGCGCCGTGCCGCGCATGACCCGGCCCGCACCCGGGAACGCGCCGTGACCAGCGGCCCGCCCGGGCCGAGCCGGGCCGGTGACCATCCGCCTGGCCGCCGTCCGGCGGGGCAGCGCCTGGCCGAGTACCTCATCGGCCGCGCCTGCCGCCGGCTGCCCGGCGAGGCGCGTGACGAGCGCTACCGGGAGTGGACCGCCGAACTCCCCGCGATCCTGCACGACCCCCGCGTGCGCCTGCCGCTGCTGCGGACGGTCCGGGCGCTCTTTTTCGCCGCGGGCATCTCCCGGACCACCCGTCGCCTGCGCCGTATCCGCGTCCGGGCCGGCCGGTCCGGGGCCGGAGCCAGCCTCGGAAACGACGGCCGCCGGGGCCGCTCCACGCTGCGACGCGTGGTCGTGGGCCTGGCCATCTACCTCGCCGTCCTGACCGCTTTCGTCTGGTACGGGCAGACGGGCGGGTCGCGGGGCGTGCCGCCGTTGGTCGCGGTGGTCCTGGTGAGCGGCGCCGCGTTCGTGGCGTTCTGCCTGAACGACCTGGCCCGGGCCAAGGAGGTCCGCTACCTGCCCAAGTGGGGGTGGGCGATCGCCTGCCTCATCCAGGTTCCGCTGGGCGGGATCCTGTACCTGACCGCCGGCCGCATCCACGGTGACCGGTCATGATCGAGGTTGACCGCCTGCGGCGGCGGTTCGGTGCGGTCACCGCGGTGGACGGCCTGAGCTTCACGGTGCGGCCCGGGCGCGTGACCGGTTTCCTCGGGCCGAACGGCGCGGGCAAGACCACGACCCTGCGGCTCATTCTGGGCCTGGACCGCCCCACGTCGGGCATCGCGCTGGTCGGCGGCCGGCGCTACCAGACGGTCATCCGCCCGCTGCACCAGGTCGGCTCGCTGCTGGACGCGACCGCGGTGCACGCCGGGCGCACCGCGCACGAGCACCTGCTGTCGATCGCGCAGAGCAACGGCATCGGCCGGGCCCGGGTCGCGCAGATGCTGGCGCTGACCGGTCTCGAGACGGTGGCCGCCCGCCGGGCGGGCGGGTTCTCGCTGGGCATGAAACAGCGGCTGGGCATCGCCGCGGCGCTGCTGGGCGACGCGCCCGTGCTGATGTTCGACGAGCCGGTCAACGGGCTGGACGCCGAGGGCGTGCACTGGATCAGGGGACTGCTGAAGTCCATGGCCGCCGAGGGCCGGACCGTGTTCGTCTCCAGCCACCTCATGAGCGAGATGGCGCTCACCGCCGACCACCTGATCATCATCGGCCGCGGCCGGCTGCTCGCCGATACCGCCACGGACCGCTTCGTCGCGGCCAACGCCCGCCACGACGTCCTGGTGCGATCGTCGCGAGCCGCCGAGTTGACCGGGCTTCTGGCCGAACGCGGCGCCACGGTCAGCCAGCAGGACGACGGCGGCCTGTCGGTGACCGGCCTGGACGCGCCCGCCGTCGCTGATCTGGCCGCCGCCCACGGCATCCCCGTCCACGAACTGACACCCCGCGGCGCCTCCCTCGAGCAGGCATACCTGGACATCACCGGCGACAGCGCCGAGTACCGCGCCGAGCCGCTCACCGCGGAAGGAACTGGCCACCGATGACCGCGCCGCAGATCGGGGAGGCCCGTGTCCCGGGCCGCGAGGCCCCGGCCGTGACCGTGCCTCCCGTGGCCGTCCGGGCCCGCGACGTGCTCGTCTCCGAGTGGACCAAGATCCGCTCGACCCGGGCCTACCTCTGGACCCTGCTCATCGCCGCCGTCGTGACCGTGGGCTCCACCGCGGTCGTGGCCCAGACCTTCGTCAAGAGCCCGCCCGGTCCGCGAGGCGGGCCGCTGGGCCCGCTGTCGGAGAGCTTCCTCGGCTACGCCGAGTACGCCGTGCTCCCGGTGACGATCCTGGGCGTGCTGGTGTTCACCTCCGAGTACAGCAGCGGGCTGATCGCCACCACGTTCACCGCGGTGCCGCGGCGGTGGGCGGTGCTGGCGGCCAAGGCCGCCGTGGCCGGAACGGCCGCCCTCGTCGCCGGCGAGGTGCTCGCCCTGGCCACGTTCGGGCTTACCCAGGCGATCCTGTCCGGCCGCCACGGCGGGCTCTCGCTGGCCGCGCCCGGCGTGCCCGGCGCCGTGCTGGCCGCGGGTGCCGTCCTGGCCGCCTGCGCGCTGACCGGCCTGGCCCTCGGCGCGATGCTCCGGCACCCCGCCGGGGCCATCGCGGCGTCGGTGGCGGTGATCTACGCGGTGGCGGCGGCGTGCGAGTTCCTGCCGTCTGGCTGGAAGGACCGGGTAGGCCGGTTCACGCTGCCCCTGGCCGCGACGCAGGTGGTGGCCCAGCACCCGCAGGCCGGCCTGTTCGCCCCGGCCTGGTCCATGCTCGTGGTCCTGGCCTGGCCGGCCGCGGCGCTGCTGGCGGCGGCGGTCGTGATCACCCGGCGGGCGGCATGACGGCCCCGGCCCCGGCGTCGCCGGCCACCCCGCCGCCGGCCGCCGCGCCGCGCGAGGTGCAGGTGCGGTTCGACAGCGACGGCATCAACCTGGCCGGGACCCTCACCGACGTGGCGGCGCCCGTGGCGGCCGTACTGGTCGTCACCGGGTCCGGCAAGATCGACCGGGACTCGAACGCGCGGGCGATCAAGGTCGGGGTGACCAAGGCGGTCGCGCGGGCCCTGGCCCAGCCGGAAAACAGCACCGCGCCCGCGGCCAGCCTGCGCTACGACAAGCGCGGGATCGGGGCCAGTAGCGGCGACTACCGCCGGGCGGGCATGGCCGACAACCTGGCCGACGCGCGCGCCGGGCTCGACTGGCTGGCCGGCCGCCTCCCCGGCGTGCCGCTGCTGGTCGCCGGGCACAGCGAGGGAACCCTGTACGCGGCGCAACTGGCGGCCAGCGACCCCAGGGTCGCGGGCGCGGTGCTGCTCAGCGCCCCGGCCCGGTCGGGCGAGCGGATCATCGACTACCAGATCGAGACCGTGGTGCCGCGGCTGCCGCCGGTGGTCAAGGCGATCACGCGGCTCATCCGCTACGACGTCGCCCGCGGCCAGCACAAGCGGGTGGAGCGCCTCAAGGCGTCGACGGGCGACGTCATCCGGGTCGGCGGGGTGCGGGCCAACGCCCGCTGGTGGCGCGGCTTCCTGAGCTACGATCCGTCCGCGGATCTGGCCCGGATCACCGTGCCCGTGCTGGCCATCACCGGCGGCCACGACCTGCAGGTGCCGCCGGAGGACGTCGACGCGATCGGCCGCCTGGTCCGCGGGCCATTCGAGGGCCACGTCGCAGGCGACCTCAGCCACCTGCTGCGGCCCGACCGGGAGTCGGTCGGACCCCGCGGTTACCGCCGCGAGGTCCGCCAGCCGGTGAGCCCCGAGGCCCTGGACCTCATCACCGCCTGGGTCAGCCGCCACTGGGGACCGCGGACCGGCGGCTAGATCAGTCCCCGCGGGGCCTGCAGGATGCGCTCGATCCCGGCCCGGACGAACGCGCGGGCCAGCCGGGCCCGCCGGATACGCCAGGTCCGGGACGCCGGGGTGTCCGGCGTCTCGTACCGGCGCTGGTAGATGTCGTGCACCACGTCGGCCGGGGCGTCCAGGCCGGCCAGTACCTCCAGCGCCTCGCGCTTGGTGATCAGCCGGCCCTCCTGCAGGGTCACGCTGGCCCGGGCCAGCGTGAGCAGCCCCAGGTCCACCCAGATGTCGCGCAGCCACAGGTGCGGCCGGCCCGTGGCCGGGAGCCAGAAGTCCCGCAGGTCGCTCCGGATGAAGTCGGCGAGCTCGGCATCGGTCACCGCGGGAACCAGCCCGGCCGGGGCCGGGCCGTGCAGGCGCAGGCCGCCCTGGAGCAGTTCCCGGCGGGTCACCGGTGACACCGGCCGGGTCATCAGTTCGCCGTGAGCCCAGGTCACGTGGGAGCGGGCGACCTCGGCCAGGTGCGCGCGGGCCACGTAGGAGCAGTGCAGCTTGTCGGCCAGCGGCTCGTCCCGGGCCAGCGCGTCGTGCAGGCGCTGCAGGAGCGCGTGCTGGGCCGGGCTGACCTCGTCTGTCAGCACCGCGATCAGGTCGAGGTCGCTGCGGCCCGGCTGGTAGTCCCCGAGGGCCAGCGAGCCGTGCGCCCACAGCGCCAGCAGCGGCAACGCGGCGGCGAGGTCGGCCGTGAACCGCTCCAGCAAAGGTCTGGCGGCGGCGGGAGCACCGGGTGCGCCGGGTGCGCCGGGCAGCGTCATCACGGGGTCATCACCCGGTCACCACAGCCGGGCCGTGGCCCGGCGCGCACCCTCGGCGAGCGCCTCGAACTTGGCCCACACGATCCGCGGGTGGATCTCCGGGGTGAACGTGGCCTGGGAGGAAAAGCCGCAGTCGGCGCTCGCGACCACGTTCTCGCGGCCCACGAGTTCGGCGAAGCGCACGATCCGGTCGGCGATCGTGTCCGGGTGCTCGACGATGTTCGTGGCGTGGCTGATGACCCCGGGCAGCAGCACCGTGTCCGGGGGCAGCGACACGGTCTCGAACACGTGGTAGTTGTGCTCGTGC
Source organism: Streptosporangiaceae bacterium (assembly GCA_036267555.1). GTDB lineage: Bacteria > Actinomycetota > Actinomycetes > Streptosporangiales > Streptosporangiaceae > JASHPR01. Next base: position 8,856 of record DATAVV010000055.1, on the reverse strand, counting down.
CGCGGGTTGGCGGCCTCGAAGGAGAACGCCCCGGCCGCGATGGTCAGCAGCACGTCGATCAGGTCGGCCAGCGGCGCGTCGTGCACCCGGGGACCCTCGTTGATGCCGTAACAGGTGTGCAGCCGCACCCGTTCGCGCGGGATGCCCCGCAGGCTCCGGTTGATCGCGCCGGCGTACAGCCGCGCGGTGCTCAGCCTCTCCTCCCGCGACCCGGGGCCGTAGCTGAACACGTCGGTGAGGAACGGGTCGTCGATCTGCAGGGTGAACCCCGAGCTCACGATGGCCGCGTACTCGACGTGCAGGGCGTCGGCCACCGCGTCCAGGTAGGCGGCCTGCGACGGGTAGTACTCGTTGGCGCCCACCCCGCTGGGCGCCACCGCGCAGACGAACGCCTGGTCGGGGCCGGCGTCACCGACCGCGGCGCGCAGGTTGTCCAGATCTTGCGCCAGCCGGTCCCCGCCCACGTAGGACACCGGGCCGGTGCAGGCCAGCGGCACGGCCGGCACGACCATGCCCCCGGTCATCGCGGTCTGGAGGTACTGCTCGTAGTACTCGGGGAAGCTCTCGAACTCGGCCCGGAACTTGGCCATCGTCCCGCCGTTGCCGGGACGGGGCTCGAACCCGCTCAGCCGCTGCCCGATATACGCGAAGAATCCGGTTTTGCTCTGTTCGCCGTCGGTGACGACGTCCAGCCCGGCCGAGCGCTGCCGGGCCACGACGTCGGCCACGGCCTGGCGCTGCGCCCCGGCCAGTTCGGCCGGGGCGACGTCGGCCCCCTCGGCGGACGCCTTCATCAGGCGAAGCAGCTCCGGTGGCCGGGCCAGGCTGCCGACGTGCGTGGTGTAGATGCGGCCCATGCTGCGTTGCATGTCTGGAACGCTACCTTTATCAGCGGGAGGTAATCGGGGGTGGGGAGCAACCGTCCGGCGGCGATCGTGCTGACCGCGCGCAAGGTCTGGCCCGGGTACCAGACGGGCCGGTTCTACCGCCACGTCGTCATCCGAGGCGGCCAGGTGGCCGGCCTGGCCGACACACCGGGCCGGGCAGCGGAGATCGCCGGGACGCCCTCGTTCTGGATAAATCTCGAGTCGGCGTGCATCGGGCCGGGCTTCATCGATACGCACATCCACGCCGTGGCGGCCGCGGCGGACGTGCGCCTGGTCAGCGTGCGCGCGGCGAGCACCCTGGACGAGGTGCTCACGGCGCTGCGCGAGCGCGGGCGCCGGGCCGGCGCCGGCGAGTGGACGGTTTCCGGGCGCAACTGGCACGAGTCCCAGCTAAGCGAGGGCCGGCTGCCGACCACGGCCGAGCTTGACGCGCTCGGCGTGGCCGGCCCGGTGCTGCTGCGGCGCGGCAGCCACCTCGCGGTCGCGAACTCGCGGGCCCTCGCGCTGCTGGGCCTGCCCGCGGGCCGCGTTGCGCCCATCGACAGCGATGCGGCGATCGGGCGGGCGCTGGAACTGGCCGGGGCGCCGTCCCCGGCGCAGCGCGCCGGGGACCTGGCCGCGGTCCTGGCCCGGTTCAACGCCCGCGGCATCACCTCCATCCGCGAGGCCGGGGTCGACGCCGCCGGACTCGAAGCGTTCGCGGCGCTGCACCGCGAACGCCGCCTGACGATGCGCTGCGACCTGCTGTGGCGCATCGCCGAAGGCAGCGACGTGGCCGCAGCGCGCCGGCAACTGGCGGACATGCCGCGCGAGACGCCGCCGGACGGCGCGCCGGCACCGCAGGACGGCGCGCTGGCACCGCGCCTGACCGGCGTCAAGCTGTTCGTGGACGGGCGGATCGCGGACGCCGCGACCGGCGACGAAGCGCCGCAGGGAGCGCTGCGCCTGAGCCCAGGGGACCTGTGGACGATCGTCTCCGAGTCGCTGCGGCGGTCGCCGGGCCTGGGCTGCCACGCCGTGGGCGACGCCGCGGTCGCGATGGTGCTCGACGCCTACGAGCGGGCCCTGGCCACCGGGCTGGCCCGTCGGCCGCGGCGACTGGTCGTCGAGCACGCGCTGGACTGCGCGCCGCCGACCATCGAGCGCCTGGCCGCCAGCGGCGTCAGCGTGTCGGCCCATCCCGGCATCGTTTACGAGTTCGCCGCGGACGTGCGCCGGCACTGGGGCGAGGCGCGGGCCGCCCGGGCCGCCCCGGTGCGTGACATGCTCGCGGCGGGCGTGGCCGTGGCCGCGGGCAGCGACGGGGACGTGCCCCCGTTCGACCCGCTGCGCGGGGTGTGGTTCATGGTGACCCGGATGGGCCGCTCCGGTGGGCCGGTCGGCGCGGGCCAGGCCGTGACCCGGGACGTCGCGCTCGACCTGTACACGCGCCGCGGCGCGGCGCTGCTCGGCGCCGCGGGTCAGCGGGGAGAACTGCGGCCGGGCCAGGCCGCCGACCTGGTGGCGTTCTCCGGGGACCCGCTGACCTGCCCGGTCGAGGAACTGCCCGAGACCGGGGTCCGGCTGACGCTGGTCGGCGGAAAACCGGTTTACGATCCGGCCGGACTCATGGAGGGGCTGCCCCATGGGTGACGCGTCACGCACGGCCTGGCCGTCGGGGGGGTATGGGGGGGTCGTCCCCCCGAGGGCAACACTGCTCGTCAACTGCCATGTCTTCGACGGCGTTCACGCCGGCGTGCAGCGCGACCAGTACATCCTGGTGCGCGACGGCGAGATCACGCAGACCGGGCCGGGGCCGTCGGGACCGTCGGGGCCGGCCGCGGCCGGCGACGTGACCGTGGTCGACCTGCACGGCTCCTACGTGATGGCCGGGCTGTTCAACATGCATACCCACCTGTCCCTCGCGCTGCCGGGCCGGCTGGGTCACTCGGTCGAGGCCATGTCCCCGCACGAACTGGTGCTCTACATGGCCTCGGGCGCGCGGCGGGCGCTGGACAGCGGGGTCACCTCGGTGCGGTGCGTGGGCGAGAACGACCACGCGGAGTTCGCGCTGCGGCGCGCGATCGACGCGGGCGACGCGCAGGGCCCGCGGATCTTCACGGCCGGGCGCGCGCTGACGAGCACCGGCGGGCACGGCCACCAGTATTCGAGCGCGCGGGAGTGTGACGGGCCGGCCGAGTTCGCGCGCGGCGTGCGGGAGCAGGTCAAGGCGGGCGCGGACCTGATCAAGGTCATGATCTCCGGCGGGATCGCCGGCGCCAACGAGGCCATCGACACGATGCCGCTCGCCCCGGGTGAACTCGAGGCGGTGATCGCCACCGCGCACGCCCTGGGCCGCAAAGTGACCGCGCACGCGGGCCCGGCGCGGATCATCGCCGCGGCGCTGGAGCACGGCCTCGACGGCGTGGAACACGGTTACCACCTCACCCCGCAGGTCGCGGCGCAGATGCGCGAGCGCGGCGCGGCGCTGGTGCCCACGCTGTCGGTGACCCGGTGCGGCGAGTTCTTCGATTCGCTGGACGTGCCGGCCTGGATGCAGGAGCGGTCCTTCGCCGCCGCGCCCGCCCACGAGCGGTCGTACCGGCTGGCCCTGGAGGCCGGCGTCCAGGTCATGCTGGGCAGCGACGTGCCGCCGTTCTGGCCGGTCGACGGGACCTCGGCCACGGTGCGCGAACTGGAGCACATGGAGGCGTTCGGCCTGCCGCCGCGCGACGCGCTGCTGGCCGCCACGCGCGGCCCGGCCGCGTGGCTCGGGGCCGAACGCGAAGTAGGTTCGGTGCAGGCCGGCCACCGGGCGGATCTCATCGCGATGACCGCGGACCCGACCGCCTCGGTGTCCGCGCTGCGCACGCTGCACTGGGTCATGAAGGACGGGCGCGTGCACCGGGACGACGCCTGGGTTCGCTGAGGAAGGGCGCTGGGGAGGGGACGATGAGCGAGGCGCGGGATGCGGCCACCCTGTACGACCTGCGGGTCGTGGTGGAGCGGATCGAGGGCCGGCCGGTGTGCGGCATGCGGGTGGGGGACTGGTTCGAACTGACCCGCAGCAGCCAGTTGCGCACCTGCCCCGGCCGCTTCTTCTGCGTGTACGCGCTGGCCTCCGTGCTGCCGCTGCTCGCAGCCAAGCAGCGCTCGCTCGCGCCGGGGGACTGGCTCGAGTCCGACAACCTCGTGGCCTGCCCGGACCCCGACGAGCGGCTGATCATGCGCATCGACCGGATCGGCCAGAGCACGGTGGCGCTCGGCGACGTCACGTGAGCCGCCGCGAACTCGCGGTCGCGCTGCAGTCGGACGAGGACCTGGCCAGCTACGCCAGCCTGGCCCCGCGCATCGAGGAACTCGGCTTCGGCACGATCTCGGTCTACAGCGACCTGCTGTACCCGTCGCCGCTGCTGCCGCTGATCGCGATCGCCCAGGCGACCCGGCGCATCCGGCTCGGCCCGGCCTGCCTGAACCCCTACCTGCTGCACCCGCTGGAGATCGCGAACCAGTTTCACCTGCTCGACGTCGCCTCGGGCGGCCGCGCCTACCTGGGGCTGGCCCGCGGCGCCTGGCTCGACGCGGTCGGGGTCGCCCAGGACCGGCCGGTCCGCCGGCTGCGCGAGGCCATCGAGGTCGTCCGCTACCTGCGGGCGGGCGCGCTGTCCGGTGACGCCGACGGCTACACGGGCGAGATCTTCCGCGTGCAGCCGGGGGTGCGCCTCGCGTACCGGCCGGTGCGCGAGCACGTGGACGTGCTGCTCGGCGCGTGGGGCCCGCTGGGCCTGTCGCTGGCCGGCGAGGTGGCGTCCGAGGCCAAGGTCGGCGGCACCGCGAACCCGGCCCTGCTGCCGCCGGCCCGCGAGGCCCTGGCCCGCGGCGAGGCCCGCGCCGGCCGTCCCGCGGGCACCGCGGGCCTGGTCTGCGGCGCGGTCACCGTGGTCGACGAGGACGGTCCGGCCGCCCGGCGCCTGGCCCGGGCCGAGGTCGCCACCTACCTGCCGGTCGTGGCCGGGCTGGATCCCGCGCCCGACCTGGCCGACGTCGACCTGGCCGCCGTGCAGCGCCTGGTCCGCGCGGGCGACCACGCCGCCGCCGGCGCGCTCGTCCCCGACGCGGTGCTCGACCGCTTCGCGTTCTCCGGTACCCCGGACCAGGTGGCGGCGCAGGCCGACGCGCTGTTCGCGGCCGGTGCCACCCGCGTGGAGTTCGGCACCCCGCACGGCCTGACCGCCGCCCGTGGCATCGACCTGCTCGGCCGCCGCGTCCTCCCCGCCGTCCAGCACGCCTAGCCCGGGGTCAGTTCAGCGACGGGCCGTGGGTGGCTGAGCAGTGCCGCCTGAGCGCGGTGACGAACCGGTCCTCGGACTGCGCGTTCCAGTGGAACTCGGTGTGCCATCCCTCGGCGGAGTCGACGCGGACCGCGGGCTTGTCGTACCCGTGCTGGCGCGCGGCGGCCTCGAAGTTCTCCGGCCGCTCCGGCATGTCGTCGCGGGAGCGCTGCTGTTCCCAGGGGGAGCGGACGGTCTGGCGCTGGCGGTGCCACGACACCAGGCACACCGCGCTCAGCAGCAGGGCGATCATCCCGTCGGCGGCGGCGGCCGACCACAGCGCGGGCGCCACGGTGCCCGGGTGCACCTTCTGGAACGCGATGTAGGTCGTGGCGACCAGCGGCAGGACCGCGGCCATGGTGGCCAGCGCGCGGGCCCATTTCAGCAGGTGCGAGACCAGGCCGTGGGTGTCGCCCTGGACGATGAACCCGGCCAGCCCGCCCGCGAGGGCCACCAGGACCAGGGCGGGGAGGTCCCCGGCGTCCGGCAGGCGCGCGGCGTGCAGGGCGAAGGCGGCCAGGAAGCCGAACACCGCCCACGAGGACAGCGTGGAGGCCGCGACCCAGCCGCCGGTCACCACCTGCAAGCCGATCTGGGCCCGGGACAGGGAGCCGTTCGGCACCTCGATCACGTGCAGGCCGACGGTGGGGAAGCCGCCCTGTACGTGGTCGAAGGACGGGTCCGGGTCCGCCGGGCGCCCGGCCAGCAGGCTGGCCTCGGCGATCTGCACGCCCTTCGGCGCGTCGATCTCGAAGTGGAAGCTGGCCGCGTTCTCGGCCGCGGGGACCGGGAACCGGATCCGCGTGGTCGTGAACCCCAGGGCCGCGAGCCACACCCGGGGCCGCCACGGGCTGAGCTTGCGGCCAAGCTGGTAGGTGCTCTTCTGGAAGCCGGACTCGCGGTAGCGCAGCAGCAGCGGCTCGTCGCAGCAGAACGTCAGTTCGCGCCGGCGCGGCGCGCCAGCGGGAATCATCACCCAGAGCACGAAGTTGTCGGCCAGCCGGTCGAGCATCGCCTTGAAGATGTCGTGGTCGGCCAGGCTCAGCAAGGCCGGGGCGGCCGTGCCATGGTCCAGGGCGTCGTACGCGGCCGACAGGCACCGCTGGTCACCGCTGACCACCTGGTGAATGAAGCCGGCCACGTCCCGGCGGGCGGCATCCTGGTCCCCGGTCAGGACGCTGCCGGTGTCGAGCGCGGCCTGCGCGCAGGCCAGCATCAGCGACTCGGTGATCGCCTGGTTCTGGCGCAGCGAGGGCACAACCACCGGCCGCCCGTCCTGGTCCCGGAGTTCGAAGTTGACCAGGGTCTTGCGGCGCATGACGGACAGCGGGACCAGGCTGTACGCCTGGCCGTCGTCGCCGAGGAAGACGGGCGCCTCTTCCGGCACGTGAAATTCGACATTAACGCGGCGCACCACCGAGCGGTCGTCGCGGAAGCTCACGTGCTCGGAGCGGTGGGACACCCAGCCACTCGACTGCAGCAGGAGGAGCAGCAGCCTGCGCCCGCATTCCACGCAGCAGCGTGCGGCCGGGTTCGCCTGGACGTCGGCCAGGCTGATGTGGCCGGGAACGGGCCAGGGCGCCATTCCCTCGAATTCCAGATCATGATGGGGCCTGGGGGCCAGTGTGCGGATCATTTTCGTACCCTCTGCGCCGCTGTTTACCTTTGCAGAGTCGCCCCGGGTGCCCCAGATACAAGGGTTTTGCCTGCTAGCGGAAGCTCCTGCGGTCGATCATGGCGCCCGGAGTTCCTGTGGTGCTTCCGGCCCCACGCGCGCCTGCTCGTGGAACTGCCCGGCCATGCGCAGGCCGATGGCGAAGTCGATGGTCTGGACGTTGTCGACGTTGAAGGTGCCGCCCAGCACCGGCGGCGTCTTGAAGCCGTAGACCTGATCGGCGCCGGGGACCAGGCCCCGGCTCTCGGCGCTCAGCGCCAGCCCGGCCAGCAGGTACCGGTCCTGGCCGCCCGGCGTGGCCAGGTCCGCCTCCAGGGCCTGGGCATCCTTCCATTCGAGGGTCAGCATGCCTTCCACGGTGTCCAGCCACCAGAAACCGTCGTCCGACCGGAAGAACACATCCCCGAACGGGGAGGCGAACAGCGGGACCTTGCCCCTGATGCCAATCCACTCCCACGCGCCCAGGGCACGCGCGAAGTGCTCGGGGGTGAACGATCTTCTCAGGTCCATTGGGCAATTCAACCGCATCTAGGGCCATCTGGGGGCACAGCAGCCCGCTCTCGCTGTCTGCCGAATGGCGACCAGGCGTCGTTGTGCGATCTAGCCTTGCCGACCGGGCCGGCCAGAAGGGACCACCATCGTAGGTAAACCCGGATACCGGATGACCGGAAGAGCTGGCGATGGCGAACCGGGCGCCTGCTCATCACCGAGACCTCGGTTTCGTGGTGGCCGACTGGCCGGCCGGGCCATCCGGTCGCCCTCACCGGCGCCGGGCTGGTGAGCCGGCGTCATTACGACCCGCTCGCCCAAGGGCCCGCAAGGTTATTGACCCCGGTTTCCATGATCTGACCGGAAACAACCGCCATGTGGGGGCAGCAGCTAGCCACCCCGGGCAGCCTGGTCGCTGGGGCGGGGTCTGGCCTGCGGGAATGCGGTGGGTGCTGGTGACACCTCCCGGAGTGACGGGTGGTGGCCTGGTTACGTCCGGTGATGTGGTTCAGGCGGGTGTGGCGGCGGCCGGGGTGAGGGTGACTTTCATGCCGGGGTTGAGCCGTTCGATCTCGCGGATTCTGGAGCGGGTCCGGCGGCGGGGGCTGAGGGAGGCGTAGTAGCCGGCGCCGGGGCCGGTGCAGCGGGCGGCGGGGCCGGCGATGAGGATGGCGGTGATCTCGCAGATGACACGGGAGACGGCGACGATGGCTTTCTGCTTGCCACGGCGGCGGGCTATCCGCCGGTACTGCTCGCCGGGACGGGTGCCGGTGGTCCGGGCGGCGGCCATGACGGCCTGGCCGAGGGCGCCGCGCAGGTAAGGGTTGCCCTTGCCGGTGCGGCCGGGCCGGGTGGTGGTGCCGGACTGCGCGGTGCGCGGGGTCAGCCGGGCCCACGCGGCGGCGTGCCCGGGAGCGGGGAACACCGGCATGCCGGTGCCGGGCCCGGCGATGAGGACCTGGGCGTTGCGCACGTCGGCGCCGGTGATCTCATCGAGGCGTGCCACCAGCCCCGGGACGGGTGTGCCGCCGGCGGCGCAGCCGGGTGAGTGGCCGCCGCCGGCCAGCCCGCAGCCGGCGCACGCCGGCGCCACGCCCGGGATCTGTGCCAGCTGCTGCCCGATCGCGGCGTCCAGGCGGGTGATCTCGTCGCTGATGGCGTCGATGAGCCGCAGGTGGGTGGCGATCTCGAAGGCGTGGACGTCGCGGAACCGGCCGGTCAGCGCGTCAGCCAGCTCGCGGCGGGTGGCCTTCAGCCGCGGGCTGCCGAGCGCGGCCGGCGCGGCGGGGCTGCGCTGGCCGGCGGCCAGGGCGTCCAGGAACCGCCGCCCGCTGGCCCCGGACAGGCCGGAGATCACCACCGGGATCTTCAGCAGCGCGTCCTCGAGGATCTTCTCGACCCGGTTCTGGTGGCGGACCTGGTCCTGGGCCAGCCGGGACCGGGTCCGGGTCAGCGACCGCAGGTCCCGCACCGCCTCCGGCGGCACGAACGAGCG
>DATAVV010000054.1:0-29373 GCA_036267555.1 Streptosporangiaceae bacterium | reverse complement strand
CGTGGGCCGCGACACCCTGGCCCGGGAGCTGACCTTCGGCTCGGCCACGTCGTACCAGGCGATCAAGCCGGGCACGACGATGGTCAGGTTCACCGCGGCGGGTGGCCGGACCGCCAAGGCGGTGCGGCTGGCGGCGGGTTCAGTGCACACGATCGTGGTGCTCGACGGGGCCTCCGGATCCAAGCTGAAGATCGACAACCTGACCGACGCGGCCGGGAGCCAGGACCCGCCCCAGGGCGGCGCGGCGACCGGGATGGGCGGGACGGCACCCGGGGCCGGCGGCGGGACGGGTTCGGTGCCATGGCTGGTCACGCTGGCGGGCGGCCTGCTGCTGGCGGTGGCCGGCGGCTTCGGCCTGCGGCGGTCGCGCCGGGGGGTCGCGGCCGAGCGCGAGCACGTGTGACGACGCGAGCACGTGTGACGATAGGCCGGACACCTTTCAGGAGAATTCCCGCCAGTGGCGGGGGACAGCCGCAGCACGCGCCGACGGTACGGGCGGACCGAGAACTCGTAAGGCCAGGACTCCGCTCTTCCCTCTCGCCACACTCTTCCCTCTCGCCACACTCTTCCCTCTTGCCGCGCTCTTCCCTCTTGCTACCTCAATGTATTACTCTGTGCCAGTAGAGACTTACTAAGAGTAAAACGGGTAGATCGGGAGCCGCCCGAAGGGGTGCATGCCGAGGGAACACGCAGCGATCAAGGCCGGAGGCACTCCGGGACCGCAGGTCACGATCGCGGCCGGCCGGAGACCGCCGTGTTACTTGAACGCGGACAAACGGGGGAACCAATGTCCGATATCACCGACATCACAGCAGGCAGCAAGAATGAGCATTCCGCGAGAGATGCCGGTGACCGCGGGCCGGGGCCGCCCCGGCGCAAGCGCCGGGGTCGGCGGATCGCGCTGGTCGCGCTCGGCTCGATCCTCGGCTTGGTGGTCGCGCTCGCCGTGGGCAGCTACGCGTACGTCAACCACGTGGTGAGCAGCATCCCGCGGATACCCGTCGCGCACCTGGTCGCGGCGAACGCGCCCGGCAGCGGGCCCGGGCAGACATTCCTGGTCACCTCGTCCCAGACGGGCCCGACCGGGAAGGCCGTCCGCGATCCGTCCCTGGGCAAGCAGAGCAACCTCGTGATGCTCCTGCACATCGACGCCGACGGGAAGCAGGGCGGAGCCGTGGCGATCCCGCAGGACACCGTGGTCAACGTCCCGGGGGCCGGCCCTCATCCGCTGTTCTACGCCCTCGAGAAGGGTGGCCCGAGCCTGCTGGTGCAGACCGTCAGCCAGGTCACCGGGGTTGCCATCAACCACTACGCGCAGGTTGACTTCAGCCACATCACCAAGCTCGTGAACGCGATCGGCGGGGTGGACGTCACGATCACCAGGGCGAGCAGCAGCTTCGGGCACACCTTCAAGGTCGGCGTCAACCATCTCACCGGCGTCACCGCCATCTACTACGCGCGCGAACCGTCGCTGAGCAACCAGGACCGGATGCTGCGCCAGGCGAACTTCGTCCACGCGGTCCTCGTCAAGATCGCTGATGACCACCTGGTCACCAACCCGCTGACAGCGGTCCGGGTGCTCAACTCGATCACCAGCGCGCTGACCGTGGACAGCAACATGAACAACTCGGAGGTCGAGTCGCTCGCCAGGAATTTCGGTCGTCTCGGCGGCAGCGCCGGAACCTTCCTGGTCGCGCCGACGCATACGGTGAACGGCAAGCTGGTCCTGAACGCGCCGGTCGCCGGTCAGCTCTGGACGGCCATCAAGCAGGACTCGATCGCGGCCTTCGCCAAGCGGCACCCGACGACGGTGACACCGGCCTTGATCCCGTGACGCGGTTCGTGGCTCCAGCCTGACCGAACCGGACGCCGAAGCGGCGCCGGACCCCGCGGGGGCCCGGCGCCGCTTCGCATGCGACGGCCGCCGCTACCAGACGGTGATGTTCGAGGCGCGCATGGCGGCGTACCAGGCGGTGTAGTCCTGGGGAGTGGTCCCGTAGCCCGCGCCCGGCTGCAGCAGGTCCGCCACCGTGATGAACTTGTGCAGCATCCGCTCGTAGGCGGCCCGGTGGACCTTGGGCAGCAGGCTGGGGGTAGCGAGTATCTTCTCGGCCTGGCTGCGCACGACGCGGGCGTCGGCCTCGAAGATCAGGTGATTGGCCACGGTATCCGAATGGCTTTCCGTCTCCAGGTCCATGGCCAGCGTGTCCACGGCGTCATTGAAGTCCGCCTGAGCCTGCCCGCCGCGCGATTCCAGCCACGCCAGCGACGGATCGACGGACACGGGCCGGATGACCGCGTCCGTGTGTGCCTTCACCTGGACCGCCTTGGCGCTAGCCGAGTGCTGGCTGGAGGTGGCAGGCCGCGCGAGGCTGGCCGCGCTGTGGTGAGCGACCCCGCACCCGGAGACGATGGCTACAACGGCGGCGGCTGCGGCGGTCGCGGCGGCTATGCGGTTCAACATCATGACGTGCCCTTTCCGGCGGCCTCGCAAATCGAGCCCGGGATGATTCGGCTATATTGCGGGGCCGAGGACAATGCATTTGCACTGAATCGCAACCGGTAATTAATTCCCGGTCCAGTTATCCCGCTTTCTTGCTTGCGAGATCAGTCTCATTCACGGGAGTTGCGGCTCTATTTTCCGGACAGTTGCTTCTCGGTTGCAGGAAAAATTCCGTTGCTGTTCAGGGCATCGGCTAGCCGACTAGGGCATGAACTGCAAAGTATTTATGTCGCTTTAGTGGCTGATTCACCCAGTATGTGACGGCGCGCAGGAAAATGGTTCATTAGATCAAGCTCACGGCGTATACGTGGACAGGGGCGACGGAAGCGATTACTCTATTAATTAGATTAATAACGCAAAGTTATGTGTCACAAAAGATGGTAGATGGGGACAAGGGCCGCCATGTGACGCTGACGCCACTGAACCGGGGGGAATGTGGCTGGCGATTGGTCAGGACCCGAATTCTCAGCGCGATCGGCCGGTCAGGCTGCCGCACTGGAACGCGGACGCCGCGCGCGGAGGCGAAGAGACCGCGACGTGCGGCATTCGCCGGGAGGTTGCCGGTGAGCGCCGTGGTAGTGGTGGGCCTGGGCTATGTGGGCCTGCCGCTGGCGATGCGGGCGGTGGCGGCCGGCCACGACGTGACCGGCTACGACACCGACGCGGCGCGGGTGAAGCGGCTGGAAGCCGGGGAATCGTACGTGGAGGACGTGCCCGCGGGCGAGCTCGCGTGGGCGCTGGCATCGGGTCGCTTCCGCCCGTCGCCGGAGGCCGGTGCGTGCGCCGGCTTCGACGTCGCCGTGATCACGGTGCCCACCCCGCTGCGGGACGGGCGGCCCGACCTGGGGTACGTGGAGGCGGCCAGCCGGACCCTGGCCCGGCACCTGCGCCGGGGCGCGACGGTGATCCTGGAGTCCACCTCCTACCCGGGGACCACGCAGGAGCAGGTGGCGGCCTGGCTTGAGGAGGAGTCCGGGCTGGTGGCGGGCACCGGTTTCCGGCTCGGCTACAGCCCGGAGCGGATCGACCCGGGCAACCGCACCTGGACGCTGGCCAACACGCCGAAGATCGTCTCCGGCATCGACGCCGGCTCGCTGGGCGCGGTGCAGGACTTCTACGCCGGGATCGTGACCCGGACCGTGGCGGTGTCCTCGCCGCGCGAGGCCGAGCTGGCCAAGCTCATCGAGAACACCTTCCGGCACGTGAACATCGCGCTGATGAACGAACTGATGATGTTCGGGCGCGAGCTCGGGGTGGACGTGTGGGAGGCGATCGATGCGGCATCGACCAAGCCGTTCGGTTATATGCCTTTCCGCCCTGGCCCGGGCGTGGGCGGTCACTGCCTGCCCATCGACCCGTCGTACCTGTCCTGGCGGGTAGAGCGAACTCTCGGCCAGCGATTCCGGTTCGTCGAGCTGGCCAACGACATCAACAGCCACATGCCGGACTACGTGGTCCGGCGGCTGCTGCTGGCGCTGAACGAGCGCGGCCGGCCCGTCAAGGGGTCCAGGATCTTGCTGCTCGGGCTGGCGTACAAGAAGAACACCGGCGACGCGCGGGAATCGCCCGCCATCCGGATCGCCGAGCTGCTGGTCCGGCTGGGAGCGCAGGTCCGGGCGGCCGACCCGCTGGTCCTTGAGGCCGCCGTCATCGGGCCGGCCGTGGTCCGCGTGGACGCCACGCCCGAGGAGATCGCCGCGGCTGACATCGTGGTGCTGCTCACCGAGCACGACGCCTTCCCTTGCGTCGAGATCATCCGCCACGCCCGGTACGTGCTGGACTGCCGGCGGGTCCTGTCCGGCCCCAACGTCGAGACGCTGTGACCGTGCACGTCGTGTGCGTGGCCGGCGCCCGGCCCAACTTCATGAAGGTCAAGCCGGTGATGGACGCGCTGGAGGAGCGCGGGGCGCGGGTCACCCTGGTGCACACCGGGCAGCACTACGACACCGCGATGAGCGAGGTCTTCTTCGCCGAGCTCGGCCTGCGCCGTCCCGACCACTTCCTCGGGGCGGGCTCGGGCACCCACGCGGTGCAGACCAGCCGGGTGATGACGGCCTTCGAGCCGCTCCTGGTCGGCCTGGCTCCGGACGTAGTGGTCGTGACCGGCGACGTGAACTCCACACTGGCCTGCGCGTTGGTCGCGGCCAAGGCCAGGGTGCCGCTGGCGCACGTCGAGGCCGGGCTGCGCAGCCGTGACCGGTCGATGCCCGAGGAGATCAACCGGATCGTCACCGACCGGGTCAGCGACTACCTGTTCGCCCCGTCCGAGGACGCGGCGGACAACCTCTGGGTCGAGGGGTTCGGCCCGGCCCACGTGCACCTGGTCGGCAACGTCATGGTGGACACCCTGCTGGCCAACGCGGACCGGGCCGCCGCCGAGGCGCCAGCCGTGCTGGCCGGGCTCGGCCTGGAGCCGGGAGGGTACGGGCTGGTGACGTTGCACCGGCCGGCCAACGTGGACGACCCGGCCGTGCTCGGCGCGCTGCTGTCGGCGCTGGCCGAGGTTTCCCGCGACTGCCCGCTGGTGCTGCCCGCCCACCCCCGGGTGGCCGGGCGGCTGGCGGGGGCGGGGCTGCCCGCCACAGTGAGGGTCACCCCGCCGGCCGGCTACCTCGAGTTCATCGCGCTCGAGGCGTCGGCGCGGCTGGTGCTGACCGACTCCGGCGGGGTGCAGGAAGAGACCACCGTGCTCGGAGTGCCGTGCCTGACGCTACGGGACAACACCGAACGGCCGGTCACCGTGACCGAGGGCACGAACCAGATGGTAGGGCGCGATCCGGAGCGGATCATCAAGGCGGCCCGCGCGGTGCTCGACGCGCCGCCTCCCGCCCCGGGTCAAGCCCGGCGCCGGCCGGCCCTGTGGGACGGCCGGGCCGGGCAGCGGATCGCGGCCGTCCTGGTCGCCGCACACCAGGGCACGACCGGCCAGGAAAGCACGGTCATTCCATAACCATGAGTAATTTAGTAGTATCTAATAGTGACTCAGATGAGCCTGGACGACGCACGGGACCGCCTGTACCAGGCCTACGCCTCGCAGCAAGCCGGCCCCGGGAACGGCGAGGCGGCCGCGCTCATCTACCGGCGTGACATCCGCCCGCAGCTTCCGCCGCCCGGAGCCGGTCCGGTCATCGACATCGGGTGCGGGTCCGGCGCGCTGGTCCGGCTGCTGCAGGAGGACGGCTTCGACGCCGAGGGCATCGACATCAGCCCCGAGCGGGCCGCGCTCGCACACGCGGCCGGGATAGCCGGGGTCCGCCGGGGGGACTTCCGCACCATCCTCGCCGCCCAGCCGGGTCACTACGCCGCGATCACGGCCACCGACCTGCTCGAGCACCTCACCAAGCCGGAGGTCCTCGCGGCGTTCGACGACGTGGCCGCGGCGCTGGCGCCCGGCGGCGTCTTCGTGGCCAGGGTCCCGAACGCCATCAGCCCGCTCGGCGGGCACATCAGGGCCGGGGACTTCACCCATCAGACCTCCTTCACCGCGCGCAGCGTCCGGCAGCTCGCTGCGGCGGCCGGCTTCGCCACGGTGGCGGCGTATTCGTGCCCGCCGGCCGCGCACGGGCTGGCCAGTGCCGCCCGCGTCCTGGTCTGGCGGGTGGTGAGCGCCGGTTACCGGATCACCCTGGCGGCCGAGACCGGGCAGCTGCGCGGCCACATCGTCACCCAGAACCTGACGTTCGCGGCCCGCAAGGCGCGTAACCCGTGAGTCCGCCGGCCCGGCGGCAGGACCGGCCGGCCCGGCGGCTGACCCGCGCCCGGCCGGCCGCCCGCGCCGGCGACGCGTTATCCCCAGCGGATCGACAGAAAAGGTGCACCGTGCAAGTGCCGCGCGCTCTGATCACCGGGATAACCGGTCAGGATGGACTTTACCTAGGAGAATTCCTCGCAGCGAAGGGATACGAAGTATTCGGGATGGTCCGGGGCCAGTCCAACCCGAAAATCCCGACGGTCGAGGAGTGCGTTCCGTCAATTCAGCTGCTCGAGGGGGACCTGCGCGACCTGTCGAGCCTGATCGGAGTGCTCGAGACGGCACAGCCGGACGAGATCTACAATCTCGGCGCGATCAGCTTCGTCGGCCTGTCGTTCAAGCAGCCCGAGCTGACCGGCGACGTCACCGGAATGGGCGTCCTGCGCATGCTCGAGGCGGTCCGCATCCATACCCAGGGATCGATGAAGGGCGTCCGGTTCTACCAGGCGTCGAGTTCGGAGATGTTCGGCGCGGTACCAGAGTCGCCGCAGCGCGAGACCACGCAGTTTCATCCGCGCTCACCATATGGCGTGGCCAAGGTATTCGGTCATTACCTGACACAGAATTATCGCGAATCCTACGACACCTGGGCATGCTCGGGCATCTTGTTCAATCACGAGTCGCCGCGCCGGGGATTCGAGTTCCTCACCCGCAAGGTGACGCGCGCCGCCGCGCGGATCGCGCTTGGCCGGCAGAAGGTGCTCGCGGTGGGCAATATGGACGTGTCCAGGGACTGGGGTTTCGCCGGCGATTACGTCGAGGCGATGTGGCTCATGCTGCAGCAGGACGAGCCCGAAGACTACGTCATAGCGACCGGCACCAGCCATTCCGTCCGCGACCTCCTGCAGATCGCCTTCCACCGGGCCGGGATCGATGACTGGGAGCCCTACGTCGTACAGGAGGAACGTTTCTTCCGGCCCGCCGACGTCGCCGTCCTGGTCGGCGACGCGACCAAGGCCCGCGCGGAGCTCGGCTGGCATCCCACGGTCGACTTCAGGCAGCTGATCGAGATGATGGTCGATGCCGACCTGGAGAACGAGAGGCGCAATTCCGGGACCGGCGGCCGGCCGCTGACCACGAGCACCAAGGCCTGATCCGCGCCGTTCGGCCCGGCTACGGCCGGGCGCCGCGGATCATCATGCTCCGTTGTCCCAGCTGGTCACGGGCCGCCGGGCCGTAATGACATCCTTTGTCACATTCAGTGTTCGGATAGTATCTGAGTGTGAATAAGTCCAGCTTGGACCCGGGATACGGATCGCCGGCATGACGGGCCGGGTGCTGTTGCTCAGCCCTTCTCACGGCCTCGGTGGTGGGATCGAGCGCTACCTGGAAACGGTGGAATCCGCCCTGGCCGTCAGCGACGCCGAATACTGCCGGCTGGACCTGAACGGGTCAGGCGCCCGCGCCCAGGCCCGGCTGCTGGCCCAGGCCCGGGCCGTGCTGCGCGCCGACCCCGTGCCTACCCGCCTGATCGTCGGGCACCGGACGCTGCTGCCGCTGGCGGCGCTGCTGGCCCGGGAGGCCACCGCCGACGGGATGTCCGCCCTGTGTTACGGAAGCGATATATGGGGTCCGCGGTGGCGGCCCAGGAGAGCGCTGGAGTGTCGGCTGATGCGGCGCGCCGGAGTCCGGGTGGTCGCGATAAGCAACTTCGGCGCGGGCGCGCTCATGCGGGACACCCTCGTGACGTTGCTGCCGCCGGCCTTGCCGGGTGAGTGGTTCGATACGCTCGTCGCCGCGGCCACGAGCGCGAGGCGGTCGGCCTCCGGGCCAGGGATCCGGCTGGCGACCGCTTTCCGGCTGCCGCAGTGGCGGACGAAGGGACTCCCTCAGCTGGTGGCGGCGGTGACGGCGCTAGGGCGTCCCGATGTCCGCCTCACCGTCTGCGGCAGCGGGGAGCCGCCGGACGACCTGCTGCTCCTGGTCCGCCAGCACCCCTGGTGCGTGCTGCGGCCCGGCCTCAGCGACGGCGACCTGGCCCGCGAACTGGCCGCCGCGGACCTGTTCGTGCTGGCCACGCAGACCAGGAGCGGCCGAGGCTCAGTAGGCGAGGGCTTCGGCCTGGTCCTGCTCGAGGCCCAGATCGCCGGCACGCCGGTGGTCGGGCCAGCCTACGGCGGCTCGCACGAGGCCTATGTCGAGGGGGTTACCGGCGTGTCCCCCCTGGACGAGTCGGCCCAGGCGCTGACCGGGATCCTGGAGGAACTGCTGAAGGATCCGGCCCGGTTGGCCTGGATGGGCCAGTGCGCCGCCCAGTGGGCCAGGCAGGCGTTCACCCCGGAGCGCTACGCCCGGCTCGTGGCCCAGAGGCTGCTGTGACGCCGCAGGCCACCGCCGCGACCGAGGGTGGCCCGCTAAGGGAGCTCGGCTCCTTGCTGCGGCGGCACGGCGCGGGCCGCCTGGTGGCGCAGACCGCGGGTTACAACGTCGCCTCGGCCGTGGCGGCCGGCCTGGGCGGGATTATCATCGCGCGGGCCCTGGGGCCGGCCGGGCGGGGCGAATATGCCGCGGTCACGGCCTGGTTCGGAGTGATCCTCATGGTCGGCGGCATGGGCCAGCCCGCCGCGCTGTGCTTCCATGTCGCCCGCGATCCAGGCCAGGCCCGCGGATACGTCGCGACATCGCGGGCGATGATGCTGGTGACCGGCACGGTCGCGCTGGCCGGCGGCATCCTGCTGGCCCCGGTCCTGGCCCACGGGAAGGCCGAGGTGACCGCCGCTTACCGGATCGCCTTCGCTGCCTCGATCCTCGCCTTCGTCGGCGCCAGCTATACCTTTTCGCTGCAAGCCAGGAACCTGCGCTGGTGGAACGTGGTGCGGCTGAGCCAGCCGGTGCTGAGCCTGGCGTGCCTGGTCGTGCTGTGGCGGCTGCGGCTGCTCACGCTGACAGCCGCCCTGCTGGTTCTGGCCCTCACCATGCTCGTCCAGCTCGGCTGGGCCTACTACCGCTGCCGGTCGGCCGGCCTGGCGCCCGGACGGGCGCAGACCCGCCTGGTCCGGCCGCTGGCCGCTTATGGCATCGCCCAGATCGCGGCGCTGACGCCAGCCACCGTGAACGCCCGGCTCGATCAGCTCGTGCTGTCCCAGGCGGTGCCCGCGGCCACGCTGGGCCGGTATGCGATCGCGGTGTCCTGCACCATGCTGCCGCTGCCGGTGGTCGCCGCGGTCGGGAACGTCGCCTTTCCCCGGCTGGCGTCCAGGCGGCATATCGACGGCCGGATGTACCGGCTGCAGTGGCTGAGCATCGGCGGCAGCGCCTGCCTCGCGGCGAGTGTCCTGGTGCCGCTGGCCCTGGCCGCCCCCTGGCTCATTCCCCGCGTGTTCGGGACCGGCTATGCGGGGGTGGTGCCGCTGCTGTGGCTGCTCACTCCGGCCGGGGTGTTCCTGGCCTGCAACCAGGTCACCGGGGACATTCTGCGGGGCAGGAAGCGTCCGCTGGTCGTGGCCCGGGCGGAGGGCCTGGCGGCCGTGTTCACAGTGGTCCTACTGGTGGCCCTGCTTCCCCTGGTCGGCGTCTACGGCGCCGCGATAGCGTCCGCAGTGGCGTATGGCGTCGCGCTTGTCATGATGCTGCGGTCCCTGCGACGGCTGCCGTTGGACGGCTCAGGCCCGAAGCCGCGTCCGGCCGGACGGACGGGCGGAGAAGACCCAGCCCAGGAGGCGCCGTGACGACCGCCGTCCGCAAGGTGGCGGCGATCGCCACCGACCTCACCTGCCGGGCGGTGGGACGGCGCACGGTCGTCCGGGCCTCGCGGTACGTCCTTTCGCGCGCCCGCCTCGACTACCCGAACGACCTGACCACCAACGGCGAGTCCGCGCTGCAGCGCTGGGTACTCGGCTTCCCGGCGCCAGACGGCCCGGTTCACGTGGCCGATGTGGGCGCCAACATCGGCCGCTGGTCGGCGTCGATGCTGGCCGCCGCGGCACGGGAGGGGCGAGCGGGCGACCTGCGGTTGCATGCCTTCGAACCGGAGCCGCATGCCTTCGCCGCGCTCAGCGCTGCCCTAGACGGCGCGCCGGCCAGCCTCATCCGGAGCGCGCTCAGCGACCGGGCCGGGACCGCGCAGTTCCATGTGGCCGGCCCCGCGGCCGGACGCAACTCCCTTTATCCGGTGCCGGGTGTCAACGGTGCGGCCATAGAAAACGTGGTGACGACCACGCTCGACAGGTACGCCGAACAGGCCGGGGTTCCCCGCTTCGCGCTGGTCAAGATCGACGCCGAGGGTCACGACCTGGCCGTGCTGCACGGCGCCCGCGGCCTGCTCACCGCGCACCGGATCGCCGTCGCCCAGTTCGAGTACAACCATCGCTGGATACTCGCCCGGTTCTACCTGCGTGATGCGTTCGAGTTCGTGCTGGCGCTGGGCTACCGGATCGGCAAGCTCACCCCGCGGGGCGTCGAGTTCTACCCCGGCTGGGATGCGGAGCTCGAGACCTTCGTGGAAGGCAACTACGTGGCCTGCACGCCCGGGGCGGCCGCCGCGCTGCCTGCCGTGACGTGGTGGAAATCGGCATGAGACGGGGAACCCAGATGCGGATAGGCGTGATCGGCCGGGTGGAGCCAGACATGTTCGGCGCGAATGTGGCCGAGGCCGCGCGGGACGCCGGTCATGTCGTGATCGAGCTAGGTCCCGCCCGGACCGTCCACCGGGGCCGGGCAACCCGGGGGATGGCATCGCTGGCCCTCCAGTCGCTGCCGCGACTGGATCAGCGGGTACAGCGACGGCTCGTGCGGGCGGCGGCGGACGCGACGTGCGACCTCGTCCTCAGCCTGGACGCCCGGCTGATGCCGGAAGCGGTGGCCGGGATGAGGCGCAACGGCGCCCGTGTCGCGCTGTGGTTTCCCGACGCCGTCGTCAACCTGGGCCGTGCCCTCATGCTCATGGCCCCCTACGATGCCCTGTACTTCAAGGAACCGCGGCTGGTCGACCGGCTGCGGGCCATGCTTGACCTGCCCGTGTACTACCTCCCGCAGGCCTGCAACCCGCGCTGTCACCGGCCGCTGGTTCCGGCCGGGACCGACCCGTACCTCGTCGTCGCCGGGAACATGTACCCGAGCCGGGTACGGCTGCTCGAGCGCCTGATCGCCAAGGGCATCCCGGTGAAGGCGTACGGCAGCGCGATCGCCGGCTGGATCGGCGACAGCCCGGTACGGGCCATACACGCCGGGTACCCGATCTTCACCGAGGAGAAGGCCAGGGTCTTCCGGTCCGCGGCCGGGGTGCTCAACAACCTCCACCCGGGGGAGATGGACGGGGTGAACCTGCGGCTCTTCGAGGCCGCGGGCTCCGGGGCCGCCGTGCTCACCGAGTTCCGGCCGGCCCTTCCCGACCTGTTCGAGGCGGGGACGGAGGTACTAGTTTTCCGGGACTTCGACGAACTCGTCGCGCAGGCGTCCCGGCTGCTCGACGAGCCCGGCCTGACCACCAGGCTCGGTGACGCCGCGGCCCGGCGCGCGCACCGCGACCACACCCTGGCGCAACGGGTGGCGACGATCATCGAGACCGTCGCATGACCGGCGTCACCGCATACGCCAGGCCAGGTTCGGCGGTGGCGCCCCGCTGGATCAGCGGGGCCGCCGTCCTGCTCGGCGCCGCGGTCGCGCTGTCGGGGCAGGCCCTGGCCAGCACGGGCCGGCCGGCCCAGGCGGTGACCTGGGGGAGCATGAGCCTGTCCGTCTACGCCGCCAGCCTGCTGGTCCTGGTCGGCGGGGGACGCGGCCGGTGGCTCGGGCTGGGCCGCTGGTGGTTCGGCTCGTGGACCCTGCTGTGGTACGGCGTCGCCTTCGGGCTGGCCTCGCTGACCTGGGCGCAGGCGCAGACGGGCACCGCGACGCAGATATCCCTGTCCAGCGTGCTTCGGGCGCTGTGGCTGGTCGCGGTGGGGATGACGCTGTGGGTGATCGGCTATCTCGTCGGTCCCGGCCGGCCGGCCACCCACCTGGGGAAGCGGGCGGTGGCGGCGCTGAGCCTCAGGCGGACCCCCGACGTGCGCAGCCTGCTCACCCCGTGGATCCTCTACGGGGTCGGCACCGCGGCCAGGGTCGCCACCGCGGTCACCACCGGGCGGTTCGGCTACGTCGGAGAGGTCAGGTCGGCCGTCATCTCAGCCTCCAGCTACCATCAGTGGCTGAGCTTCCTGAGCCTGTTCGCGCCACTGGCCGTGGCCGCCTCGGCACTGCAGGTCTACCGGGAACGCATACCTGGCGCCCGGGTGACCATGGCCGTTCTCGCCCTCGCGGAGATCGTGATCGGCGCCGTCGCCGGGGGCAAGCAGAGCTTCATCATCACGATCCTCGCCGTCGCCATCCCCTTCACCACCGCCCGGCGCACGATGCACAAGGGCCTGCTGGCCTTCGCGATGATCGCCTTCCTCCTGGTCGTCGTCCCGTTCAATCAGGCGTACCGCGACGCCGCCCGCAACGGGTCAGGAACGTTGTCCACCGGCCAGGCGATCAGCGCCGGGCCCGGCATCCTGGTCCAGACGGTGACCACGGGGGATGCCGCCGGGGTGCTCTCGACCTCGACCAGCTACATGCTGAGCCGGCTCAGGGAGATCGACAGCCCCGCGATCATCATCCAGCGCACGCCGACCCAGTTCGCCTACCAGAGTCCCGTGCAGCTCATCGAGGCACCCGCCGCCGACCTGGTCCCGCGGGCGCTGTGGCCGGGCAAGCCTATCCTGGACGGCGGCTACCAGTTCGGCCAGGTCTACTACCAGGTGCCCGCCAACGTGTTCACGTCCTACGCCATCCCGCCGGTGGGCGACCTGTACCGGCACGGCGGCTGGATTCCAGCGATCATGGGGATGTTCCTGCTCGGCTGCGCGGCCCGGTTCCTCGACGAGGCCCTCGACGTGACAGCCAATCCGCATGCGGTGTTCCTGTTCCTGCTGCTGTTCCCCAGCCTGGTGAAGCAGGAGAACGGCTGGGAGGGCATGCTCGCCGGCCTCCCAGGAACGCTCCTGGTCTGGCTGGTGGCCACGTGCCTCACCTTCCGCAGGCGGGCGCGGCGGTCTCCGTCGCCCGGGCAGATCCGATCAACTGACTCGGCACAGAACGGGGGCGGGAGTGTCCCGGACCGGGATCCCTAACAGGGCCTTGCGCATCGCGCTCGTCATCGATCACCCGGCCCAGCATTTCGCGCGCGCCTTCCAGGCGCTGGCCGACGAGCCTGGTCTTCAGGCGCACGTCTATTACTGGTCCACGCCCGGGCACGCCCACGACTCCGGATTCGCCCGGCGGGTCTCGTGGGACATCGACCTGCTCGCCGGGTATCCCTGGTCGGTGCCCGACCCCGGCCGGACGGCAGCCGGGCGGGCGTGCTGGCTGGCCCGGCGGCTGCGCGCCGCCCGGCCGGACGTGATCCTGTGCTACGGGTGGGCATCCCCGGCCGCCCGGACGGCGATCGTCTACAGCCAGCTGACCCGGACGCGGCTGCTGCTGTACGGGGACACCACGTGGCAGCATGCCTCAAGCGGGCGGCACCGCGCGACCAGGGGCGCCGCCCTGCGGCTGCTGTTGCCCCGGTGTGCGGGCGCCCTGTCGACCGGCACCTTCAACCGCGAGTTCTACATCAGGTACGGCATGGACCCGCGCCGCATCTGGGCGGGCGTCTGCCCCGCCGATACCGAGATGTTCGGGGCGGCGCGGGCCGGGCGGTACGGGGACGACGGCGAGCTGCGGATCGGCTTCGCGGGCAAGCTGATCCCCCGCAAGGGCGCCGACGAGCTGATCCGCGCGGTCGCGCTGCTGCCGCGTGAGCGGGCCTGGTCGGTCACGCTGGTCGGCGACGGCCCCGACCTGCCCGGGCTGCGGGCCCTGGCCACCAGGCTGGACGTGGCCGACCGGGTCCGCTTCCGCGGCTTCGCCAACACCACCGAGATGCCCGGGCTGCTGGCCGGTCTTGACGTGATGGTGGCGCCGTCCCGACTGGACATGCGGACCCTGGTCACCATCGAGGCGATGGCCGCCGGTGCGGCCGTGATCGTCAGCGACGCCACCGCGGTATGGGGGCCCGGCGACCTGATCGAGGACGGCGTGACCGGATTCGTCTACCGGTCCGGTGAGCCGGCCATGCTGGCCGAGCGGGTCGGCCGCCTGCTGCGCGACCGGGCGCTGCTCGGCAGGATCCAGCAGGCCGGCGCCATCCGGGCGGAAGGGTTCGGGCCAGCCGCGTTCGCCCGCACGGTCGGGGAGGCGGCCCGGCTGTGCCTGGCCGCAGGGCGCGGGTCCGCCCCGTAACGACCGGGCCAGGGCGACCACGGGCCCGTGCCGGCGCACGACCCGGAAGCCGGCCGCCACCGCCGCCTCGAGCAGCGCGGACACCGGCACCCTCCGGCCGCCGTCGGTGCTGTCGTGCAGCTCGACAACCGCCCGTCGGCACCGGCCGAGCACGCCGGGATCCCGCAGGAAGAAGGCGGACTCGGCACCCTCGATGTCGCAGACCAGGTCGAAGTCACCCACCCCGGTCCGACGCAGGATCTCGCACAGCGTGAGGGCAGGCACCGTGACCGCGGTCTCCCCTGGCCGAGCCGCGCCGACGCGGGAGCCGACCGTCGTGGCCGAGACCATGAGGGCCGCGTCGCCGCAGTGCCCGGCCACCGCGGCGTGCACGACGTCGACCCGCAGCGACCCGGCGCGGCCCGCCAGCCGGTCCCTGAGCCCCGGCAGTAGCCGCGGGTTGGCCTCGACGCACACCAGATGCCCGCCCGGCGCCATCAGCGCCGCGATATGGGCCGAGGTGACGCCGAGGCTGCTGCCGAGCTCCACTACCGTGGTGCTGCCGCGGAGCTGGTCACGGATCATCCTGGTCTCGGCGCTCTCGTATATCCCCCAGAACATCTGGGCCCGTACCCGGGGCGAGAAGTCGCTGCTGCGGACGTCGAACACCAAGCCATGGTGCCGGACCCGGTGCGCCGACAGCGCGCCGATGAGGCGGCCGGCCACGTCGCTCGTCACGATCCGGGCCACCCTGAGCTTCAGCGGGGAGGCAGTGCCGGGCTCGGTCATCACGGTGCTCCCAGCAGCCAGTCGAAGTAACGATCGGGGTCGAACGGCGCCGGGTCGGGCGCGACCCGCGTCGTCAGCGCGAGCTCGACGGCCCGCCGCAAGGAAGCGGGATCATCCGGTGAATAACCGCACAAGGCGGTGCCGGCCACTTCGCGGTTCTGCTCGGTGTCGCAGGCGATGACGGGCTGCCCGCTGACCCGTGCCTCGGCCAGCGGGTAGCCGAACGACTCGAGATCAGTCGGGAAGAAGACCGCCAGGCTGCGGGCCCGCCATTCGCGCAGCCTGGCGTGCGGCAGGCGGCCGATCAGCTCGACCCGGGGGTGGCCCGCGAGCGCCTCGGGCAGTTCGTCCCGGGCCGCCGTCACCAGCACACGCACCGAGTCATCGCCGAGTTCGCCGACGGTCTGGAGCAGCGCGCCAAGTCGCTCCGCCATCGGCTTGTACGGCTTGAACACCACCGGGCAGATGATCGCGTTCTCCCTGGGCCGCCGCGACGGGGGGTCGGCCGAGACGGGATGCGCCCGTACCACGATCCGGCGGCGCAGGCCGGGCGCGATCGTGGCCACGCGCTCGGCCATGGCCGTGGACGGCACGACCAGGACATCGGACCGACGCGCGGCCAGCCGCACCGCGTCACGGCGCACCACAGTGCGCAGGGAGGGCGGGCGGAGTGCGGCTTCCTCGTCCTCGGTGAGGAAGTCCAGGGCATTGCGGAGCAACGTCCACCGCTGGCCGCCCCGGGTGAAGAACCCCACGTTGTTGAGCGCCACCCGCCTGCCGTTCCTCCCGCCGGCCATCTCGCGGCGTACCAGCCAGCCCGGGGAAACCTGCCGTTGCGAGCCGATGACCTGCACATCAGCCCGGCCGGTGCGGTCGAGGTAGCCGAGCAGCTCGAACCGGAACCGCGCGGCGCCACCCAGCTGGCCGCCGGCCGCGTCCACGATCACCCCGGCGGTCATGACGCCCGGGCCCGGTCGGAGGCCGCGATGGTGGCCCGCATGGTGCCGAGCATCGTCTCGGTCGGCATCCCCGCACCGCCGCGCACCGCCTGGCCGAACGCGGCCGCGTGGGCACGATGGCCCTTGTCCTGCCGCCCCTTCCACAGGGGCCGGCCGTCCTGCCGGACGGACCGGAAGTCGTCGATGATCACCTGATGCGACCCGGCCAGCACCTCGATCCATTCCTTGCCCGCCACCGGCGGGGTGCTGCCGTACGCGATGGCGGCAAGCGAACCGTCGGTGAACCGCAGCGCCATCACCACGCCGTCGTTTCCCGGCCGTTCGTCTCCGCCCAGGACGCCCACCGCATCATCGATGCCGCCCCCCACGAGCGCCTGCGCGAGGTCGACGAAATGACAGACCTCGCCGAGCAGGCGGCCGCCCTGGCGCCGGTCGAGATACCAGTGGCCGTCCGGTACCCGGCCCGCGGCGATCCGGTAGACCAGCAGCCTGGGGCCCGGCACCCCAGCCAGGGCCCGCTGCGCGGCCCGGGTGGCCGGCGCCCAGCGCCGGTTGAAGCCCAGGGTGAGCTGGCGGCCCGAGGACCGCCAGGCCTTCGCCACCTCGTCGACCTCGGTGAGGGTGAGCGCGAGCGGCTTCTCGCACCACACGTCCCGGCCGGCCGCCAGGGCCCGGGCGGCGAGGTCCGCGTGCACGTCGTGCGGGGTGGCGATCACCACCAGGCCGACGTCAGGGTCGTCGATGACGGCGTCCGCGCCAGTGACCGCCTTCTCGAACCCGTACCGCTCCGCGGCCCGCCGCGCCGAGAGGCCGCTGGCCGTGGCGACCGCCACGAACCGCGCGAACCCGGCGGCCCGGAAGGCGGGCAGCAGCGTGCCGGTGGAGAAGGCACCCGCGCCGATCCAGCCCACGCCGGGCTGGGCCCGGCCGTCCGGGCCGGCCCCGGCCAGCGGGGCCGGCCTGACCAGGACCGGATGGTCCGGGCCGACCGCGGCCGGGTAGCTGAGGCCGATCGCCAGCCGCGGCTCGGTCCGCTCCTCGATCAGCCGGTAGGCCTCATCCGCCCGCTCGATACCGAACGAATGGGTGACCAGGTCATCCACCCGCAACCGCCCCGCGCCGAGCAGGTCGAGCACGGCCTCCTGGTTCCGGCCCTCGGTCCAGCGCACCTGCCCGGCCGGGTAGTCGACCCCCCACGCCTCATAGGAAGGCTCGTAGCGGCCCGGGCCGTAGGACCGGGCGAACATCAGGCAGATCTCGCGCTGGTAGAACGGGGCCCGGCGGGGCGGCATGCCGACGTCGCCCACCATCACCACGACGGCGCGGTCCCGGCACAGCTCCGGTGTCCGCCTCATCGGGCCGGACGAGGCATCCGCGGCGCAGACGAGCACCGCGTCCGCGCCCCGCCCCCGGGACCAGCCGAGCACCTGCTCGGTGGTCGCGGGGCCCGCCTCGTCCAGGGCGCGGACGCCCGCGGCGGCCGCCGTTTGCCTGGCGAATCCGCTCGGGTCGATGCCGGCTACATCGCAGCCGGAGGCCATCGCCAGCCGCGCCGCGAGCTGGCCGAGCAGCCCCAGGCCGAGCACTACGACCTTGGCGCCCGGGCCCGCTCCGGACAACCGCAGGGCGTGCAGCGGGATGGACGCGAGCGTGGCGAACGCGGCGTCCTGCGCCGGGACTCCTTCCGGTACGGCCGCGCACAGCAGCCAGGGCACGGCCTGGAACTCGGCGTGACTGGCCTTGCCCGCGCCGCCGGTCGCCACCAGCTGGCCGACCTTGATCCCGTCGACGGCGGAGCCGACCTCGGCCACCACCCCCGCGGCGGAGTAGCCGAGGGGCAGATCGGCGGCGAGCCGGCCGCGGACCGCGCGGGCCACCGCCGGGATGCCCTCGGCCTGCGCCTTGCGCACCGCCTGACGGACCAGGTCCGGCCGCGCCCGCGCCTTCGCCAGCAGGCTCGACCTGGCCAGCGCGGTGACCGCTCCCTCGGTGCCCGGCGAGATCACCGAGGCCACGGTGCGCACCAGCACCTCGGTCGGGCTGATCACCGGCCGGGGGACCTCGAGTATCTCCACCGGCCCCCCGCTGACCGGCTGGACGACTTGCTTCATGGCGACCCTATGACCCTTCCGCGTGCGCGCCGCCACCCGCGGCGCGGCTCCATGTGGTGGTGATGAGGACCGGCAGCGGCGCGTCCGCCCGGCAGGTCAGCACCGGTGCGTCGGCCCTGATCCCGAACCCGGCGGCGACCGGCCGGGATGCGGTTGTGAGTAGCACCGGGACGTTCGCGGTGACGGTGGCGACGAAGGCGCCGGCCGGACCGTACAGATAAGCCGTGTCCCCCGCGATCCGCACGGACCAGCCCGGCGCGAGCTGCCAGCGGACGACGACCTCGTGCCGCCCGCGCCCGGTCACCGCGTCCTCGACGAGCAGCCCGCCGATCGTGAGCGTCCACCGGCGGCGGTGCCGCAGGCGGCCAGGCAGGTGCCGGAACCCGTCGTGGACCGCCTCGCAGCGGATCCCGACCCGGCTGGCCTCGGCGGCGAGCCCGCTGACCCGGGCCCGCCGCCCGGCCCGGAACGTGCCCCAGACCTCGGTCGAGTCCGCCCCGTCCAGCTGCACGGTGCTATGCGCGGCGGTGGACCGCTCGTAGCCGCGCACCGGCCCGGGCTCGTAGGTGGACGTGCCGGTGTCGGCCAGCAGCGGGACCCCGTCCACGTGCACCAGGCAGCCGAACGTGTCGGCGTGCGCGTGGGCCGGCAGCGACCTCGGGCACGGCGGCCCGACGTCGGCGAGTAGGTGCCAGCCGCCCACAGTCATCCGGACCAGCCCGGTGTCCGGCAGGACGAGCAGCGGTTCCGCTGGGGTCTGGGGGGCCGCCTCCGGGTGCAGCGCGGCGAGCAGGCCGCAGTCCACCGGGTAGCCGTCGTTGAGCAGGGGGACCTGGCCCTCGGGGGTGAGCACGGCGCCCAGCCAGCGCCGCATGGCCGCGATGGCCGCGGCGATCTCCGCGGGCGGCTCCCGGCCTGACGCCCGGAGTAGGTCCGCCACGTCGACGAGGTCCGCGAGCACCTGGCAGTGGTAGGCGGGAGCGCGCTCGAAGTGGCCGCCGTCGCCGAGAACCTGCCGTCGGGCCTGGCGGCCCAGGCGCCGCAGGGACTGCTGCAGCAGCCGTTCGTCGCCGAAGAAGACGGCCAGGCCGGTCACTGCCTTGAGCCCTTTGATCAGGTGGTTGCCGCCGACGTCGTATTCCAGGTGACGGCGCAGGAACCCGGCGTGGGCCGCGAGCGCGGCGGTGAAGGCCGGCTCGAGGTCGCTGCCGGCCACCAGGTCGCGGTGCAGGCCGCACAACGACCAGGCGCGCAGGGCCGCGGGATAAGGATGCCAGGCGTCGGGGTGAGCGAAGGTGGCGGCCGCCTGCCAGGAGCGCCATATCCGGGCGAAGCCGATCCGGGCGGCCGCGCGGTCCGGGTCCGACGCCAGGCCCCAGGCCCAGTCCCAGTAATGCACGTGAAAGCGCCACAGCCGGGATGCGTCGGCGTGCCGCCAGCCGGGGTCGCCGGCCAGGTCCCGGGTCAGGCCGAGCAAGGTGATCTTGTCCGCGGTGAGGTCGGCCAGGCTGAGGCGGTGCGCCGGGACCCGTGCGTCCAGCGGCTCGAACCCCGCTGGCCAGCCGACGGCGGCCGACGGGACGGGTGCGGGGAGAACCCGGGCCGCCGGAGGGAAACGGCGCAGGGCGGCCAGCTGGGCACGCAGCCGGACCCGGTGCACGGCCTGGGCCGGCCGCAACTGCGCCACGGTGCGGCCCAGGCGGGCGACTTCGGCGGGGGTCATGCGATCAGGCCTAGGAGGCGGGCTTCCTCGGCGATGCCGTCAGCGAACGGGCGCGGAGCATAGCCGAGATCGCGAACCGCGTCGTCGATGGCGAAGGCCTTGTCCTCGCCGAGCCGCAGCAGCTGCTCGGCACGGAGCCGGGGCTGGCGGCTGATCCGTTCGTATCCCCGGGCCAGCGTGACCAGCGGCGCGAGCGGGACGGTCAGGAACCTGGTGCCGCTCCTGACCGCGCGGGCGCAGGCCCGCAGCAGCTCGCCGAACGGGAGCGGCTCGGGCCCGGCCACGTTGTACAGCGAGCCGACGGCGGCCGGCCGCTGCACCGCGGCCAGCACGGCGGCGGCGGCGTCGGCCACGTGTACCGGCTGGTGCAGGCCGCTGCCCCGGCCCGGGACCGGCAGCACCGGCGTCTTCGTCAGCAGCCGCAGCAGCCGGGACAGGTTGCGGTCGTCGGCGTCGCCGTAGATCATCGTCGGCCGCAGGATCGTCCAGTCCAGGCCGGAGCGGCGGATCTCCTCCTCCGCGGCCAGCCGGACCTGCTTGGTCGGCGGGTGCAGGGCCGTCGTCACCGCGGTGGTGGAGACGAAGACGGCCCGCTTGATCCCGGCCTCCTCGGCGGCGGCCACGATGGCCGGTCCGTGCCCGAAGCCCAGCGAGGCCAGGCAGACCAGCACATCGCAACCCTGCGCGGCGGCCGCGGCGAACGCCTGGTCCAGCTGGGCGGGGTCGGCGAGGTCACCGGCGACCGGCCGCGCGCCGCGGGCCGCCACCATGCCCGCGGCGGCCGCGCTGCGGGCCAGCGCCAGCACCTGGTAGCCGTCCCGGGCCGCCGCGTGGAGCACGTACCCCCCCAGGAAGCCGCTCCCGCCGAGGACGAAGAGTTTCACCGTCTGTCCCCCAGGAGCTTGCGGTAGTGCCGGGCCAGGCTGCCGCGGTCGAAGTACTTCTCCACGTAGCAGCGGCCCCGCCGTCCCATCTCCGCTCGCCGCGCCGGGTCGGCGGCCAGCGTCCTGATGACCTCCGCCAGAGCCGCGCTGTCCCCGGGTGGCACGACGCAGGCCCCGGCCTCGCGCAGGATCTGCGCGGACTCGCCGGCCAGCGCGCCCACGACGGGCTTGCCCGCGGCCAGGTACTCGAACATCTTCGACGGGATGAACGACGAGAACAGCGGCACGTCGCGCAGCGGGACCAGGCAGATGTCGGCCGCGGCCAGCAGCGCCGAGACCTGCTCGTGCGGTACACCGGGCCGTAGCGTGACGCGGCCGGGGCCCCTTTCGGCGACCCGCTGCTCCAGCCGCGCCTTGTCCGCGCCTTCGCCGACGAACGCGAACCTGATCCCCGGCTCGCCGTCCAGCCGGCCCGCGGCGTCGGCCACCGAGGTAAGCCCCTGCGAGATGCCGTGGGTACCGGCGTAGAGCACCAGGCAGTCGCCGGGGCCGGCGCCGAGGGCGGCCCGCAATTCAGGGTCGGCCGCGGCGTCCGGGTCGAACTCCGCCGAACTCACGCCGTTGCGGATGGTGTGCACCTTGCCGGCCGACACGCCGCGGCCGATCAGGTTGGCGCGGAAGCCGTCGCTCACCACGATCACGGTGTCGGCCGCCGCGTACGCGGCCAGCTCCAGCCGCTCCAGCAGCCGGATCAGCGGGCGGCTGGTCAGCACGCCGAGCTCGGCGAAGATGGCGGGCCACAGGTCGCGGATCTCCACCACCAGCCGGGCGCGCTTGAGCCGGGCCAGCGCAGCGCCCGCGCCGATGGAGAAGAAGGTGGGCGAGGAGACCACGACCACGTCGGCTGGGCCGCTGGCCCGCGCGCCGAGCAGCACGGCGCTGGCCATGAAGCTCAGGTGGCCGAGGGTCTTGCGGGCCATCCCCTCGTTCGGGGTGGCGTACAGCCAGGTGCGCAGCACCCGGTACCCGTCACGCCGCTCGCGGCGCCGGATGGCGCCGCGGTATTCGGGCGGGATCACCCCGGTCGGGTGGTTCGGCATGCCGGTGAGCACGGTGACCTCGTCGCCGCCGGCGGCCCAGGCCGCGGCCAGGCCGGACAGCCTGGCTTGCGGCGCCCCGGTCTCGGGCGGGAAGTAGTGGGTGACGATGAGGATCTTCACGCCGCGGCCACCTTCTCGCGCGCGGTCCGCGCGGCGCGGGCCGCCAGCCGCGCCGGCGAGCGCAGATAGGTCACGAGGACCCACGCCCCGGCCAGGTCGGCGGCGGCGCGCAGCACCGGTGACCCGGTCAGGCTGGCCGCGCCGAGCAGGCTGAGCAGGGCCGTGGTGGCCGCAGCCGTCGCCGCCACCCGCTGGTGCGACCACCCGGCGTCGCACCACCGCTGGTAGACGTGGCTGCGGTGCGGCTCGGACCAGCGCTGGCCGGCCCGGACGCGCCGCCGCAGCGTCCAGGCGGTGTCGGCGACGTAGAGCAGCAAGGGGCCGCCGGCGGCCTCGACCGGGACGCCCTGCAGGACCGCGTACGCGGCCAGCGTGGCCAGCACCGCGCCCAGCGCGTAGCTGCCCGCGTCACCGAGGAACACCCGGGCCCGGCCGGCGTTCCACGGCAGGAAGGCGAGCGCGCCGACGGCCACCGCCGCGCCCGCCGGGACCAGGAACCCGTCATGCAGCCACCAGCCCAGGCCGGCGTAGACCAGGCCGGCGACCAGGGCGTGCGCACCGGAAATGCCGTTGACGCCGTCCATGAAGTTGAAGGCGTTCACGAACCCGGTGATCCACGCGGTGCACAGCACGACCAGCAGCGCCAGCGCCGGCACGGGCACGGCCAGACCGCTGACCAGCAGGACGGCGATCATCAGGGCGCCGCAGGCCTGCAGGGCCAGCCGCCACCGGACGGTCAGGCCGCGGATGTCCTCGGCCGTCCCGAGCATCCCGAACGCGGCCACGGCCGAGGCGAAGAACGTCGCGTCGAGACCGCCGATCAGCCCCGCCGCGACCAGCAGTCCGGCGACGACGGGAATCCCGCCGCCGCGCGGGGTCGGGACGACGTGCGAAGAACGGTGCCCGGGCACGTCGACGATGGCCGCCCGGCGCAGCAGCGGAATCGCCATGGCCTCGGTCCCGGCGACCACCGCACCGCACGCGGTGACGGCGAGCACCGTGGTAAGCCCCTCCGACATGGACATGCCGGTCCCTCCCCCCGGGCACGAAACGGGCCGAACCGCTGTCCCGGCTCAGGCCGGATCAGTGTGTGATGCGGCCCTCAGCTTGCTGTTCCCGTTCAGGTGCTCCGCGTCGGCCCCCGCTGCCTCCCGTCGCCTGAACGGCCGGTACGTGTGCCGCCCGTAGCCGTAGGTGTCGCCGTAGCCGTAGCCGTACTCGCGGCTGGTCTGCTTGGTCACCTTGTTCAGCACGACGCCCAGGACCGTGGCGCCGACCTGGTCCAGCTTCTCCGCGGCCCGGTGCAGGTCGGCTCGCCGGGTCTGGCCCGCGGCGGCCAGCATCAGCGTGGCGTCCGCGTACTGGGACAAGATCGCGGCGTCGGTGACGGGCAGCACCGGCGGGCTGTCGATGAGTACCAGGTCGAACTGCTCGCGGAGCCGGCCGACGATGTCCCGCACCTGGTCGCCGTTGAGCACCTCGGCCGGGTTCGGCGGGATCGGGCCGGCCGGCAGCAGGGTGAGCCGGTCGACGTCGGGCACCGGCACCAGGGCCTGCTCCAGCGTGTGCTCGCCGAGCAGGATGCTGGTCAGGCCCACCCGTTCGTCGATACCGAAGAACTCGCCGATCCTGGGCCGGCGCAGGTCACCCGAGACGAGCAGGACCCGCTCGCCGGCCCGGGCGAAGACCACGCCCAGGTTGGCCAGGGTGGACGTCTTGCCGTCGCCGACCGCCGGGCTGGTCACCAAGATCACCCGCAGCCGCCGTTCCTGCCGGGCGAACTGCAGCGAGGTGCGCAGCGACCGGTAGGCCTCGGCACCCGGTGAACTCGGCTCGGCCAGCACCGTGACCACCGGCTCCGGCCGCCGCCCGGAGGCCACTAGCGGGGTCATCGCCAGCACCGGCGCGCCCCCCGCGCGCTCGGCCGCATCCTTGGAGGCCAGCCGGTCGTCCAGGCTTTCCCGCAGGAACACCGCGCCGAGGCCGAGGGCGAACCCGGCGGCCAGGCCGAGCAGAGCGTCCTGGACCGGCTTGGGCGAACTCGGCGACACCGGGGTGAGCGCGGGCGTGACCAGCTCCACCTCGCCGGTGTTGGCCGCCCCGCTGACCTGCATCTGGGCCAGTTGCTCCTTCAGCACCGCCTCCTGGTTGAGCAGTGCCGACACCGCCGCGGAGGCCGGATTGCCGCCGAGGGAACTTATCTGCTTCGCCAGCGCGGAGATCTCCGACCGCAGCTGCGTCTCGGCGCTGGCCAGGCTACTGCTCGCCACCTGCTCGCGGTACTGCACGAACGCCTTCGCGTACAGGTTCGCGATACGGGCCGCCCTTGACGGGATCGGGCTGGTGGCGGTGATCGCGATCACGTTCGTCTGGGCCACCTGCGCGGCCGACACCGCCGGGGCGCTGCCCAGCGTGCCGCGCACCGCCTGGACCACGGGAGCGCTGGTGACCAGTTGCAGCTCGGTGGCCACGTCGGTCTGGGTGACCGGCTGCGGGACGGTGCCCGCGCTGGCCGCGGTGACCGACGGCTGCACGAGAAGCTGCGCGGTGGCCGAGTACTGCTTGTGCGCGGTCAGCGACAGCGCCAGGCTGGCCGCGAGCCCGAGCAGGGTGATCGACGCCAGCCACCATTTCCGGCGGCGCAGGACATGGAGGTATGCACGAAACGACGGCTCGGTGCCGAGTTCGGCCATAATTAAGTGTCCTTCTGCTTGGCAGAATGCCGGTGCCAGCCCCCAGGAACTGTCACATCCGTATTGCGTTCCGAACATATTGAGGGAATTCCAAGTATACGGCATGCGAGCCGTACTAGAGTTTTATCTCGTGTCATGCAAAGCATTCCGGTGCCAACAAAACTGGCTATCTTAATATATTCACCTGATGTCCGCCTAAAGTCAGGGAAATCCAGCCTTGCGCTATCGGAGGAAAGGTATTTTCCGGCAATACCGTGATGAATTCCGGTGGTGCTATCCCGGCGGCGCGGCCGCCGTGGGACGCCGGCCCGCAGGCCGGCGTCCTCGTGCTGTGCACGGCCAACGTGTGCCGCTCGCCGATGGGCGCCCCGCTGCTGGCCCGGCGACTGGACCGGCTGGGCGTGACGGTGCCGGTCCGTTCGGCCGGGATGCTCGGCGACGGCATGCCGCCTGACCCGGCCGCCGTCACCGTCATGGCCGACTACGGGATCGAGATCGCCTCGCATCGCAGCCGCGCGGCCCGGCCCGATGACCTGGCCCGGGCCGGCCTGGTGCTGGCGATGGCCCGGGAGAACCTGCGGTACGCCGTGGTTACCGAGCCGGCCGCCTGGCCGCGCGCGTTCACCCTCAACGAGCTCATCCGGCGGGGCGAGCGGATCGGGCCGCGGGCCCCGGGCGAGCCGTTCGCCGCCTGGCTGGCCCGCGCTCACGACGGCCGGGCCCGCGCGTCGCTGCTCGGCGG
Organism: Streptosporangiaceae bacterium; assembly: GCA_036267555.1. Classification (GTDB taxonomy): domain Bacteria; phylum Actinomycetota; class Actinomycetes; order Streptosporangiales; family Streptosporangiaceae; genus JASHPR01. Next base: position 3,778 of record DATAVV010000054.1, on the reverse strand, counting down.
CTCGGCCGACGACGACGTGCCCGACCCGACCGGCGCCCCGCTGCGAGCCTACGCCGATACCGCCGCGCTGCTTGACGGGCTGATGACGAGGCTCGCCGAGCTTGGCTGGGCCCATGCTGCACCGCCCCCCTAACCGGAGCGCCGTGGTGAGGCGGCCGGACGTATCCTGGGCCCCGGGACCGTCTGGAGGTCCTGGGCCGGGACGTCCAGCACGCCGTGCCCGGGGGCACAGGCGTGCCGGGCCAGTACCTGCCGCAGTGCCCGCGGATCGGCGTCGGGGTCGAGCCCGGCCACCTGACCGGGACTCAGCTCGGGCACCGGGACCTGGCTGATCAGCGGGTGACACGGCCGCTGATCGTGCTCCCCTGGCCCGAACAGGTCCTCATGCAGCTTCTCCCCCGGCCGCAGGCCGGTGAACACGACGTCGACCTCGCGGCCGCGGCCGGCCGCCAGCCGGTGCGCCATGTCGGCGATCCGCACCGGCTGCCCCATGTCGAGTACCAGCACCTCACCGCCCCGGCCGATCACGGCCGCCTGCAGCACGAGCTGGACCGCCTCGTCGGCGAGCATGAAGTAGCGGGTCACGCCCGGGTCGGTGATGGTGACCGGGCCGCCCGCGGCGATCTGCGCGGAGAAGGTGGTGAGCACCGACCCGCGGCTGCCGAGGACGTTGCCGAACCGCACGCTCAGGTACGTCGCGCCAGCCTGGGCCGCCATGTGGGCGGTGAGCCGCTCGGTGATCCGCTTGGAGTAGCCGAGCACGCTGATCGGGTTCGCGGCCTTGTCGGTGGAGATGTTGACGAACGACTGGACGCCGAACTCGGCCGCGGCCTCCAGGACGGCGAGCGTGCCCAGGACGTTGGTCTTGACCGCCTCGCCCGGCCACAGCTCCAGCAGCGCCAGGTGCTTGAGGGCCGCGGCGTGGAAGACGATGTCGGGCCGGAACCTGGCAAAGACCTCCCGCATCCGGCGCCGGTCGCGGATGTCGGCCAGCACGGTCTCCTCGGAATCGAACAGGGCCCGCCCGTACAGGGCGAGCTGGACCGCGTGCAGGGCTGACTCGTCCCGGTCCAGCATGATCAGGCAGGCCGGCCCGAGCTTGTGCAGCTGGCGGCAGAGCTCGGCGCCGATGGATCCGCCGGCCCCGGTGACCAGGACCCGCTTGCCCACCACGTACTCGCGCACCGCCGCCACGTCGGTGGTGGCGGCCGGGCGGCCGAGCAGGTCGCTGATGCGCGGGTCACGCACGCCCTCGATCCGCGCCCCGCCGGTCAGCAGCTCCAGCACCGACGGGATCACCTTCGGGACCAGGCCGCAGCCCTCCGCCGCCTCGGTCAGGTCGCGGATCACCCGCCCGCTCCGCCCGGCGATCGCGATGACCAGCACCCGGGCCCCGGTGCTGGCGGCCACCTCGGCCAGCCGGGCGCGGCCGCCGCAGACCGGGACGCCATGGATCCGCAGCCGCCGCTTGAGCGGGTCGTCATCCAGGATGGCCACCGGCCGGTATGACCCGCCGGGCCGGGCGGCCAGCCGGCCGATCAGCTGGGCGCCCGCCTCCCCGGCCCCGAACACGATGATCTTCTCCGCGGTCGGCGCGGGCCGCCGCGGCCGCAGCCGCGCGGCGAAGTTCACGTACCGCGCCCCGAGCATCACCGCCAGGACGAACGCCGCGTTCAGCACGATGCCGGGCAGTATCCACCGGCCGCCGCCGAACGCCAGGCCGATACCTGTCAGGCAGCCTGCGGCCAGGCCGCCGGCGACGATCACCGCCCGCACCTCGTCCCGGCTCCCGCGCAGGTAACGGCGCCGGTACAACCCGGCGGCTAGGCCGCACCCGGTCACCACCATGAAGATCGCCGGCACCCCGCCGAGCACGGCCCGGGACATCCGCGTCCCCTCCGGGGCCGCCACCGCGGCCGTGACGAGAAGACCGCTCACCCAGGCCAGGGTGTCGAACCCCGCCGCCACGGCCGCCCGTACCCAGGCAAGCCTGCTCACCCGGCGTACGAGTACCCAGGCAAGTCTGCTCACCGGGCGTCCGAGCTTGCGTGAACACACGCAGTCAGCGCTTCGCCAGTCACGAATCCCCCTTTAAGGCCCTAAAGAACCAGACCAGTTACACCCCGTCTAATCAGGTTACATCACTCTAAGTCTTCATAATATGACAGAAAGTGACAAGCGTAATCGCATCAATTAATTTCACGGTCACATCCGTCGCCTGTGGGGGCCGACAGCGTCCACAGCGGAGCATCGAGGGGTGAGTCGGTCCTGCGGACCGCCTCCCGCGCCGGCGAGTCGTGCGTCGCGGCGTCCCCGGCCCGACTCGAACGGGCGACCTGCTGTTCCGGAAACAGCCGCGCTTTCCTGCTGCGCCACGGGGACATGGGGTGCCACGGGATCGTCCACGGACCGCGCGGTCGACGTGGCACAAACCCGTGGCGTGCATCGTGCCGGCCTGCGCGCTCAGGAACTGCCGCTGGCCGGGGCACTCAGCGGAGCTAAACTGCCAATCAGCAGGTCACGACCGTGATCTCGCACAGGTTCATGATCAGCACGGCCTTATCACGCGGCCGAGGAACCGGCTCGCTGATCGTGGGGGGAGAGCACGATGGGTATCGCTGTTCAATGGGCGGTTTTCTCGGAGTCGAGCACTGGCGCTGTCATCGCTAACGGGCTCACCGGCAAGCCGTCGATAGCACGCTGGTTAGTGGAGACGATCCTCGCCGACGTCAGGAACGCCGGGTGGGGTGAGGTGCTCCGCGTGCAGGTCCCGGGCGAGGCCGTCACGGAGACTGAGCTAAGCCGGTGGCCGCCGCCGGGAGAAATCCATGTCTGCCGGCGTGCCGCTCCTGGCGGATACAAGTGGATGCCGCTATTTCCGTCCCTTGAGCTAGCCGGGCGTGCAGCGCTCCCGGAGGGACTCGAACCCCCACCGCCGGATCCGTAATCCGGCATGATCTCCTTTTCACCACAGGAGCGTGGCATTTCCGCGGTGACGACGAGGCTCGAACTCGCGACCTCTGCCTTGACGGAGCAGCGCTCTGACCTGCTGAGCTACGCCACCATTGTGCCTTCGCTGGTGTTTTCGCTGGCACGAGGAGACTCGAACTCCTATGACCTTCTTAACGGGAAGGCGTCCTGCCGATTGAACGACATGCCATCAGCCGCGCTTTTCATGATCGCGAAAGATCTTGCCCCCATTCCGGGGACCAAACCTTCGCGATCATGGAATTGGCGGTAGCCCCACAGGGAGTCGAACCCTGTTCCGCGGCTTGAAGGGCCACGATCTTACCCATAGACGATGGGGCCGTGATTGATGTGACGCGTGGGCCGTCAGGGATTCGGACCCTGGACGCCGCGGGTTAAAAGCCCGCCGCTCTACCGCTGAGCTAACGGCCCGGGACTGGTGGTAGCGAGAGTGAGACTCGAACTCACGACCTGCGGCTTATGGGGCCGCTGCTCTGACCGGCTGAGCTATCTCGCTGTGGTGCGTCGAGGAGAGCGGGCGACTCGAACGCCAGCGCTTGCGCGCCCAGCCGTTTTCGGGACGGCGCCTGCGGCCCTGGCAGGTTCACTCTCCGTGGGAGCATCGAGGAGCGTACGGGATTCGAACCCGCGAGGGCCCTCCCGGACCCCTGCGCCGTAGCAGGGCGCTGCTGTAGCCGCTGAGCCAACGCTCCAGGTATCAGTACAACTCGAGGTCGCCCGTCACCGGGTCGATGAGGTCGTCATAGTCCGGGCCGACGGCCAGGCAGGTCCGGGTGGGGACCCCGCCGAA